>JAUNJG010000003.1 GCA_030533385.1 Eubacteriales bacterium | reverse complement strand
CATTTGAAAGAAAAACAAAAGAAAAGTTGCCAACGTTTACTTGACACAAACCACATGAAACATTAGAATGTATTTTTATCTGATGTGTGTTATAATGAAATGTACATATAAGGTAACGATTCAGCCATAGCATCTTGGTTTTTTCAATGAAACGGTTTTATCAGGTGCATAGCTGAATAATTACCATATTTAAAATAATCCTATAGAATGTCTCCACACCTCAATGCAATCTAAGGTATTTTGTTTTGATTTTTAGACGAGGGAGAGAAAAGTAGAATGTAGGCATACAATAGAATTGATGTTATTATTTGCTGCCTTGTTTTAGAAAAGAAGACAGAATCTCTTTGAATGTGGGATGACAAAAATGGAAAAATTAAAAAATTAGAAATGGAGGTTTGTACATGGGCAGAATGATTGCTGTGGCAAATCAGAAAGGTGGAGTAGGAAAAACGACCACTTCTATTAATTTATCTGCGTGTTTAGCGGAAAAGGGAAAAAAGGTATTATTAATTGATATGGATTCCCAAGGAAATACTACCAGTGGTCTTGGACTGGAAAAAAATGAATTGGACAGGACAATTTATGAAGTGTTGAGAGGAGAGTTGAAAGTACAGGATTCAATCGTACAGATTAAAAATTGTTTTGATGATCTGTATTTGATTCCGGCAAATAGAAATCTGGCAGGCGCTGAGATTGAATTGATCACTTCTGAGAATATGCAATATATTTTAAAAGAAAAATTGAAATCTATTCGAGAAGATTTTGATTACATTATTGTAGATTGTCCTCCTGCTCTGGGAATGTTGACGGTCAATGCGATGACGGCTGCGGATTCTGTTCTCGTCCCGATACAATGTGAGTTTTATGCTTTGGATGGATTGACCCAGTTAATCTATACAATTAATTTAATTCAGCAAAACTTAAATCCTTCTTTATATATGGAAGGTGTTGTATTTACCATGTATGATGCAAGAACAAATTTGTCTTTGCAGGTTGTAGAAAATGTGAAAGATAATCTAAATCAGAATATATATAAGACGATTATTCCAAGAAATGTAAGACTTGCAGAGGCGCCAAGCCATGGCTTGCCAATTAATTTGTACGACAAGAAGTCTTCCGGTTCTGAAGCTTATAAATTACTGGCCGATGAAGTGATGGAAAATACCCGGGAATAAATGTTTCACATGAAACATAGTTTCTCAGTTAGAGTCAAATTTTTGGATAGATATGACTGAGAGATTATGTTTCTAAGTGAAAAAAGAATAATAAGAATAATAATAAAAGGGGTGTATTTTCATGGCGTTAAAAAAAGGGCTAGGACGTGGATTGGATATTTTAATACCGAAAGAGGAAACGGTAATAAAAAAAGAAGAAAAAAAGGAAGAAGGAACAAAGAAAGAAATAGAAAATTATGACTTGGAGGTGGATATCAGAAAGGTAGAACCCAATAGAAATCAACCAAGAAAACAGTTTGATGAGGATGCCATAGAAGAATTGTCAGAGTCTATAAAACAATTCGGAGTGATTCAACCGTTGATTGTGAAAAAGAAAGACGATTTTTATGAAATCATTGCAGGAGAGAGAAGATGGAGGGCAAGCAAAAAGGCGGGATTAAAAACAGTTCCTGTCATTGTAAAGGAATATGATGAGAAGGAAATTTTAAAAATTTCTCTGATAGAAAATTTACAAAGGGAAAACTTAAATCCTATTGAGGAGGCAAAGGCATATCAACAGCTGCAACAGGAATATAATTTAAAGCAAGATGAAATTGCGATGAGCGTATCCAAAAGTCGAACAGCGATTACAAATACAATGCGACTTTTGAAGCTGGATGAAAGAGTACAGAAAATGATTATAGATAACCGAATCACCAGCGGACATGGAAGAACGCTCATCTCTATTGAAGACAGAGAATTACAATGTGAAATTGCAGAAAAAATTATGGATGAAGGTCTCAGTGTGAGAGAAGCGGAGCGGTTGGTAAAGAGACTGTCAGAGAAAAAAGAGGATCCGGAAAAAGAAGAAGAAAATTCAGAAGAAAATAATATGATGCTGTTTTACGAAGGACGGATGAAACAAATTCTGGGAAGTAAAGTTTCCATAAAGAAAAAGAAGAATGACAAGGGACGAATCGAAATTGAGTATTATTCAAAGGAGGAACTGGAGAGAATCATAGATTTAATTCAAAGTATACGAGAGAAAACAGAATAGGAGAAAAGTATGAAAAGTAAAATATTAGTTTTTTTGAATATGGACTTTGATGTGTTTCTTGTGGGAACATGTATTATCATGACAGCGTTGGTGATTACCATATTCTTTTTGTTGTTGGATTACCTCAGAATAAGAAAAAGATATATGGAATTTATGACAGGAGAGAGTGGGAAATCTTTGGAATATACTATTTATAAAAGATTTCGAGAAATTGATGAATTAAAAATAGGCCAAAAGGATAATGATGACCAAATTCCAATTATTTATGATAAAGTGAGAAAAAGTTATAGCAAGATGGGAATACACAGGTATGATGCTTTTAATGTAGAAAATTCAGTGAGCGGCGGGAAGATGAGTTTTGTACTTACATTGTTAAATAGTGCCAATGATGGATTTATTTTAAATACGATTCATAACAGGGCCGGATGCCATGTATATATGAAAGAAATCAAAAATGGAATTTGCGATATTGCCTTGGCCGATGAAGAAAAAATTTCGTTGGAAAAAGCACTTCATTATGGAGAAGAAATGAGTGCCTAATAAAAAGATAGTAGGAGTATACGAATGCATCAGTATTTAAAGGCAATTGGTTTTAGACAATATAATACAAAGAAAAAAATAAGAGAATTGGCTGATTACGTTACGAAAAATTTTGATAGAAAAGATTCTGTTTTAATCAATGAAAAAGAAACTTTATTGATATATGAGAAAGATTTTTCGGAGGCAACGGGAATTTCGGTGACAGCCATTGAAGATACAGAAGGATATTTGGAATTGGATTCGGTATTTCCTTATGTAAAAGGGATGAATTGTCTTTTTCATGAAAATCTGGAATTTGAAAGACATACTGGAAATCAGGAATATTCTTGTATTTGTGATGAGAATAATCTGGGTATCCCTTTAATATTCCATGTCAACAATATCGTAGAATATTTGAAAAGAAAGCATGGTATTTTTGAAGAAGAATTTAATACGATGATTTTATCTGGTCTGTCTTCAAAGGGAATGATTATTCTTCCCATTGAAACAGATGAATGCCAAAAAAGAAGAGAGCAGCAGGGAAATGAAATCCGGAATCAAATGATTGATGCGGCAAAGGCGGGGGATGTGGAGGCAATGGAGCAGCTCACCCTCGAAGATATGGACACCTACAATCTGGTAAGCAGCCGTTCCAAAAAAGAAGATATTTTTACGATCGTGACTTCTTATTTTATGCCTTATACAGTGGAATGTGATAAATATTCTGTGTTGGGAAATATTATTGATGTATCGACGATGACAAATAAAATGACAGGAGAAAGCTTTTATTACATTTCTTTGGAATGTAATTCAATTCAAATTGAATTTACAATTGCAAAGGAAGATATGACGGGCATACCGGAAGTAGGCAGGCGATTCAAAGGTTATATATGGCTTCAGGGAGAGGTGGATTGTTTATAATCTTTTTTTCCTAATATAAAAAATGTGTCAGTAAAAAATTACTGGCACATTTTTTTGATTTAGCGTCGTTTACGTTTTTTAGAAGAAGGGGAGGAAGCTCTTGAGGTTGTGTTTCTTGTGTTGGAAGAAGCATGCCTCTTTTTTCTTGCCTTGATACGCTTTTGCCTTCTTTGCTCTGCTCTCCATCTGCGAATCATATTGATGATGACAACAATGACGATTAGTACAATGACAATGCGAAGAAGAACGAGAAGTAATTTTCGTGGACTCATTTTATTTTCGTCTACAGGTGCGGTTTCCAAATCATCGTCACTCTCTCCACCATTTCGATAGCTTTGTCCGGCTTCTGTCGTCATGTCATAGGTGACCGGCGCAGTTCCAATGACCGTATCTCCGGAAAAGATATTGATAAATCCGATATGTCCGGTATCGGGATCTTCGTCATAAGTAAAAGCACATTTTAAAGTTGTTTCATCAAAATCTTTGTTGACAAGAATGTAATAATCTTCAGGGAAAGTACAATCCAGGCGTTTTAAATTATTCAGCTTTTCTGAATCAATGGAAGAACTGTTGGATAATGCTTCATTGAAATTAAAGGAAGTCAACGGTTTTATGGATTTTACCTGTTCAAATCCCCACTGAAAAAGCTTGGATGTATCATAATAGCTGTTGTCTGCCCCATAGTCTTTTAAAATGACGCACAATAGTTCCACATCATCTTTGGCGGCATAGGTGACAAGAGTGTTTAAGGCGGCTTTTGTATAGCCGGTTTTTGCTCCCTCGGCGTACTCATAATAATAGTCACTGTTTTCCCTCAATATTTTGGCGTGATTCCAAAGTTCTAACGTGTGGGTCAGTGTGTCACTTTGTTCCAGGGTATAGCTGTCAGCAGAGGAGATGGTGCGAAAATCTTCGTATTTTAATGCTTCTTTTAAAATAAGCGCCATGTCATGAGCTGTAGTATAATGTTCTTCATCGGGCAGTCCGTGAGGATTTTTAAAATTGGTTCCTACACATCCAAGTTCTTTTGCTCTCTGCGTCATTAATTTAGCAAATTCTTCATTGGAGCCGGAAATGTGTTCTGCGATGGCAGCCCCCGCCTCGTTGGCTGATACAAGCATCAGGGCGTACAAGGTATCTCTGACGGTAAGCTGTGCGCCTGCGTTGATGCCGGCAGTGCTGCTTCCGGATTCAATGCCATTGACAGCCTCGTTAGAAAAGGTAATGATGTCATCCATAGAACAGTTTTCCATGGCGAGGAGTGCCGTCATAACTTTTGTGATGCTGGCGGGATAACGTTTGGTGTCCGCCTCCTTGCCATAGAGAATAGCACCGGTGGAAGCATCCATAAGAATGGCGGATTCTGCCACAATTTCCGGTCCCTCCCCGAGATTGTCTATATTGTAGTAAGAGGAGGTGTCACCGATGGGATCGTTTTCTGAACTTTCATGAAGTGGAGAATCGGATGATGTCGGGACGGAAATTTTTGGAGTGACAGCGTCTGTGGAAGAAGAAGCTTCTGAGGAAGAGTCTTCTGACATGGTTTCTGAAACAGATTCTGAGGAGTCGGTTTGCGAACTGTCTGTAGATTCTGCGGTGGAAGTCCGGGACGACGCCTGAGTGGAGTCATTGATCACTTTGTCTTCCTGAAAGGAAAAGTGTGCGTGAACAGGAAGAGAAAAAGAAAAGGTGAGCATTGCGGTAAAAATCAGTGGAAAAACACGTTTCATAAATATATCTCCTTATGTATATCAAAATAAATTTCCATCTAAAAAGATAACTTTATAATAAAGAAGGAAATCGTTTGCATAGAATACTTGTCTATTGTATACTATCCATGGTTTCTGTGCAAGAAAAAGGATTGTAAAACAGAGACTTTTCTAATAGCATATGTAGGTGATTGATTCAGATTGATAGAAATAGTCGGAAGATACACCAGAGTGTGCAGGACACCAGACACACAGAAATCATACTTGTTTGAAAGGAAAAAATAATGGAAATCATTTTGGCCGCCCATGGAAAATATGCCGGCTGAGGTGAGAAGATGAAACGAACAAAAGAGGGAGATTATGCGTTTAAGAAATGTAAAAGGTTCAAGAGAACACATTGCGGCGAATTCATATGTGTTGAAAAATGGAGAAAACAATAAAGGAAGATGGAAGGAAATTTTCCAGGATGGAAAGCCCATTCATATTGAAATAGGAATGGGAAAAGGAAAATTTCTCATGGAGATGGCAAGAAGACATCAGGATATTCATTATATCGGAATCGAAAAGTATTCCAGCGTTTTAGTGCGGGCATTGGAGAAAATGGAAGAGGAACCGCTGGATAACCTTCATTTTTTGAGAATGGATGCGGAATATATAGCTCAATATTTTGAAAAGGGAGAGATAGAACAAATCTATCTGAATTTTTCAGATCCATGGCCAAAGGACAGACACGCCAAAAGAAGGCTTACTTCTCGTCAGTTTCTGGCCAGATATCAGGAGATTCTGAAAGAAAAAGGAAACATTGTATTTAAGACCGATAACAGAGGACTGTTTGATTTTTCTTTGGAAGAGGTAAAAGAGAGTGGATGGATACTGGATTTATGCACCTTTGATCTTCATCACAGTGAATATTTAGAAGGAAATATAATGACAGAATATGAGGAAAGGTTTGTAAAAGAAGGAAAACCGATTTGTAAAATGATAATTCATCATGAATAAATAGAAGAATGGTCTGTCGGTACAAATTTCTGTTTCTCCGGTAAAAAAATGTCAAAGCAGAAGAATGTGCCAGTGGGAGAGAAGCCTCTCCGGCAGACCATACAGTTTTATAGAAAAAAGATAAAACGAAAAAGCACCGTCCCCAATGGTTCATCCATCAAAAACAGTGCTTTCAGTGGGCCTTCAGGGGCTCGAACCCTGGACACCCTGATTAAGAGTCAGGTGCTCTACCAACTGAGCTAAAAGCCCTTGCGCTATTATTTTTCAACGCAAGAATAATTATATAACAAACTTAAAAAAAATGCAAGCATTTTTTTAAAAAAAAATATATTTTTGTAACGATTCATTCATAACATCTCAGATTTGCAGCTGACAGTGCTTTTTTGCTGTGACCGCAGCGAAATTCTCCATTAAGACAAAACGTCCTGTGATTCATCATGAATATCTTCTTTTGCAAGCAGGCTCGTGCCAGATGTTGGTTAAAGCATGATACGATATCCGGATTGGGAGGACTGACAGAGAAAAGGGTTTTGGCAGAGGTAGAAAAAAGGGAGGCGAAGTAGAAAGTATAATAGAAATTTTTATGGTGAATTGGGATAGACTTTAGATAGGAACGAAAGACGGAGGTGGCGGAAAATGTCATTTTCTGTTAAACTATAAATATAAAATAAGAAGGAAGGAAAGGAATTGTGAATAAAAATCATTTTGAGTCGAATCAGAGATATTTTACAATATGTATTTACACGGTATTTGTAATACTGGCCGCATGTATTATTTTTCGTGTGATTTTTCATTGGGATGCCACGATAGGAATGCTGAAAGATTTTGTTTCCAGCATGTCCAGTTTTTTTGTAGGAATCTTAATCGCATTTATTGTCAATCCTCTTGTCAATTATATTCATGATAAAATACTCATCAAAGTTTTCAAGATGAAAAGAAAAAAGATAAGTAAGATGTTGGCTATTTTGTTTGCCTATCTGATTGTAATCGGATTTATAGCCGTTTGTCTTGTATATGTAATTCCTCAGTTGATTTACAGTTTATCTGAGTTATCAGCAAACATACCGGTGATGTACAATGCATTTTCCAAATGGCTGAGGGAGATGTCTTATCAGCTGGAATTTTTAAATAATACTTTGGTCAACAATTTTATCAATAATATGTCTCCCAAAATATTAGAGTTTTCTACGGTGGTGGCCTCTCGATTGATTCCATGGCTTTACTCGGCTTCCGTGGCTGTCATCCGATGGTTCATTATGATTCTCATTGCCATTGTCGTATCGGTCTACCTGCTCTCCGACAAAAGAATTATTTTCATGACGATGAAAAAAATTCTCTATGCATTTTTGGAGGAGAGGACAGCGACGAAAGTAATTGAGATTTCCAGAAATTGTAATCGGATTTTTACGGGATATATCGTGGCAAAAGCCATTGATTCCCTTATCATTGGTATATTATGCTTTCTGCTTATGAATATTTTGAGACTGCCTTATGGTGTGTTGGTCAGCGTTATCGTCGGAGTGACGAATATGATACCATATTTTGGCCCTTATATCGGGGCAATGCCGGGAATTGTAATTTTATCTGTGTTGAAATTAAAATATGGCATTATTTTTACCATCATGATTATCGCCTTGCAGCAATTTGACGGTCTCATTCTCGGGCCGAGGCTGCTGGGAGATTCCACCGGTCTTCGTCCGATTCTCATTTTATTTGCCATCACTTTTGGAGGAGCCTATCTGGGTGTCATAGGAATGTTTCTGGGAGTTCCGGTCGTGGCGGTGTTACAGTATCTCTTTTCGTTACTTATTAACAAAAAGTTGAAACGCAAAAAGATTTTTCTGGATGCTGAGACAGGAGAGTCTATCGGAGAAGGACAAAAATAAATGTTCTTGTTTTTAATCTAATGCAGGATATAGTGAGATTACCGGTCATTTAAAGTTTTGCTGATGTCGGTAAAGTTGTCAATCAAATGGTGAATCCATCTCCATATGCCGCGGTTGCTGAAACTCATACGTTGAATGTTCCATTTTAGTTTATCAAAAAAAGACATGAAAAATCCTCACAGCATCTTTATCATTATGTTATGGGAAAAATACAGAAATGTGAAAAATGTAGATGCATTTTCAAGTGGAAGGAGGAAAAGATGCGGATTTTAGTAGTAGAAGACGAAAAAGATTTGAATAGCATTATTGTGAAAAATCTGGAGGCAGAGGGATATATTGTGGATTCCTGTTTTGATGGAGAAGATGCTTTTCTTTATATGACTACCATGGAATATGATGCCGTTATTTTGGATGTGATGATACCGAAAATGAACGGATTTGAAGTTTTGAAAAAGATTCGGGAAGAAAAAGTGGAAACACCGGTGTTATTTTTGACGGCAAGAGATAATGTGGATGATATTGTATATGGTTTAAATCATGGTGCGGATGATTATATGGTCAAGCCTTTTTCTTTTGATGAGCTGGTTGCAAGGCTCAGAGTCATCATAAGGAGAAAGCCGGAAATAAGAGAAAACATTTACGTTTGCGGAGATTTGACCTTGAATGTAAATACGAGGACAGCTCAGAGAGGAGATAAAGAAATTTCTCTTTCTCCTAAAGAATATCTTGTGTTGGAGTGTCTCATCAGAAATAAAAATATTGTTTTATCCCGCGCACAGATTGAGGCGAACATATGGGACATGGATTACGATGGAGAGTCTAATGTCATTGATGTATATATTCGTTACCTTAGGAAGAAAATAGATGATGGCTTTGAAGAAAAATTAATTCAGACGGTAAGAGGGGTGGGATATATATTAAAAGAAGAGGAATAAAACAAAAGTCGATTGCCAGATATATATCCATACATTTTGTTGGTATTACGTTTGCCACCGCCTTATTAATGGCGTTGTTTATTACTTATTTTTCTAATGTGGCGATAGATTTTGATGTGAAGAATCAGTTGAGAAAAGAATCCAGGTACGACTATATTAATGTGAATATGGAAGATGGAAAGGTGATCGTTACCGATAATTTTGTTTACAATGAAAACGGAGTTATCAAGGTAGTCCTGGATGTAAAAGGAAATCTGATAAAAGGGATTTATCCGGATGCAAGCATGGAAAAATTGAAACCCTTTCGCAAACGAATCCGTGAAGTTCGCTGTGGAGATACTCATTATTATGTGTATGATCGCTCCATTATAAAAGGAGGAGAAAATGGAGTGTTCAAGACAATTGCCATTATACGATGTATCGTAGATAAGAGCGGCGTATCCAGCGGTTACCGCACATTAAAATATGCTTCTTATATTTGTGCAGCGGTCATCGTGTTGCTGGCCACAGCGATTTCTTCTGTTTTTTCAAAGAAAATAGTGGAACCTATCAAAAAAATATGTGATACGGCAGAAAATATTGGGGATGAGAAAAATTTATCTCAGAGGATAGAATACGAAGGAGATTTTCAGGAAATTAAAATCTTGGAGCAGGCAAACAATCGAATGTTAGACAGGCTGGAGGAAATGTTTGAAAAACAAAAGCAATTTTCCTCTGATGTCACCCATGAGCTGAAAACGCCGGTTTCAGTCATCATGGCTCAATGTCAGTATGCAAGAAAACATATTCATGATAAAGAGGAGTTTAATGAGGCCATTGATTTGATTGAGCGTCAGGTAAAAAAGACGAACAGCATTATCACGCAGCTTTTACAGTTGTCTCGATTAGATCAAAAAAAGGCGCATGTAGATTTTGAATATGCAGATTTGAGTGATATTGTGGAAGAAGTCTGTGAAAATGAAAAATTAAAAGATGAGAAGAATATTCATTTAGAACTTTCTTTGGAAAAAGCGGAAGCCAGGGTGGATGTCAGCCTGCTGATGATTGCCATCCGAAATTTGATTAATAATGCCATGAAATACAGCGATGAAGATTCTACGGTAGATATCATATTAAAAAAAGAAAAGAATCAGGTTGTTTTGACAGTCAAAGATTTCGGATGTGGAATGAGTGAGACAGATAAAAAATATATTTTTGATCGATTTTATCGGGCGGATAAGGCGAGAAATTCTGAAGGATTTGGACTGGGATTGTCTATCACGGCGAAGATTGTAGAGATTCATTCGGGAACAATTACAGTGGAAAGTGAGTTAGGGGAAGGAAGTACATTTTTTATGGCTCTTCCGGAAGGATTTTAATTTTTTTTTAATCTTATTCTTTTATAATAGGAGAGAATAAGACTAAAATGTGAAAAATAGAAGGGTTGAAGATATGAAAACATTATATTTGCATATAGGTACCCCAAAAACAGGTACTACCTCTTTACAGCATTTTTGTACAGAAAACGCAGAGTTGCTACAGGAAAAAGGATATTGTTATCCAATTTTTCCTCATAAATTCAGACAGACAAACATTATGAGAAATGCTTTCTTTCTCTCTGTAAAATGTTATGATGAAAACAGAGAGGCTGATTTGGTGGAAGAGGAGAGAATGTTCCGTCAGGGAATGGACTTTGTAATAGACACTTTCCGAAAATATGATAAGGTGATATTGTCAGATGAGGCAATATGGAATGTGGTATTTCGGAGAGGAAAGGATGATTTGTGGACAAAGCTTCGCAAAGAGGCGGAGAAAAATAATTTTACCATAAAAGTTATCGTGTATTTCAGAAGGCAGGACAGTTTAGCGATTTCGTGGTGGAAGCAAAAAATCAAAGTTGGACAGAGGCTGTATTCCAGAACAACCTGGGAAAATTTTATAGAAAATTCCAGTCGCCTGGAAATGAATTATTATGAACCGTTGAAAGTGATAGAGAAAGAGATTGGACAGGAAAATATTATTGTCAGACGATTTGGAAGAGAATATTTTAAAAATGGTTCTATTTTTGAAGATTTTTTAGATGCCATTGGATTAAAATACAGCAGTAAGTTTGTGATCACCGAGGAGCAGAGAAATACGGCTCTTGTTGGAAATACTCCTGAAATCAAAAGAATTTTAAATGGGATTCCGGGGCTGACCCACAGAGACAATGTTTTTTTCCGAAGGATATTGGTGGGAATGTCGGATGAGACTCCGGAATTAAATAAAAAGACTTTATTTTCTTCAGAAGAAGCGCAGCAGTTTATGGAGAGATACAAAGATGGCAATCGAAAGGTCATGAAAGAGTATTTTGGGAAAGATGAAGATTTGTTCCGGATGGATTTTTCTAACTATGATAAGTGGATTCAGACGGAAGAAGAAATGGAAAAAGATATCATTCGTTTCACAGGAAAGGCGTTGATAAATTTACGAAATGAGAATACAGAATTAAAGAAACAGGTGAATGAGCTGGAAGAAGTGTTATCCGAACAAAGAAGAGAAATAGAAGAGATGAAACAGAAACTGGATAATCCGTTGGGCAATATCATGTCGTCCTTGAAACGCAAAAAAAGAAAATAAAATGGTTGACTCCATGAAAGGAGAAGTGATTATGCGACGTAATACAATCTTTTTAGTGGAAAACAATATAGATTACAGAAAAGAATTTTGCGATTATTTTAAAGAAACTTATGAAATTATCACTGCCTCAGAAGAGGAGGAAGCCATGGATCTCTATGCAGAGCGTAATACATCCATCGGTTTAATTCTTCTGAGCAATGAAATCAGGGAGAAAGGGCAATATGACATTTTAGAGGAAATCCGTTCTTTTGATGAGATTCCCGTGATTATGCTCATGGAAAATGAGGAGCCGGAACCGCAGATTATGGCATACCGGGTGGGAGCGGACGAGTGCGTGTCGAGAAATACGATATTTCCTCTTCTGAAAATGAAAATAGAAGCCATCATAAAAAGGGTATATGGAACCGATCATTCCATTCGTGAAGGCGTGTTGGAGTTGGATTTAGATAAGCGCACGTTAAAAGTGGAAGAAGAATATATCGACATCACTATAAAAGAATTTGAATTGCTTTCTTTCTTTATGAGAAACAAACATACGATTCAGACAAGAGATCAGATTATCACCGCAGTGTGGGGAATTAGCTATGAAGGAAGTGACAGGGTGGTAGATTCCCTTGTGAAGAAGTTGCGTCTGAAACTAAAAGATGCCGCAAACTATATTCATACGGCTTACGGCATGGGTTATTATTTTGAACTTCCCATGAAAAAGAGCGCCTAGAGGAAAGAAAGAATATAAATATTTCACTGTTACTTGGAAAATGTTTCACTGTTGCCGGGAAAAAGAGTTGACAAAAAGATAAGAATTGCGTATACTAATTTACATATGTAATTGCTGCCAGAGATAGTATGAAAAGGATGCATACACATCCTGTCTCAAAGATCAGGAGAAGTAATAGTTTAGACAGTCAGTATAATAAAATAGATATTTTAGATGTTTCCGTAGCTCAGCTGGATAGAGCGACCGCCTCCTAAGCGGTAGGTCGGGTGTTCGAATCACCTCGGGAACACCAGAAACAACGCTGTAAGTCCTTGTTTTCAAGGGTTTACAGCTTTTTATTTGCGCACCATAGGTGCGCTCTGACGGGTGAAAGTCCACATAGGTGTAGTTACCAACGAACTTGTAAGCGGCTCTCAAGGTTTGCTTCGTGACGATCTACTTAAACGCTGACGGGCAAGGTTATTGGTCGGTGAATTTGCCGGCCAATGTGCTGCGGCGTTATATATAATACCGATTTTGTGTATGATCATTTCTGCAAAGTAAATATTTTTTGTTTGTCGCATCGCTTTTCTGATATAATGGAAAAAAGAGCTTTATTAAAAAGAAGGATATCATTGTTATATTTTCCAGGGAGGATACCGTGATATGATTTTATATCCCAAAATGAAGAAGGAAATTTTAACTGGAGTTGATGGATCCTGTCAGGTGTCGGCGAGACATCGGAAGGCGGTGAAAAAATGCATCGATGTAATTCGGGAAGAGAGTGGAAAAAGAAAGATTGATATAGAGAAAATTATTTTGTTTGGAAGCTGCGCAAGAAGCGAATCCCGCTATGAGAGTGATATTGATTTGCTCCTTCTTGTAAAGGATATACCCAATCATAAAGAGATAAGGAAACTAAAAATGAAGCTTTGTGAGGAGGTTGCTTTAGATGTGGATTTAAAGATTTCGACGAAAGATAAATTCAAAAGTCAATCAGATTTATTTACAACGAATATAAAAAGAGATGGGGTGACACTATGGAAACGCTAGAGACTTATAAAGATTTTGCGGATAATTCCTATCAATACTTCATGTTTGCATACAACAACAATCAATTGTTTAATGAGATGGGTGCTATGGCGCAAAATATATGTGAGCGGTATTTAAAGCACATTATTTCAGAGTTTGCAGAACCGGAAACAGATAAAGAAGCTATGGAGAAAGAAAGGGCGCTGAGAACCCATAATTTGCGGAGCTTAATCCACTACTTATGTAAGACGATGGGACTTTCTATGCCAAGGTCATTGATACAGGCGCTCCATTCTGTGAATGGATTTTATTTTTCCACCAGATATCCCGGGGAAGATTCCATTACTCTGGACAGCGAAGATATGGATGATTGTGCCGATGCTTTAAAACAGTGCAAAGCCTATGTGGAAGAACTGATAGAAGAATTGTAGAATGGTAGGATAATGTAAAGAGAATTTTAAAAGACAAATCCAGAAAGCCTGTGAAACTTTCTGGATTTGTCTTTTTGAAATGGTTTTCTGTTTTATGGAATAGTCAGGGATTATTCTGGAACGATGGCATATTTGATGCCTTCCTGTCTTCCGATGCTCTCGAGAGCATCAATTGTTTTTTCTAAAGGATATTCCGCAGTAATGAATTTGCTTCCGTCAATTTGGCGGCTGGCAAGTAACTGTAAGGCCTTTCTCACATGATAGGGGGTGTGATGGTATACGGCTTTTAAAGTAATTTCCTCATAGTGGAATTTCTGACAATCTACAGTGATTGTGGTGCCTGCCTTTGTTCCACCGAAAGCTAGTACGGTTCCGCCCGGGCGAACCATATTGATGGCATTTTCCCACACGTTAGGGAAGCCGGTAGCTTCCACGACGATATCAGCGCCGTTGCCATCACAGATATCTCTGACTTCCTGAATATGGGATTCGTCGGAAGCATTGACGGTTTTATATACGCCAAACTGTTTAGACTGCTCCAGACGATAGTCTGATAGGTCTACGGCGATTACCTGGCATCCTTTTAAGCTTAACAAGTTCATAAACATTAATCCGATTGGGCCTGCTCCTATGACAGCGACTTTATCTCCTACGTCGGCTGGGATGCGGTCTGTGCCATGTACGGCACAGGCAAGAGGCTCCAATAAAGCTGCTTCTTTGTAAGAAAGGGAATCCGGAATTTTATAAAAATTATATTTTAAGATATGTCCTGGAACAGCAACATATTCGGAGTATGCTCCATTGAGGTATTGAAGATTTTTGCATAAACTGTACCGCTTATTTTTACAATTTTCACATTCAAAACAAGGAGCTGTGTTTGCGCCTACGATTCTGTCTCCTAATTTAAAATTTGTTACCTTGTCTCCGACTTCCACAACTTCGCCTGAAAATTCATGACCGAAAGTGGATGGGACAGATTGAATAATAGTTGGATGTCCTCTGCGATAGGTTTTTAAATCGGTTCCGCAAGTCAAAGCGGCTTTTACTTTTACCAATACTTCATCTTCTTTAATTTGAGGAATGTTCGTCTCTTCAAAACGAACGTCACCCGGTGCATAAAACATTTGTGCTTTCATTTTTCCATTCATATCAATATCCTCTATTCTTTCAAAATACTCTGTCATTCAGTTGCGATTGGCTGTTATTTTTTGTTTGAAGAAAAAGGCAGGGTTTTTTATTTCTGTCCGTAATTTTCTTCTGCATCTTTTTTTAAGAAATGAATCATTTGTTCTTCAAGAGTGTTGACGTTGCCCATTTGATAAGCAATATAGGCTACCTTGGCACTTTCTTCTATAATGATTGCGTCGTTGAACGCCTTGTCAATTGTTTCATCAATGCAGATAACGCCGTGATTTCCCATTAAAATTGCTTTGTCCTGGCCGATAGCGTCAGAAGTTACTTCTGCCAGTTCATCTGATCCCGGGGGTACAAATTTTGCACATCGCACCATTCCTCCTACAAGTTCTGCGGTTTCTGCGATAATGCATGGCATGCCACCTTCCCTGCAAGCCCATGCAGTACAAAAAGTAGAGTGTGTATGTACGATTCCGTTGATTTCAGGACGTTTGCGATACATCGCCGTATGCAAAGGCATCTCAATGGAAGGTCTGCGTTCTCCGTCGATGATATTGTTATTGACATCCACGACGACGATATCGGATGGATGCAAGGTGTCATATGGCATACCACTTGGAGTAATGCATACATAGCCAGTTTCAGGATCTCTCAAACTAAAGTTGCCAAAAGTAAGTGGGATGAGCTTTTCTGCTTTTACCTTTAAAGCAATTTCAATAATCTTTTTCCTTTCATTTTCTAATAACATAGTTTCCTCCTGTTTTAAAATAAATTAGAAGAGCATTGATAGGAATTCCCCTATTTTATATATGATATATGGAACTAAATGAGCGCCGATATCTAAAGAGGATACAGCGGAAGCACCCTCTGGGAAAGCAAAGTGAGTTGCCTCTGCAATTGCCGTGGCTGTTGGAGCAAGGTCAGTTCCTATATATAAAATAGCAATCATCATAATGGTTCCTGAAACCAGAGCGCGGAACAGGTTTCCTTTGGAGGCAACGACAGGCCAAATCATGAAAAATGGAAGTGTTGCCAGATCTACCAGAGGGAGAAGCTTATTTCCGGGCAGAATAAAAGCCAAAAGTAAAGTAATGGGAATCATAATCAAGGATGCGGAAATGACCATAGGAGAGCCGGTTGCAATGGCGGCGTCCATTCCAATATTGACTTCTTTTCCAGGAAATTTTTTGGCCATAAATTTCTTTGCATCTTCACTCAGTGGCATCAATCCTTCCATCAGTATTCTGACCATGCGAGGCAGGATAAACATGACAGCGGACATGTTGACGGCCAGAGTGACGACGGCATTTACTTCATAACCTGCCAATATTCCAATTCCTGCACCTAAGATTAGGCCGAGAACGATAGGTTCTCCGAAAATGCCGAATTTCTTTTGAATATTTTCTCCATCTAAATTAATTTTTTTGAATCCTGGAATTTTGTCGTATAGTTTATCCAGTATCATCATGAGAGGCGCCCAGCTCACCGTTTCAGTGTGAGGAAGAGAAACTCCCGGAAGTCCGAAATATTCCTGCACGATAGGAGCAGAATAATCGGCCATTTTCATAATCAGAATAAATGTAATTCCTGAAGCAATAATGCCTGCTATCATGCTTCCAGTAGCAAACTGTACAAGAGAACCGGTCAAGATAAAATGCCAGTAATTCCATATGTCTATATTTAAAGTTTTTGTCATGTTGGTTGCCAACATAATGATGTTCAATAAAAAACAGACGATAAAAACAAACGGAACAATCTGTGTGGCGAATGCGATAGTTGAACTGACAGGCCATCCGACATCGACGACAGATAAATTAAGGTCAAATCTTTCCACCATAGCCTGGGCGGCCGGACTGACGAAATCTCCCATGAGGCCGATGACGAGATTGATTCCAATGAAGCCGATTCCTATGGTTAATCCGGATCGAAATGCTTTGGAAAATTTTTGTCCTAAAATCAATCCCAGAACAGTGATGATGATAGGCATCACAACCGAGGAACCCATATTTAGAATATAGTTTAAAACAAACATACCTTATAACCCCTTTATCTTTTTATTCTTTGCTGCGTAGATATTCAGCGATTTGGTCGGCGACATTCTCTGCGCCAAAACCGGTGATAAATTCCAGAACGCGAAATGTTTTGTAATCCTGAAGCTGGTCTGTTGGGATTTCGGCAGTATGAATGATGACATCTGGATTGATAACTTCTGCCTTTCCGATGACCTCAATGGCTTTACATTCTGTTACTTCAACGGAAGGGAAACCACGTTCGGCTAATAAGCGTTTACAAGTTTCAGATGCTACCGTGGAGGTGGCAACGCCCGTTCCACAGGCAGAAAGGATTTTAATTGTTTTCATTTTCAGATTCCTCCTTTGCTTGGATAATGTTAATGACATCTCTTGCAGTTTTGGCCTCAAGAATACATGATACAGCTTCCTGATCCTGGATAAGCTGTATAGCTTTTTGCAGTATGTCTAAATGGCCTGTGCCTGCAATAGCTAACATGATAATAAGTTTTACCTGAACTTCCGCTCCATCTCCCGGCGAAGTGCCCATGTGAAAATAGCGCACAGGATTTTCCAGAGTAGCAATGGATATCGCAGATTTGTTCACATGCTCCGGGTCGGTGTGAGGAATGGCGATTCCTATTTCAGGTAATTGGATGCCAGTGGGAAAAGAACGTTCCCTGTCTTTTAGAGCCTGTACATAAGTGTTTTTGCAGTAACCCAGCTTTTCAAGGTTCCCGCCTAAAGCATCAAAGACTTCGTCGCTGTTTGATACAGACAGATGGTTAAAAACCAATGATTCATTGATGTTTTCCCATAGCATGATAATCACTCCTTTTTATTTGATATTGTTGAAGTATGATGGGTACATTATAAAAGCTATGACATTGGATATAAAGAACAAAGGATTTTTTGGTTTTGATACAAAATTGGTCTATATTTTTTTCTGAATTAGAAAGTATAATGATTTATAAAGAAATGATTGCTATATTTTAAGAAGAAATGAAAAAAAATAACTACAAGATAGACAAAGATTTGCATAGAAAAATTGATTGTTGATATAATATAGTTTAATGTGGCGAAGGAAAAGGAGATGATTTTTTGGATTTTAGGAGTAGTAAGATACTGAACTGGATACTAAATAGACAAGAATTGAGTCTGCATTATTTATCGGAAGTGTTTGATATATCAGAACAGATGTTAAGAAAATTGATAAGAGAGTTAAACGCCGTATTCAGAGAAAAAGAGATTCCCACTATCAAGATTTTGTCAGATGGGAAATTAAAATATTCGGAGATGAGCGAGGAACATCAAAAAAAAATTAAGGAGATTTTGTTAGAGAATGATTTTTATACATATCGTTTGACTCCGAATGAAAGAAAAACGATTTCTTCTATGATATTGATGAACAGCAACCGTTATGTTACTGCGACAGAAATATCAGAATACCTGGAAATCAGTAGAAATACTGCGCTAAATGACTTGAATGATTTGAAAGAATGGTTTCTATTAAATAATATGAAACTTCATTCACAGGTACAAAAAGGGTACAAGGTGGAAGGGAGCGAGGAGAATATTCGCAGCGGGATGATGAAATTGTTGGAATTAAATTTAGATTACTATAATTATGGTAATGGAGAAATTTTGGATACGTTTCAACATCTTTTATTAAGAGAGCTACATTACGAAGACAGAATGCCGGTGATACAAAGGA
The DNA here is from genome assembly GCA_030533385.1 of Eubacteriales bacterium. Classification (GTDB taxonomy): domain Bacteria; phylum Bacillota; class Clostridia; order Lachnospirales; family Lachnospiraceae; genus Anaerobutyricum. Next base: position 68,812 of record JAUNJG010000003.1, on the reverse strand, counting down.
TTGTAAAAGAAGAGGAAAACAGGCATGATTTATTTTTGTCAGATTTTTCGTTTATGGAACTTATCATTGAACTGCTGGTTTTACTGAAACGTCAGTCAAATGGGGCAATTTATCCTGAAACTATCTCTATAGAAAGAAGAAAAAGTTCAAAATATCCGATGAGCAGAGATATCTTACTGCGCCTGGGAGATTATTTTGATCTTACCATACCTGATGTTGAAATCAGGTATTTTGTGCAGTGTCTTAGAAAGAAAAGCTATCTAAAAAGCAGTACGACAAATGTTGAAGAAATCGCAGTACCCATTATGATTGGAGAAGCAATTTATCAAATATCCAATCGATTCAATATCAGTTTTTATCTGGACTTTGCACTCTATGATGTGTTGGTAGACCATATTAAATCTGCCGTTTACAGAGCGAAGTCAGGAGAGGTACTCCACAATCCTTTTGGAAAAGAAATCGAAGAAAAGTATCCAGAAATTTTTAAAGTCGTAAAACAGTGCATGAAACCACTGGAACAGTATATTGGAATGCCTTTTAAAAAAAATGAAATTACATTTTTGACAATGTATTTTGCATCTATGATAGAAAAGGACAGAATTGAGCGCATGAGAAATCAAAAGGTATCTGTGTTGCTTGTTGGAGGGATGGGAAGGGGTGTCATGCAGCTTTTAACGGCAGAATTGGGACAGTTTGACGATATTATACATATCGCAGGAATCAAATCTTCACATGAGGCTGACAGCATGGAAGCCTATGAGGCGGATATGATTATTTCTACCGTCCCTTATACTCACAAAAGTATAGAATGTATACAGATATCAGGGCCTATTTTGGATGATAGCGCCATTTTTGAGATTAGGACGATGGCTACAAAGGTTCTCAATGAGAAATGTAAACATACTTATATAAAAAAGGCAGAGATTCAGGAATTGAACCAAAGAAAAAATTCATTTTTAACGAGGGATAGAATTTTGCTGGATGTGGAATCGGCCAGTTGGGAGGAAGCGGTACGATTATCGGGGAATCTTTTATATCAAGATGGGATTGTCACGAAAGAATATGTAGACGCCATGGTGGATAATGTAAAGATTAATGGAAATTATATTGTAATTTATCCTGATTTGGCAATTCCTCACGCTGAACCATCCAAAGGCGCTTTGAAGGAGGGGATTAGTCTGGTTCGATTGAAACAACCTGTTGTTTTTGAAGGAAAAGAGGAGAAAACTGCCACTTATATTGTAGGTCTTAGTTTGATGAATGCAAAAAGTATCAATGATCTGTTTTACAATCTAATAAAAATGTTTAGTAATCCCACATATAGGAAGCAAATGAAGCAAGTAAAAACAGAATGGGAAATGTACCGTCTGATTAGAAAAATATTGTGATGTTCGGATCGTAGCTTTATAAAAAATGTTTATATTTATTGCTGTAATAAGAGATAAAATAACAGAAGAAATAAGAAAAGAAAAAGATTGCTGCACTATGCAAAACATTCGCCGAAAACCCTGTCATTTTCAGCAAATAAAAGCAGAAACGGCAACCTTTTTCACCACAAGAAACCATGCATACAAAAGAAAAATGTGCTATAATGAGCCTTGCGGCTCCCTGTGCTAGCACAGAGGGAGCCATAAGGCGAAAACCTCCACCGAGCCGGGAAGGCGAGGTGCTATAATGAGCCTTGCGGCTCCCTGTGCTAGCACAGAGGGAGCCATAAGGCGAAAACCTCCACCGAGCCGGGAAGGCGAGGTGCTATAATGAGCCTTGCGGCTCCCTGTGCCAGCACAGAAGGAGCCATAAGGCGAAAACCTCCACCGAGCCGGGAAGGCGAGGTGCTATAATGAGCCTTGCGGCTCCCTGTGCCAGCACAGAGGGAGCCATAAGACTCATAGAAAAAATAAGAAAAAAAGAAAGAGAATGTTATGATAAAGAGAGAAGAATTAAGGCAGGAGCTGATGGCATGCCGCGGGAGGGACACTGAAAAACCGTTTGATTATAATATTGTGTTGATTGGATTTATGGGTTCAGGTAAGAGTACCGTCTCTGATTATTTAAAAAAAGCCTTTGATATGGATGTAGTGGAGATGGACGCCCTAATTGCAGAACAACAGAGGATGAGTATTCCTGAAATTTTTGAGAAGTATGGAGAAGAGTATTTTAGAAATCTGGAAACTCAGTTGTTGATTGATATGCAGGCGCAGAGTAATGTGATTATTTCCTGCGGGGGTGGCGTTGCTCTTCGGGAGAAGAATGTTGTTGAGATGAAGAAGAATGGGAAAGTGGTGTTGTTGACCGCCACGCCGGAGATAATTCTTGAGCGTGTGAAGGATGATGAGGAACGTCCGTTGCTTCGTGGAAATAAAAATGTAGAGTTTATCGGAAATCTGATGGAGAAAAGAAGAGAAAAGTATGAGGCAGCGGCGGATATTGTGATAGCCACTGATGGAAAGACCGTATTTGAAATCTGCAAAGAAATTGTGCAAAATCTGGTAAAAGCAGAATAGAGGGAAAGAAAAATGGGTGTAGTGGTTGTAAGAAATGTAAAAATTGGAGAGGGAATTCCTAAAATATGCGTACCTATCATCGGAAGGACGAAAGAAGAGATTCTGAAGCAGGCGCAGACAATCGCTCAGGGCTGCGCTGATATTGTGGAATGGAGAGCAGATTGGTATGAAGAGGTTCTTAATATAGAAAGATTCCGGGAAGTTTTGACAGATTTGAGGGGAATTCTCGGAGAGAAACCATTGTTGTTTACTTTTCGTTCTCTGAGAGAAGGAGGAGAAAGGTCCATCGGAAGAGAAACTTATGTGAGCTTGAATCAAATAGCAGTGGAAACGGGCTGTGTAGATTTGGTGGATGGGGAGCTGTCCATGGGAATAGAAATTTTGGAAGCTGTCATAAAGGTAGCTCATGAAAAAGAGAAGAAGGTCATTGTATCCAGCCATGATTTTGAGAGGACGCCGGAAAAAGAGGAATTGATTCAGAAAATGAGGCAGATGCAGGAAACAGGAGCAGATATTTGCAAGGTAGCGGTCATGCCTCAGGATAGCCGGGATGTGATAACATTGTTATCTGCAACGGAGGAAATGTACCGTCTTTATGCCAAATGTCCGTTGATTACTATGTCTATGGATGGAACGGGGGCCATCAGCCGTCTGTGCGGAGAATGGTTTGGCTCTGCCGTGACCTTTGGAATGGAGGGATATCCTTCGGCTCCGGGACAGATTGCATCGGAGCGCCTTCGTGATACGCTGCTGTTTTTTCATGAGGTGATGAATTCCTAAATCGAAGATGTTATAGCTGAATCGTTCCATGATTTCTATGAAATCCGGAGAATGACTATAAAATATCGGTCTTTTGTGCTAAAATATGGTATCGGAGATAAGATAACCCTCATTTTAAATTCAAATTCAGATGGGAAGGATACCGTCACACCGGCGGGAAGAGGTGTTATCTGATGGATGGCAGCGTCGAAAAGAAAAGTTTCTGTGCGGTTATGCCAGGAAGTTTCAGGTGTTGCGGTATCGATAGAATAGAAATGTTCATGGGAGGAAGAAAAATGAAGGGACTGTTTATCATCAATCCGTCTTCGGGAAGGCAAAATTTCCATGATAAAATTAAGGAGATTGCGGGAACGCTTATTATGGATAACATTTGCAATACAATCGATGTGTTTTATACAGAAAAGCAGGATGATGCTCTGAATAAGATGGCAGGATTGAAACAGGGTGACTATGATTTTGTGGTGGCTGTCGGAGGAGACGGAACATTAAACGAGGTAATCAACGGCAGTATCCTGAGTAAAAGCGATATTCCGATTGCCGTAATTTCGGCGGGAACAGTCAATGATTTTGCAAATTACTTAAAGTTGCCGCAGACGCCGAAAGAGTTTTGCGAGATGATAAAAGAGTTTCATTTAAAGAAGGTGGATGCCGGACGAGTCAATGAAAAATATTTTATCAATGTGGTGGCGGCCGGTTTGTTATCGGACATCGGATTTAAGGTGGAGAAGGATAAAAAGGCAGTGATGGGAAAGCTAGCCTATTATCTGGAAGGGGCCATAGATTTGCCGAAGCAGTTTAATCATACGATGCACATGAGGTTCACCTGCGATGACAGGGTGATGGAAGAGGAGATTCATTTGTTCATGGTGACTAACAGCCAGAGCGTGGGAGGTTTCCGGGAGATTGCTCCTATGGCCTCTACTTCAGATGGAATGTTTGACGTCATTATCATTAAAAAGATGGATGTGTTCCAGATTACTCCGCTTCTGATTTCTGTATTACAGGGAGATCATGTCAATCATCCGTCGGTGGAATATTTCCAGACTAACCGGTTAAAAATAGAAAATCTGGAAGAAAGAGAAATCAATGTGGATTACGATGGAGAGCAGCTCATGAGCAGTTTTCCGCTGGATATTGCCTTGATTCCGGCAGCGGTAAAAATCGTCGTTCCGCCGCAATAGAGAACGCTCTTGCAAAACCACTGTTGATAGCTTATTATAGTACGAGAAAAATTACTCTTGGAGGGAAGAATGTTAGATTTAAAGTTTTTGAGAGAAAATCCGGATGTCGTAAAACAAAACATTAAAAATAAATTTCAAGATGCCAAGCTGCCATTGGTGGATGAAGTGATTGAGCTGGACGCCAAAAGGAGGAAGACGCAGCAGGAGGCGGACGAACTGAGAGCCAGCCGGAAGAAAAATTCCAAACAGATTGGTGCTTTGATGGGGCAGGGCAAAAAAGAAGAAGCAGAGGAAATGAAAAAGCTGGTGACGGCAAATGCAGAGCGGCTGGCAGAGCTGGAAGCGTTGGAGACAGAGCTGTCTGAAAAAGTGACTTCTATTATGATGCGTATTCCGAACATCATTGATCCGAGTGTTCCTATCGGAAAAGATGACAGCGAAAATGTGGAAATCCAAAAATACGGAGATCCGGCAGTTCCTGATTTTGAGATTCCTTATCATACTGATATTATGGAAAGGCTGGAAGGTATTGATTTGGATAGCGCCAGAAAAGTAGCCGGCAATGGTTTTTATTATCTCATGGGTGATATTGCCAGGCTTCATTCTGCGGTGATTGCCTATGCGAGGGACTTCATGATTGACCGAGGCTTTACCTACTGTGTACCTCCGTTTATGATTCGGAGTAATGTGGTAACCGGCGTGATGAGTTTTGCCGAGATGGATGCCATGATGTATAAAATTGAAGGGGAAGATCTATACTTAATCGGAACGAGCGAGCATTCTATGATTGGTAAATTCATTGATACGGTGATTCAGGAAGATGCTCTTCCAAAAACATTGACTTCCTATTCTCCTTGTTTCCGAAAAGAAAAGGGTGCTCATGGCATTGAGGAGAGAGGTGTCTATCGTATTCACCAGTTTGAAAAACAGGAGATGATTGTTGTATGCAAGCCGGAAGAAAGTCCTATGTGGTTTGATAAGTTGTGGCAAAACACGGTGGATTTGTTCCGCTCGCTGGATATTCCGGTGCGTACGCTGGAATGTTGTTCGGGAGATTTGGCAGACTTAAAGGTGAAGTCCATCGACGTGGAGGCATGGTCTCCGCGCCAGAAGAAGTATTTTGAGGTAGGAAGCTGTTCTAATTTAGGTGATGCTCAGGCAAGAAGATTGAAGATTCGCGTGGTGGGAGAGGGAGGAAAATATTTTGCCCACACCCTCAACAATACGGTGGTGGCGCCTCCTCGTATGCTCATTGCCTTTTTAGAAAACAACTTAAATGAAGATGGTTCTGTGAATATCCCGGAAGTGCTTCGTCCGTATATGGGAGGAAAATCTTTGATTGCTCCCAGGTGATTTTCGGCGGAGAAGACGGAAATATTGATGAAAAAGGAAGCATGTCCGGAAAGTAATGTGGTTGACTTTCCGGACATTCCTTTTTGGAGATACATATCTCAAGTATGATGGAAATATAAGTGGTATTGAAAAAGAGTTAGTTCACATCCATCCAATGAGGGTCTACCCAGTATCCTTTGGTAGCATTCCAGCGGCGACGTTGTACTTTACCACTGGCCAATGTTCGGAACCGCCAGTAAATGACGTCAGCACATGGGGATATGGTGTCTTCGATGACGTTTGCTTCCACCTGTACAGGCATCTGAGCGATAGATGGAAGAGAAGGAAGGGCACTGAAAGCCATGCAGCCTAAAAAGGTACCGAGTGTGATGCGTTTAAAAAAGTGTTGTTTCATGACAGTCCTCCTTTGATGTGTTTGAAAAACTTGTTTAAATCAGAAAACAGTTTTTGAATGATGCTGTTTTCCTCATAAGGAACAATAGGATAATAGACGTAAAGTCCGGCATCTACATCTTCGGTAGGAACCTTCATAGAAAAATTCCCATAATACAGAATATAGGAGCCATCCGCCTGTTCTTCCAGAAAAGTATTGCCTTTATCAGAAATATCAACAACGGCATCCTTGGAAGTAGAATCTTTTTTCCAAAGAGAAAAGGCAGAGGCATCGTAATTTGGTTGTAATATAAAATAATAAGAGCCATACATCCAGAGAAAAGCTATGGCAGCCAGTATCAATTTTGGTGTTGTGCTGTTTCGGCTTGGTTTATCTCTGGAGGTCAGCAGTTCAAATCTTTGCTGAATGGAATACCGCTTGGCCGTATTTATAAACTCTATAGTATAGTGATTCGTTTTTATCCGGGAATATTGAAGTTTTTCAAGACTGCTTTTTAAAACGGTCAAGTATTGAAATACTTCCTGTTCCGAGAGCTGTTTGGTTAGTTGCCTGTCACAGTTTAGTTCAATAATCTCGGAAACTTCTCTGCGTATGAGATAAACAGCAGGATTCCACCACATGATTACACATAAAAAATTAGTGAATCCTTTTTTGATTAAATCTTTTCTTTTCCAATGTGTATGTTCGTGAAGAAATATATAACGATATTCCATATCTGTCCAATCAAACTCAGGAAGGTAGATGGCCGGACGGCAATATCCCGCCAATACAGGAACAGAAATATCTTTGGAAACATATATCTTGAGAGGGCAGTTCTCCTCAATGGAGTACAGAATGTCAAAAACCCGAGGTTCCGCTTTCACGACATTAGCATTCAAAGAGCGATACATATGTAGGAAAGAACAGGAAAGGCGAAAAATCTGAACCAAACTGCCACAAGCCCATACGAACAACATCAGCGGAAGAATCCAGTCCGGAAATGCCGGAAACAAAAACGAAGTCAGTGGGTCTAATATTTTGGAATATAAGTAACTGTCAGAAATAATAAGCTGGTGTTCTGGAAACTCTATGGGGAAAAGCAATCGCACAATACAACAGATTGCCAATACGTTTAGTACAGAACAACCATAAGTAGCAATTAAGTCAGTCTTTGTTCGGATAAGGTGAATGGCGCCTGCCATAACACAACAATTAATTATAGTCCAAAAAATTGAAAATATCGTAATCATATATTTTATCCAGTAGTAAAATATCAGTATAATGTCTGTTGCCTGTAATAAAAAGGAGAGCAGACAGTTTACTGCTATTATTTAAAATAAAATCCAACAGATAGAAAAGAAAATAAAGAATAGCAAATTAATCTGTTTTCTTTGCATATTGTTGGAAATTTTCAGTCATATAATAACATATAAGCTTATAATTATCAAGATATTGTTATAAAAATTATAAGATTTATATTTCGTGTTATTCATTGTTTTGGTCATTTTCATGTGGAGAAAATTCGGACCAATGTCCCTGTTCACAAAGCTCTTTTTTTCTGTGATCCAAAATTTCAGACAGTTTGTCAAGGAGTTCTGGGTTAGTTTCTTCCTCCACGAGGGTTGCAAAAAGATTTGACAAGGTTTTAGAATTGGATTTTTGTTCTTGTTTGACTTGAAGCAAATTCCATTCGTCTCTTGACATGGATGCCTTAAAGGTTCTGGCATAATTTTTGGTCGTTTTCTTAAATCCATCAATTTGAATCATTTCTTTGGAAAGAAGAGAATTAATCATAATGTGGATATAGCTTGGTTTCCAGGTTCGGTTTGTGCATAAATTAACAATCTCAGTGGAAGTTAAAGGCTCCTCCGAATCCCAAAGAAGATTTAATACCTGTTTTTCACTGTCTGTAAGTTTTTTGATTTTCTTTTTCATATCGTATTCAGTCCCTTCTAAATGTTGATTTGACAAGAAATTAAATTTATGGGATTAATATTCTGCTGGTCTTATCATATAATAATGGCAATATATTTTCAATAATAAAAACATATTTTGCGGACAAAATATAATGCTTTTTTGTTTTTCTTTTGTAATTTTTGGGATATTTGCAAAAGAGGCTCTCATGAGGATTTCTTGTAGATTGGAAAGAAGATTCCGGAGAAAAACATGTGTAGATTATAGAAGAAAGAGGAAAAATTACTAATGTTTTTGAGGAATGGTGAAGAAAAGTGAGAGAATGATGGTAAAAAAAGAGAAAAGAAAAAACGTAAATTTAATAGAAAATGTCAATAAAAAACGGTTTGGATTTTACTTATTATGCAAAAAAATCAAGTTTTTACAGAAAGAATGAGAATATTTTGTTGTTCTTGAATTAAATTAGTTGCATACAGGACATTAAAAATTTACCTTTACAATAAAATTATATATGCTATAATCCATAATGAATTGAATAGGATTATAAATAGTAAAAATTATTAATAGTATACAACCGCAATCTACGACAGAGTTCTGTCCTTGATTGTAGCGGTTCTTTTGATGAATTATTATTTTAGAAAATCTCTTATTTACAGTCTGTTATCTCCATCTATGTATATAGCAGGGTCTATTTAACATCTATTTTCTATAATATCTATGTATTTTTACACGCAATATCACAACATAATTTTTGTTATAAAACAGAGCGGGAAGAATTTTGTTCCTGCTTTGTGTTAAATTTAACATTGGGAGGACTATTATGAATCTGTTCATAATATGGTTTCTCACAGGAATGGCGATATGCATGACGGTTCATGGTATGTGGAAGGGAAGGGGAAAGTCTCACCACGGAAAAGGAGGACATAAGCATGGAAGTTTTTTATCCGTAGATTATTTTGCCTATGCCTCTGAAATGCGGAAGTGGAATGCTTCTTTTAAAATGATATTCGCCATGGTATGCCTTTTGCTGTGTATTTTATTGAATAATATTTATGTTTCCATTGCGGTTATATTGATGATGGGGTATCTGACGGTAGTAATTGGAGGGTTGTCTTTTTCTCATTATCTTTCTATGCTGACAGTGCCGGTTGTCTTTTTGATTTTTGGGACGGTGGCCATAGCTTTGGGATTTTCTCTGGATCCGGTAGGACAGTATCGTTTGCATGTGCTGAATTTATTCTATATTTATTGTTCCGATGCCAGTCTGCTGAAAGCAGGACAGCTGGTGTTTAAGGCATTTGGAGCAGTCAGTGCTTTATATATGATGACATTGACAACGCCGCTTAGTGAGCTGATTGTCGTTTTGAGAAAGGCGCACATTCCAAAAGTGTTGATTGAATTAATGAATATGATTTACAGATATCTGTTTATCATGATGGATACCCACAGTCGGATGAAACATTCTGCGGAAGCCAGATTGGGGTATGTAGACTTTAAGACATCATGCTATTCCTTCGGGCAGGTGGCGGGGAATTTACTGATTGTTTCTTTAAAAAGAGGAACAGATTATTATAATGCATTGGAAGCCAGATGCTATGATGGAGATTTGCGTTTTCTGGAGGAAAAAAAGCCGTTGAAACGATCTCAGATAGTGATGGCAGCAGTTTTCGTCGTTCTTTTGCTTGCCATATGGAAGATTACGACCACGTCCTGAGGAGCAGAGGAGGAAACAGAAAGTTATGGATGGTTCTGAAAAAGAAATCAAAGAAAAACAACCGATTCTCGAAGTTCGAGATTTGTATTTTACATATAATGATGAGAAACGTGCGCTGAACGGTGTGGACTTGAGCATTTACGAGGGAGAAAAGATTGCGGTGCTTGGATCAAACGGAGCTGGAAAGTCCACATTTTTTCTGAATATCAACGGTGTGCTGAAAGCGGATCGGGGAGATATTTTATATCGCGGAGAAAAGATAACGAAAAAAAGACTGAATCATCTGAGGAAAAATGTAGGAATTGTTTTCCAGGATGCAGACAATCAGATTATCGCTTCCACCGTCATGGCGGAAGTGTCTTTTGGACCGATGAACTTAAAACTGCCTGAGAAGGAGGTGCTGCGCCGGGTCGATAAAGCTTTGGATTATATGAATATTACGGCCTTTCGGAATCGCCCTCCTCATTATTTAAGCGGAGGAGAGAAAAAGAGGGTCAGCATTGCCGATATCATTGCCATGGAGTCTGAGGTGATTATTTTTGACGAGCCGACGGCTGCCCTGGACCCGTTAAATGCGGCGATTTTGGAAGAAGTTTTGGGAAAGATGGGACGGGAAGGACGCACGATGCTGATTTCTACCCATGATGTAGACTTCGCTTACCGTTGGGCCGAGCGAGTGATAGTATTTTGTCAGGGGAAAATCATTGCGGACGATACGCCGTTAAAGGTGTTTCAGCAGGAAGATATTCTTCAAAGAGCCAATTTAAAACATCCGATGATGTATGACATATATCGCATTTTGAAAGAAAAGGGAATCGTCCCTGGCGGAGAGCTGTATCCGAAAAATATAGCTGAGTTTGAAAAAATGGTAGATATGCTTTCCTGAGAGCCATTTTTTGATGGCGAAGGGAAAGAAATCTTCATTTTTATAAAGGTATTGTGATGAGGGAAGCACGGCGTTGAGCCACTTCACTGTTTGCCGGAATCTCTTTTTAGCGAGGAGATGACTGGGAGACATCTCATGCCTGATATCATTAACATGTCACTGTGAAAAGCCCATCCTGAGGAGTACGCTTTTTTTGGCGAAAACAGAAAGGAAGATTCCTCTTACCGGGGAAGCTTCTTATTCCGGGATTCTCCACAGGCTTCAGGTATGTGAAATCGTACTTGATTTTGAGCCGACACCAATCTACTTTAGAAGAAGGAGAGAAGAAAAATGTTTAAGAAAAAAGGTAAAATGAGTATTCTTGCATTTGCCCTGCTTGTTATGATGGCAGTGGCGCCTGTGGCAAATGCCATGCACGTTATGGAAGGATTTCTTCCTGTGAGTCATTGTTTATTATGGGGTGCGGTTTGTATTCCATTTCTCGTGCTTGGAATTCGCAATATCCAAAAGACGCTGAAGGACAACAGAAAGACGTTGACTGTGCTTGCACTGACAGGAGCTTTCGTGTTCGTGCTTTCTTCCTTAAAAATTCCGTCAGTAACAGGAAGCTGTTCTCATATGACAGGTACCGGACTGGGCGCTATTTTATTTGGACCTTGTGTGACAAGTGTTTTGGGGCTGATCGTTCTTGTATTCCAGGCAGTGCTTCTGGCTCACGGCGGACTGACTACACTGGGAGCTAACTGTTTCTCTATGGCTATTGCCGGCCCGATTTTGGCATACTTTGTATACAAAATTTTAAAAGGAATGAATGTGAATAAAAAAGTGACTGTATTTTTGGCAGCATTTTTGGGAGATTTATTTACATACTGTGTGACCAGCGTGGAGTTAGCCATCGCTTATCCTTCTGAGGTCGGCGGATTTGGCGCATCTTTGACAAAATTCCTCGGTATTTTTGCGACGACTCAGGTTCCTCTGGCGATTATCGAGGGTATTTTAACAGTCGTGATTGTGATTGGACTGGAAACCTATGCGAAGACAGAGTTGAAATGTCTGGAATTTTAAGGAGGAAAAATAATGAGTAGTAATAAAAAGACAGTGATTCTTTTGTTAGTAGTTGCAGCTTTGATTGCCATTGTTCCGCTGTTTGCATTAAAAGGTGCGGAGTTTGGCGGTTCTGATGATGCGGGAAGCGAAATGATTTCTGAAATCAAAGGTGAAGAATATGAACCATGGTTCACTCCTGTTTTGGAAACAATGTTAGACGGCGAGCTGCCGGGTGAAGTAGAAAGTATGATTTTCTGCTTACAGACAGGTATCGGCGTAGGTATCATTGCTTTTGTTATGGGTCGAATGGTAGAGCGTAAAAAATGGACTGATGAGCTGGGAGAAGACGCAGCAGAACGGAAAAGGGCATAAAAAAACATAGAAATTCATGCATCAGTTTAGAAATCCTCCGCTTTTTATGAGATGAAAGCGGAGGATTTTTGTCTTTTTGACATATGTTTGTGGGCGTATTGTACTCTATGTTTTATGAAGGATTAGAAAAATAGCTTTCGATGGCGGATAGAACCTCTGTCGGCGTGCTGCAAATATGAACCAGGTTTTCTACCCTTTTGCGGATAAACCCTTTTTCTATGCAGGAACGAACGTAAGAAAGCAGTTCATCATAATAGTTGTCAACATTGTAGAGAATAATCGGAGCCTGTTTTTGACCAAGTTCAACTAAAGTTAAAATCTGGAAAAACTCGTCGAGAGTGCCGATACCGCCGGGAGCGATGATGAAGGCATCCGCCCTTTTCTCCATAATCTCTTTGCGTTCTCCCATCGTCTTCGTGCGGATAATCTCTGTGCATTTATGATTAATTTCTTCAAATTCATCCATGAAAAAAGGAACGACTCCTATAACTTCTCCCTGGGCTTTTGCGGCGCCTCTGGCGCAGGCTCCCATGACTCCCTCTGCTCCTCCTCCGTAAATGATGCTGTGATGGCGACGGGCAATTTCTTCGCCAAGGTTTTCGGTTTCCGTGATAAAGACAGGAGCAATCTTTTCACTGGCTGCACCGTATACACATATTGTCAGTTTACCCATAACTGTACCCCCTCTTTTGATATGCTTCATTATAACATTACTGAAAATGAAAGACAATAAACTTTACATAGAGTTCTTATAATGATTCATTTTTTTGCATGGTTCTTTTTGGAGAGAACGATTATAATCATGATATAGTTCATTTTATTTATCAAAGAAAAAAATGTGAGAAGAGAATATTTGCCTGAAAGAAAAAGGAGGAAGATATGAGTAGTAAAATTTATTTTGTCAATCAAAATACGAAGGTGGAAGTGGAGGGAGGTACGTTGGCGCAGGCCTGTGAAAGGGCAGGATATCCGCTGAATCTTGTCTGCGGAGGCAGAGGCAGCTGTGGAAAATGTCTCACAAGAGTAAAGCGAAAAGGTGCCATAAAAATAGAAGAAGTCCTGGCATGCAGTACTTTGGCAGAAGAAGTGGAGGAGGTATATTTAGAAAAAAAAGATTACGTTCACGAAGGAAATGTGCTGACGCACAGCAGTTTGTCCGTCATGGAGTTTGCTCCTGCCATAAAAAAAAGATATGTCGCAAGAGAAGAGTTGACACCGCCTGTCTGCGGTTCTTTTTTGAGTGGGGTTCCCCTAGCGGCCATGAAAAAATTTGCGGCACTGAGAGCCGGCTATGATTTTTTGGGGGCTACTTTTGTATATTATAAAGATCATGTGATAGACATACAGGAGGGCCATCAGGAATCTCGTTGCTACGGCGTCGCCATAGACATCGGGACGACGACGGTGGCATGCTATTTTTATGATTTGGCAGGAGGCGGACGGCTTTTGGAGACGAAATCTGCGCTGAACCAGCAGGTGGTGTGCGGGGCTGATGTCATAAGCAGGAGTGTGTATGCCCAGGAATCTCCGGAAAATCTTGCGAAGTTGCAGGATTTGGTTCTGGATACGATCAACTGCATGATAGAAGAAGCCGCAGAAAAAGTGGAAAGATTAAAGGAGAATCTTTATCATGTGGTGATTTGCGGAAACAGTATGATGCAGCATTTGTTTTACGGATGGAATCCGGTACATCTTGGCATGAGTCCTTTTGTGAACATAACGGCCGAGCATCTGGTAAACAGTGGAAAGGAGACGGGGCTTCATTGTGCGCCGGAAGGAGTCGTGGAGTTTTTGCCTCTGCTGGGAGGATTTGTGGGGGCGGATACCACTGCGGTTTTGTTGACCGTGGAAGATGATGAAAAAAAATATATGATGATTGATCTGGGAACCAATGGAGAAATTGCCGTGGGGAATCAAGACGGGTTTCTCGTATCTTCCACCGCTTGTGGCCCTGCCCTGGAAGGTGGCAACATTGAGTGTGGTATGAGAGGAACGCCTGGAGCCATTGAAAAAATATCCCTGGAAAATGACAGAGTGTCCCTTCAGGTCATTGGAGATATAAAGCCGCAGGGACTTTGCGGTTCCGCCATCATTGATGCAGTGTCAGAATTTTATCGGGTTGGTCTGATGGACGATACCGGTGCCTTGTTATCTGCTGATACTTATCAAAAAAGTCATCCGGGCAGCAAATTAAGCAGTCGGATAAAAAAAGTAGAAGAACATAATCTGGGCTTTTATTTCACGGAGGGAGAAAATCCCGTCTATCTTTCCCAGAAGGATATCCGCCAGATTCAGCTGGCAAAAAGTTCGATCTACTCGGGATGCATGACTTTATTAGAAGAATATGGGATGACGTTGGAGGAGATAGATGCTCTGATATTGGCCGGAGCCTTCGGTACATATATTGACGTGGAACATGCAATTGCCATCGGAATGTTGCCTCCGGTTTCCAAAGAGAAGATTGTCCCGGTCGGAAATGGTGCCGGTCAGGGTGTGCAGTCGCTGCTGCTGGATGATTCCCTCAGAACAAAGCTAGAACAGCTTCCAGGAAAATGCAAGCATGTCTCGTTGGCGGAAAATACAGGATTCATGGATTTATATATCAGGAATATGAATTTTGGGAACGTTTCCTCAGAAAATTCTACCGATCAATGAAGAAAAATTTCCGGGGATATCTCTTGCAAAGGGATGGTTTTTTATCACAGCAAAATCTGGAAAGAAGAATATTCCCAGTCTTCCTGGTGGAAACGGTGATAATTCTTGCAGAAGCATTGCGATTGGGTGTAAAATGAAAAGCAAAAGGCCATGAAAGAGATGGCTTCGGAAAACAAACAGGAGGGACCTAAGATGGGTGAAACCAAAAAAGAGAGCTTTTTAAAGAAGAAAAATGTGAACATATCTTTTCAAAGATACGGGATTGATGCACTTGGAGCAATGGCGCTTGGATTGTTTGCCTCCTTGCTGATTGGAACAATCATTCAGACTGCCGCCGAGACGGTCAGCTCCGCAGAATTGATGCGTATGCTGGGCGGACTGAGCGGTGATGAGCTGACGGCACAGGTTTCCAAACTTGGCAGTTTAGATCATTTTTGCTGGATTGTCTGGCAGACCGGAAAGTATGCCACCATGGTTACGGGGGTGGCAATGGCGGTGGCCATAGGGCACGCTTTGGAAGCGCCTCCTCTCGTGTTGTTTTCCTTATGTGCGGTAGGTCAGGCGACCAATACATTGGGTGGTTCCGGGGGACCGCTGGCAGTTTTGTTTGTGACAATTATTTCCTGCGAGATTGGAAAGCTGGTCTCAAAGGAAACAAAAATTGATATTCTTATCACCCCGGCGGTCACCGTTGCTACCGGAGTGATTTTGGCCATGTTTCTGGCTCCGGTCTTTAAAACGATTTGTGATTCTTTGGGAACTTTGATTGGATGGGCAACCAATTTGCAGCCTTTTTTCATGGGAATCGTAGTCTCTGTAGTAGTTGGTGTTGTTCTTACCCTTCCCATCAGCTCGGCAGCCATCTGTGCGGCCATTGGAATCAGTGGAGGCGCAGTTCTTGCGGGAGTCGGAGATGGCAGTGTGACAATGGAGATATGGAACGGTCTGGCGCTGGCCGGAGGCGCAGCCACCGTGGGATGTTGCAGTCATATGCTTGGCTATGCCATTTTAAGTTTTCCGGAGAACGGAATCGGAGGATTTGTGGCACAGGGAGTGGGAACGTCTATGCTTCAGGTGCCTAACCTGATGAAAAAACCGATTTTGTGGCTGCCTCCCGTGTTGACATCTGCCATTTTAGGACCGATTTCTACTTGCGTTTTCCAGTTAAGAAACAATGGGGCCGCAGTTTCTTCCGGGATGGGGACTTCCGGATTGGTAGGTCCCATCGGCATTGTCACGGGCTGGTCATCTATGCCAAAGGGATATGAAGCGGACGTCATGGATTGGGTAGGAGTTGTCCTTCTTTGCTTTTGTCTTCCGCTGGCCATCAACTGGCTGATTGGAAAAATAATGAGAAGAAAAGGCCTCATAAAAGAAGGAGATTTAAAAATTGATTTAGGATAAATGGTAACTATCTTGAGTTTTCCTTGCAGTTTCTTCTGTTTGCCTATATAATAGGTTATTATGTAACAATTAATTAACAATTGTGTTCTATAATAAAAAAAATAGCTGGTTCAAGTTTTTGTGGCAAACCGATGAAGTTTTATCCCAGGCATGGAAAAGTACATCGAAGAGGAGACTTCAGATCTTTGGACAGCGTTTTTTCAGGAGGATAATTTTGAAAAAAATCTTAATACGTTCAGCCATGCCTTTGGGTGAGAAAAAAAGTGTTTCTGAGATATTGCTTCGGAATTTAACCGGGAGCAACACAGGCAATCTGATTTTTCAGCACAGCGTTGCCAGGGTGGTGATGGAGGAAGATACCGTGATTACGGCCATCAAGACAAACCTGATTTATTCGGAAGAACAGGTAGATAGATGGAATGAAGAATACGATATGTTTTTGATTCCTTTGGCCAACGCATTCCGGACGTCATTTCAGAAAGAATTGGTGTGCATCACAGATTTAGTAAATCGATTAAAAATACCGTGTGTCGTTGTGGGCGTCGGCCTGCAAAGTCTGCTGGACAAAGAGGGCTGGGAGTTTCCTTTTGACGAGGACGTCAGAGTGTTCGTCGAGGCAGTTTTGAAGAAATCTTCTATGATTGGCCTTCGAGGAGAAATCACAGCGGAGTATCTAAGAAGGTTGGGCTATTCGGCAGAAAAGGATTATACGGTGATTGGATGTCCGTCTTTATATACGTTTGGAGATAGCCTTCCGACGCCGCGTCTGACAGATTTGACGGTGAACTCGAAAGTAGCGGTCAATTATAAAATGGAATTGCCTGCGAAGCTGTATCGTTTTTTAAGAGGGCAGGAAGCTCTGTTTACAGACTCGGTCTTCATCAGTCAGGTGGTTCCGGAAATCAAGATGATTTATGCGGGATTTCCTTATTTTAATGAGAAAAATCTCGAGGTGGAAGTCGAGGACTACCCGATGCATTTTTCGGACAGCCTGATGCAAAACGACAGAGTGGTTGGCGTGGTGGAGGATATTTCCTGGATGGAATATTTGAGACAGAGAGATTTCAGTTTTGGAAGTCGCATCCACGGAAACATCGTCAGCATTTTGGCGGGAACACCTTGCTATATTTTTGCAGGGGACTGCCGGGTAAAAGAGCTGGCCCAATACCATAATATTCCTTATATGGAATGGCAGGATGTCAGGGAAGACACGAATGTGATTGACCTGTATCAAAAAACAGATTATTCTCAGCTCAAAAGAGGGCATAGGGAGAGAGTCAGTCATTATCTTGATTTTTTGGATAAAAATAATGTGCCGAGGATTGAGAGGGAAGCGCTAAGCAAAAGCAGCACACCTTTTGACAGATGGTATCAAAGCCAGGAAGGAGCCGGCGTGATTCATCCGTTTCCATCGGTTTCGGCCGGGGAACAGGAGAGAAGGCTGGAAGAATATTATGGAGAAATGAGAGTAAAGTCCTGGGAGAGAGCGCAGGAAATCAGAGGTATTTTGAAACAGGAGCGTCAAAAAAAGCGGGCGATTCTGAAAGAAAAAAAGAGATTGGAGAGAGAAAAGCAGGATCTAATAGAAAAACAGGAAGAGTTGCAGGCCGAGCTGGAAGAGATTAAAAACAGCCGTTTTTACAAAATGAAGGTACGATATGACTCCCTGAAGAAAAAGTAATAATCGGAGGAATTTTTTCCTTCATTATGATAGATTCTATTAATCAAAGATAAACTATAAGGAGTATAACTTATGAGTAATATGACCCATCTTGATGAGCTGGAGGCAGAAGCGATATATATTATGCGTGAAGTGGCAGCGGAATGTGAGAAACCGGTGATGTTATATTCTATCGGCAAAGATTCCTCGGTAATGCTGCATTTGGCATTGAAGGCATTTTATCCGGAGAAACCGCCGTTTCCGTTTCTTCATGTAAATACCACATGGAAGTTTAAAGAGATGATTGCCTTCCGTGACAGTGTGGCAAAAAAATATGGCATAGAGATGTTGGAGTACATCAATGAAGAAGGTGTGGCAAGAGGAATCAATCCATTTGACCACGGCGCCGCCTACACAGACATTATGAAAACCCAGGCACTGAAGCAGGCGCTGGATAAGTACGGCTTTACGGCGGCCTTCGGCGGCGGCCGACGGGATGAGGAAAAATCCCGGGCAAAGGAGCGTATTTTCTCTTTCCGTAACTCCAGTCATGCCTGGGATCCGAAAAACCAGCGCCCGGAAATGTGGAAGCTTTACAATACTATGATTCACCAGGGCGAAGAGATGCGGGTGTTCCCAATCTCCAACTGGACGGAAAAAGATATCTGGCAGTACATCCAGAGAGAGAATATCGACATTGTTCCTTTATACTTTGCCAAAGATCGTCCTTTTGTAAGACGGGACGGAAATATTATTATGATTGATGATGACAGAATGAAGCTGAGAGAGGGCGAAGTGGTGGAACACGGAAGCATCCGTTTTCGTACTCTGGGCTGCTATCCGCTGACCGGAGGCGTGGAGAGTACGGCAGACACTCTGGATGCGATTATTGAAGAAACTTTGAGCGCTGTATCCTCTGAGAGGACGAGCCGCGTCATTGACAGTGACGGCGGTGCAGCCAGCATGGAAAAAAGAAAAAGGGAGGGTTACTTCTAACATGAATAGTCTTCTTAAATTTATTACCTGTGGCAGTGTGGACGATGGAAAGTCCACGCTGATTGGACATATGCTTTATGATGCAAAATTGTTGTTTGCAGACCAGAAAAGAGCGTTGGAGCTTGACAGTAAAGTTGGGTCCCGGGGCGGAGCCATCGACTACTCTCTGCTTCTTGACGGCCTCATGGCGGAGAGAGAGCAGGGAATCACCATCGACGTGGCGTATCGCTATTTTACGACAGAGAAACGTTCTTTCATTGTCGCAGATACACCGGGGCATGAAGAGTACACCAGAAATATGGCCGTAGGTGCTTCCTTTGCGGAGTTGGCGGTTATTTTGGTGGATGCCACCCAGGGCGTGCTTGTGCAGACGAGGAGGCACACCCGCATCTGTTCTCTCATGGGCATCAAGCACTTTGTGTTTGCCGTGAATAAAATGGATTTGATTCATTTTGACGAGCATCGCTTTGAGAAGATTGAGCGGGAAATCAAGATGATGGCAGGGGAGCATGACTACAGCTCTATCAAGATTTTGCCGGTTTCTGCCACAGAGGGCGATAACGTGACGGTGAAATCGACCCATATGCCGTGGTACAAGGGAGAGCCGCTGCTTACTTATCTGGAAAATATCGACGTGCATGAGAACCCTTCTGAAAAAGGCTTTTCCATGCCGGTGCAAAGGGTATGTCGGCCGGATCACACCTTCCGTGGTTTCCAGGGGCAGATTGAGAGCGGAAAGATTGCCGTGGGTGATGAGATTACCGCACTGCCGTCCCGCGAAAAGGCGATGGTAAAAGGCATCATAGAGAGTGGGAAAGAGGTGCAGTACTCAGACAGAGGCCGCGCCGTCACCATTTCTTTGGACAGGGAGATGGATGTTTCCAGAGGAAATGTCCTGGTGAAGGATACCAGTCCGTCGGTAGGAAATCTGTTTACCGCCAAGCTGCTCTGGATGGATGACTCCTATCTGGTTGCAGGAAAGAATTATCTGTTAAAGATTGGAACGAGGACAGTTCCGGCGGTAGTCATGAACATCAAATATAAAATAGATGTCAACACCGGAAATGAAGTTCACGCCGACACCATCTACAAAAATGAGATTGCCGCCTGTGATATTTCGGTTTCCGACAAAGTTGTTTTTGATAAATTTAAGCAGAATCAGGCGCTGGGTTCCATGATTCTTATAGACAGAATCACCAACATGACTTCCGCCTGCGGTATTGTGATGCATTCTCTGCGTCGTACTGACAACCTGACCTGGCATGAGATGGACATCACAAGACAGTTCCGCTCACAGCAGAAGGGACAGATGCCAAAGACCATCTGGCTCACCGGTCTGTCCGGATCCGGAAAATCCACGCTGGCCAATGAGTTGGAAAAACGTCTGGCTGCCCTCGGAAAGCACACCATGCTTCTGGATGGTGACAATATCCGAATGGGTCTTAACAAGAATCTGGGCTTTAAGGAGGCGGACCGTATTGAGAACATCCGCCGTATCGCCGAGGTGGCCCGGCTGATGAATGATGCAGGATTGATTGTCATTACTTCCTTTATCTCTCCGTATGTGAGAGACCGTCGTCAGGCGAGGGATATCATCGGGGAGGACAGCTTCCTTGAAGTATACGTCAGCACCCCTCTGGAAGAATGTGAAAAGAGGGATGTGAAGGGACTTTACAAGAAGGCCCGTGCCGGAGAGATTCCAAACTTTACCGGTATTTCCAGTCCGTATGAAGTGCCTGAGAATCCGGCAGTAACGGTAGACACCAGCAAGATGCCTCTGGAAGAATGTGTAGACCTGTTAATGAAACAGATAGAAGGCGCCCTTTCATTGGCATAATTGAGGGAGAGATAATGGCAACACTTTATATACACATGGGAACACCTAAGACGGCCACCACATCCATTCAGATGTTTTGCGTGGAAAATCAGGAAAAATTGCGGGAGCAGGGGTACAGTTATCCACTGTTGGATTTTGTTTATCCCAGAGTTGCCCACAGAAGAAACGGTCATTTCCTCGTGGGAAGAGTGTTTTATCCGGATAAGACAGAAAACGTGGAGATGGAGGAGGAACTTTGGGAAAAAGGTCTTGCCATGATTCACCAGGAGTTTGAAAAGTATCCCAATGTCATTCTCTCCGATGAAAA
Source organism: Eubacteriales bacterium (assembly GCA_030533385.1). Lineage (GTDB taxonomy): Bacteria > Bacillota > Clostridia > Lachnospirales > Lachnospiraceae > Anaerobutyricum. The sequence goes on along the minus strand of JAUNJG010000003.1, from coordinate 47,829 downwards.
TATCTGGCACTCCTCCCTGGGAAAAAAGTTTGAATTTTGGGAAAAAATTCTGGAGGACGGAAAGGAGCATGGTTACGAGGTGAAAGCCGTGGTTTATCTGCGGCGGCAGGACGCTCTGGCCAACTCCTGGCTCAGCCAGCAGGTAAAGGAAATCTGGAACACCAATGCGTGTATCAAGTGGGATTCCTTTCAGCGTAAAATTCGCAGAATTGTGCTGCACTATTATAACCATCTTGAGAAAATAGCAGCAGTGATTGGCAGGGAGAATATCATCGTTCGGGTATTTGAGCGGGAAAAATTCAAAGGAAAAGGAAATACGATTTTTTCAGATTTTTTGGAGGCAATAGGATTGGAATACAAAGATGACTATCAGGTTACAGAGCAGGAAGCGAATAAATCATTGACGGGGAACAGTCAGGAGATTTTAAGAATTGTCAACTCTGTCGTTCCCGATAATCCTCATATCAGAGGACTTCTCAGAGAGTCGGCTCTGGTTTGCGAGGAGTTAAAAGACGGGGAAAATAATTTCACCATGTTTTCCCGGGAGGAACTGGAAGCCTTTTTGAAGCGATATGAAGAATGTAATAAAAATATTGCCAGAGATTATCTCCATCAGGAGGAGGATTTGTTCAGCACAAAAATAAAAGAAGGAGAGCGCTGGACGCCGAACAATCGTTTTATGTACGAGGACATCGTCCGCTTTTTTGCCAATGTGGTGGTCAGGCAGCAAGAGACCATTGAAGGCTTAAAAGGGGAGGTGCAAAGGCTGAAAGAAAGCCGCATTGAGTCCGTGAAGCAGTATGCAAAAGAGATGGAGGAGGAGAGGCGGGAGGCTGCCGGAGATGTCATGCCGGAGGAAGAAGAAGCCTTTCAGTCTATCAGCGAAATCATTCTCAATCAGAAGAAGGATATGGAAGAGATGGGGGAGATTAGCAAGTTGGTCTATGCCGCAGACCGCAAAATTCATTCCCTCAGGACGGAGAATCTCATTTTGAAAAATGAATTAATTGATGTAAATTTGCGTAATGAGGCATTAAGGAAAGAAGCGATAGAAAGAGACAGAGAACTGAAAAAGATGATCAAAGATCTTCGGGAGGATGTCTTCTTCTACCGTCTGAAACGAAAAATGAAACATATCTCCGGGAAGGATAACCAGGAGTCAAAATGAAAAAGAAACAAAAGACTTTTCCTAAAAAATTTGCGGCCATGATCACGAACATGTTGAAAATCGGATTGATAGGATTTGGGGGCGGTACCGCTCTCATCCCTGTCATTGAAGATGAAATCGTGGAAAAAAACAAGGTGGTAACGGAGGAAGAATTTAACGATGAGGTGATGATAGCCAGCATTACGCCGGGCGCTTTGCCGGTGGAAATTGCCAGCGGCATCGGATATCGCACTTTTGGCAGCCGGGGAATGATGGCGGCGGCGTCCGCCATGGCGCTTCCGGGTGCTTTTTTGACGATTCTTTTTCTGATTCTGTTTTCCAGTGCCGGAGAGATGATAAAAACTCAGATGAGTTACCTGGCAGTCGGCATCTCGGCGTTCATTATGTTGATGCTTTTTCAATACTGTACCGGAACTGTCTACCAGGCGAAGGACAAAAATGAGCAGATTCTTTATATTTTAATTATTCTGGGTGTCTTTATTTTGTCGGCAGAGAAAAATATTTATCAGATATTCGGGGTCTCTATGACGCCAATTTTTTCTATTTCGATTATACAAATATTGGGCACGGCTTTTTTTGTCATTCTATCGACGAAAGGACAGTTGAGAAACAAAAAGAGAGCTATTCCGGCTTTGATTATTGCCGCTTTTTATTTCCTTTGTGTGGGAAAAGCACATCTGATTCCTCTGACGGCACGACCTTTTTTGGTAATTTTGATGGTGGTCATGTCCGTGATCGGAATGGTGCAGGCCATCATGGAAAGCAAACATAAAAAAGCCTTTGAGGGAAAAGCGCTGGCTGTCTCTTTGTTGAGCTGGACGCTCTTTACGCTGATTTTGTCTTTACCTGCCCTGTTATATTGCGACGGAATTCCTAAGTTTATCGGAACGGGATTTCTCTCCTCCGTCATGTCTTTCGGTGGAGGGGATGCTTACCTGTCTGTAGCCCAGGGATTGTTCGTGGACAGCGGGATGGTCAGCTATCACGATTTTTACGGGAATATCGTTTCCGTTGCCAACGCATTGCCAGGATCAATTTTGTGTAAAATTTTGTCCGGTTGTGGATATATGATTGGATTTAACAAAAATGGTTCGGTGTTGGAAGGACTTTATGCCGGGCTGTGCGGCTTTGCCTGCAGCGTGGCGGCATCCGGTTCCATTGTGCTTGTGATTCGCGCTGTCTATGAAAAATATGAAAATCTTCGGATTTTTGCGGTGGTGAAACATTTTATTCGTCCGATAATATCCGGCTTGCTTTTAAATGTCTCCCTGACTCTTTATCTTTCCGGTGTCCTGGAGACGAAAAGCGGAGGATTAACCGGATCTATTTTATCAGCTATGGTGGCGCTGGTTATTGTGCTTAATTATAGCATATCACAAAGATGGAACATTCATTTGCTGTGGAAGATTTTATTTTCTGCGGGAATTACTTTTCTGGGGTGCAATGTTTTTGTATAAAAATACCGGCGTCCGGGAAATGATAGTTTCTTCATTCCGACTGGAATGAGGATGTGACAATGATAGAAAAAAGAAGGCTCTGCATCAGATTTGTGAGATGCAGAGCCTTCTTTTATTCTGTATGGTTTTTTGGTTGAAAACAATGGACAATGAAGAAAGTTCCGTTTTTTAGTAAGGCAGAATATCCTGTTGCTGCATCCTCCAGCAGATCTGATGCATCCAGTTTTTCATAAGATGCGATGGCGGGAATGGTTACAACTCCCTCCTGACCGGCCAGGTTGAACTGAATTTCTTCATCTTCGTCGTAGTAATTAAATAAGTATGAGTCAAAGGAAATCCAGATGTCGTTGACACGAATGTTTCCGACAATCCCCCGATAGTTTCGCAATAATGTCTGAAATTCTGATGTTTTGTTCATACTGTTTTAAGCGAAAAGCGCTTCCTCCTTCATGATTATAATAGATAAAATAATGTAGGATCAGAGAGATACTTTCTTGTAGTTTGTTAATTTGTTGTCAAATTTTACATATATTTTACCACAAATTTATGATATAGTACATATATTTTTTTATATGAGAAAAAAATAAAAAAAAATTCAATCATGATTCGCCCATGTGCCTGCTCATAGGTAACATCTGATAAATTGCTTGGGGAGGAGGTTTATTATCAGGTATGGACGTTTTGTCTTCATCGAGGGTTTCGCTGTGATAGAAGCGGGCGGCAGTGTCAGCTGTAACCCCAGATGTTATGGCTGAATTGTTACAAAAATCATTGTATCTAAATAATTAATATATGTGTTGCGGGAGTAAAACTTGAGAAATATGGAGAGATTGCTATTTTTGGTATAAAATGATAAGATAAAACCAGAAATGTCTTGAAAAAAGGGATAGAGGGCGGAAACGAATAAATTTTTCAAGAGGAGGCGGCAAAGTTGAGGGAAGGAGAGAGATGAAGAAAAGAATTTTTTGGATAGTCATGGCAATTGCTTGTCTGACAGGATGGTTTCAAGTGGAAATTACCGCAGATGCCAAAATTTCATCAGAACAGAAACGAGAGTACAAAAATGCTCTTTCCCAGGTGATTCGAGAAGGCCGTGAAAGAAAAAGGATGGATATTTACGCTAAAATAGCCAAGTCTGCCATAGGGAAAGAGCTGCTCAGAGAAGCGGTGATCGAGAACAGGGCAGCGCTGATGGCGGAAGGTATAGATTTTCTTGACAGCAACTGGGACCATTATTATATAGTAAAGAGGACGAAAAAAAAGACGGTATTCCAAAGCTCAAAAATGTTAAGCAGGGAAACTTTTCAGAGACGATATCAAGAAATTATGTCGGGGCTTCAGGAGGTACTGTCCTGTCTGGAACCGGGAATGTCAGACGGGGATAAGGCCATGGCGGTGTATTATTATCTGACGAAGAATACTGCTTACGAAAAGTCCGCAGACTGCCATACAGGATATGATGTTCTGGTCAATCATACCGGAGTCTGTGACGGTCTTGCCAACGCATATGCCCTGGCGATGAATACAATCGGCATCCCCTGTGCCGTTGTGAGCAGCTACAGCAAAGATCACTCCTGGAATATTGTGCAAATTGGCGGAATATGGTATTTGTGCGATTTGACCAGTGGCAGCGGAACCGGAGAACATGAGGGGATGGTCGTGACCTATACTGGCTGTCTGGTGGGAGTTCCCACTTTTTTGAGCGGCCATTCGGGCTATACGATGCAGGATATTTATGGAGAGGGAAATTCTGACGGTCTGGACATCCGCAGCCTTGCGCTGGCAGAAGAGGACTACATACCAAACCGTTCCGCCATCCGTCTTGCCATTGCTTCCAAACCCTGTTTATTTTATGAGAGAGGATATTGGTACTGGGTTTCGGTTGGAAACATCTTAAAGCGTTCCCGGTTGAACGGAGAGGAAGAAAGGACAGTTTATCAGCCGGCGGATGATGAATTTATCGGATGGGCAGAAGAATATGACGGACTGATTTATATTTCCCTGAACGAGCGGATTTACCAGATGGATTACGATGGCAGGTTGTTGTCTTTGGTAAAGGTGGTCTCCGAAGAGGAATATGTTCACGAGGTTCCCAGCTATTTTTGGAGACTTGCCTATGTGGGAAGGTTTCACAAAAATGAGGATGGAAGTCTGGGATATTATGTGACAGATTTGAGGGGGGCAAAAAAAGGAATCAGCAGCATTTCCACCGCAGTGACCGGAAGGCAGGGGAACAATCCGTATCTGTCGGAGATACAGATAAATCTTCGGGCGGGGTATGGCAGACAGCTTTATGTCATGCACACCTCTCCGGAAAATATCCGTGCACTTCATTGGACGAGTTCAGATCCAACGGTGGTGGCAGTGGATGAGACGGGTTATGTGGAGGCAAAAAAAAGAGGAATGGCGACAATCACAGCTTCTGTCAACGGAGTGACTGCGACATGCAGCGTCAAGGTGGATGGCTACACGATTACTTATAAAAGGGCAGGAAAAAATTCTCCTGCCAATCCGGCCACCGCCAGTGGAAAGAAAAAAATCAGGCTGAAAACGCCAAAAAAGCCGGGTTATGTCTTTGAGGGCTGGTATGACAGCAAAAAATATAAAAGAAGAATCTTATACATCAGGAAAGGCAATATAAAAAATATGACAGTGTATGCCCGGTGGCGGCAGGAGTAAAGAACTGACGAGGAAAACGGTTTTGCCGGGTCAGAAAAGGAAAACAGAAGGCAGAAAAGGGGAAGGGCCATGTTTGAATTTACATTATTAAAAAGTTTGTTTTTTGAGCTGGACAGGCATAAAATGAAAGGGGCAAGCCAGATAAAAAAGAAGAATTCTACTTATCGAAGAATAGAAATTCATTATGACAAGGCGCCGGGAATCACTTCTCTGACGGCGGAGGAACGAATCTTACCTTATCTGGACAGATATTATCTCTACGTTAATGATGAAAAAATATCGGCAGATCTTGGGAATCTGGAGGTGAAACAGGCCATTTATGAGTTTTACAGGGAACATTTTCCGACTTATTTGAAAGAGGATTTACCGGAAGATTTGACCCATGTCAATTTGTTGGACTGTTTTGAAGTGTTTCATATGCCGGATTATCGTCCAAAACATGCGTTTCCCGGGTTGATTACCCTGGAGGATTTACGAAACGGCAATATTCATGATGAAGATAAGCCCAGATTTTCTTTTCCTGGCCTGGAACTTCTTGGAGGATCCGGCCGGAAACCGGGAGTGCCGGCGGCGGCAGAATTTGAAGGCTATACTGCCTTTGACGGAGACAGAGACAGTGCCAGAAATAAGATTGACGAGATGAAGAAAAAGTATGCCGGGCAGTTGGAGAGCATGAATGTAAACGGGATGCTGGATGATATTTTGAAGGAGGAACCGGAAAATGTATAAAGAAATATCGAAACTTATTTTATATCGAAATCTGGGAGAAGACAGCATTTTGTTGAACCTTTCCCGCATTTTTCAAAAATTTGAGAGCTGCCATTATCGAGAGGAAGAATTGATTGTAGATATTTACCGGGAAGTGAAGAAGCTTCTCGATCTGGCGACTACTTATGGTTTTGATACCAATCTATGGTATAATTATCTTACCTTTGTTCTTATTACCAATGAAAACTCTTTCAGTATGACCTGCGAGAAGGTGGGAGCCAGCGATGGCACGGTGAATCACTTTGCCAAAAATGATTTTGAAGTGTTTCGGAGCCTGTTTCACTATGACTTCCAGCCTATAGAGGAACATTTGGGCATCGATTGTTTTTCCACACTCCTTCATTATAAGGCAGTCGTAAAAAAGGAGAGAATGTACAATAAAAATGTCAGTGAAAAGGTGAGAACTTTATCGGCAGTGCTGGGAGAGGCGAAGTCGGCGGACGCATTTTTTGATGCGGTGACAGGTTTTTATAAAGAGTATGGCGTAGGCATGTTCGGGCTCAACAAAGCGTTTCGGATTGTGGATGAAAAGGGGACGCCTGACCTGGTTCCTATCAATAATCTGGATAAGGTAGTTCTGGATGATTTGACGGGATATGAAATTCAAAAACAAAAACTCATTGACAATACGGAAGCTTTTGTGGAAGGAAAGGCGGCAAACAACTGTCTTTTATTTGGAGATGCGGGAACGGGAAAATCCACCAGCATCAAGGCCATTTTAAATGAGTATTATGACCGGGGACTGCGAATGATTGAGATTTATAAGCATCAGTTCCAGTATCTTTCACAGATTATCAGTCAGGTGAAAAATCGAAATTATCGTTTTATTATTTACATGGATGATTTGTCTTTTGAAGAGTTTGAAATTGAGTATAAATATCTGAAGGCAGTCATTGAGGGAGGTATGGAAACCAAGCCGGACAATGTGCTGATTTATGCTACTTCCAACCGCCGTCATCTCATTCGGGAAACGTGGAGTGACCGTTCCGACATGGATGAGGAGCTGCACCGATCCGATACTATGCAGGAGAAGCTGTCTTTGGTATACCGCTTTGGTATCACCATCAACTTTTCCAAGCCTTCTCAGAAAGAATATTTTGATATTGTCCGTAATCTGGCAAAAAAATATCCGGAGATTACGTTGTCCGACGAAGAGCTTTGTGCCCAGGCCAACAAATGGGAGCTATCTCACGGGGGAATTTCAGGGCGCACGGCTCAACAGTTTATCAATTATTTAGCAGGAAAAGCTTGAAAAAACATTTTACAGTCATATTTGCCTGCTATAATTATTACATAAATGTTACAAAAATGTGTCTCAAACATGATTGCAAGGAGGTATGCAAATGAGATTTAGAAGCAAACAAATGCTGTCTTTATTGCTGGCGGCCATGCTGGCAACCGGTTCTGTCGGGTATACCGTGCAGGCAGAAGATACGCAGGGTACGGGTCAGTCGGTAGTAAAAGCAGAGGTGCAGGAGAATGTTTTGGTGGATATCAGCGAGCAAAAGAAAATTTCTGTTGAGTTAAAGGACAAAGATGCCAAATATGTTTACAGCGGAAAGGCTTTCAAGCCGGAAGTGGTTGTCACAGACAACAGAGGAGATGTACCGGTAACATGGGAGGAAAAAGATTATAATATAGAGTATGACAACCGCACGGATGTTGGTGAATCTGTAATCAAGGTGAAGGCGACGAAGGACGGCTTCACCGGAACTAAGGAAGTTTCATTTAAGATTGAGCCTCTGGATATTGCCGAGGCAGCTTCCATCACGGCGGAGTGGAAAAATCCGGATGAGAAATATCTTTACAACGGAAAAGCTTTCGAGCCGGAAGTGGTTGTAAAAGAGAAGCAGGGAACAGAGGAGAAAGAATGGAAGCTTGATACGGATTACACCATAGAATATGCGAACAATGTGGAAGCCGGAACTGCGACGGCAACAATTAAACCGAAAAATGGAAATTATACTGGTGAGAGAAAGCTGACCTTCACGATCGAGACGGAAACGAAGGTGGATATCAGCGAGCAAAAGAAAATTTCTGTTGAGTTAAAGGACAAAGATGCCAAATATATTTACAGCGGAAAAGCCTTCAAACCGGAAGTGGTTGTCACAGACAACAGAGGAGCTACACCGATAAAATGGGACGAAAAAGACTACAAGGTAGAGTATGATAACCGCACGGATGTCGGTAAATCTGTAATCAAAGTGACGGCAGAAAAGGGTGGTTTTACCGGAACCAAAGAGATTTCTTTTACGATTGATCCTTTGGATATCACCAATGAAGCTTCCATCACGGCGGAGTGGAAGAAGCCAAATGAGAAGTATGTATATACCGGTAAGCGCATTGAGCCGGAAGTAGTTATGAAGGAGAAAGCAGAAGGGGAGACAAAGGAGAAAATCTGGGTATTCAATACAGATTACGCCGTGGAATTTATTCACAATATTGATGCCGGAACCAACACTGCAACGGCGACAATCAAACCGAAAAGTGCAAATTATACCGGTGAGAAAAAACTGACCTTCACCATTGAGCCAAAGGATATCAATGACCCGGATGTGGAATTACAAGGCAAAGATAAAGATTACAAAGGACGTGAGCTGAATTCTGACGTAGTGATGAAATACAATGGAATGGAGCTGGAGCGTTCTAAAGATTATACAGTAGGTGATTATAAAAATAACGTCAATGTAGGAAAAGCGACAGGAGTAGTTACCGGAAAAGGCAACTTTAAGGGAACAAGGAATATGGAGTTTAACATTTTTCCGAAAAATATTGCCGAAGTGAATTTCTCCTCCGTGTCAAGTCGTTTCTTTGATAAGACATACCATGAGCCGGAAGTGAAGGTTTCTATGGATATTGAGAAAGACAATAAGATTATTGGCAGAGAAGTTCTGAAAAAAGAAAAAGACTACACGATTTCGTATATGGATAATAAAAAGGTAGGAACGGCAGGAATCATGATTGTCGGAAAAGGCAATTATGGAGGTTCCAAGATTATCACCTTCAAAATCCGTCCTCAGTCAACAAGACTTCTGAAGTTAGAGAGAGGAAAGAGAAGAATCCGTGCAACATGGGAAAAGAGAACAAAACAGGTGACAGGATACATTCTTCAGTTCTCACCGAAAAAGAATTTCTCTTCTTCAGTCAAAAAAGTGACTTTAAAGAAAAGAAAAACCAACAAGCTGGTGAAGGGACTTCGTTCAAAGAAGAGATATTATGTTAGAGTTCGTACTTATAAAAATGTAAATGGAATTAAATATTATTCTAAATGGTCAAATAAGATGAGCATTAAGACAAGGTAGAAAATATGAGAAGAGAGTATTTTCCCGTTCATATTTTTCTGATATGAGTGTTCTGATGTTCAGGTGGCTGGTCTAACTATTTTTCCTCTTTTGAGCAATAAGAGTGGGAAATCTGTCAACCGCCAATAGCAGTACCCTTAGGCAGACGGATATTCCCCGTCTGCCTAAATAAAAATAGGAAATACCAAAAAGAGGAGACATTCCCGTTTTAATTCAAGACTTTGAAAAGCCTGAATTTTATGGGGATGTCTCCTCTTAAAGTATTAAGAACTAAAAATCGGATGTATCTCTACTTTGAAATTAAGCCTGCGCCGATGTTTTCTATCATCAGGCGCATAGCTGAATGGTTATGAAAATTGATTGACACTAATCAGTGTAACAGTTATAAATATAAATAAAAAAAGGAGGAAGCCCATACGAATGAACCTATGGGCTTCAAAATATGAAAAAAATCTTTAGCCACAAGAAATAGAGGGATTTCTTTGTTGCTGGTTGTAGTATAGTATAAAAGTATGTCCTGTTTTTGTCTTGTCTTTGAACAATATGTGAAATGAATTTATGCCAATAAATATGAGAATTATTCTTAATATTATACAACAGTTCATCCATCAGCAAAACACAAGAGCGAACGGAGCAGAATTATCTGCGAAGGGAGGCGATTGTGTTTTGCTGTGGGCGGAACGCCCCATAAGCCGCAGAAGGAAGCTGAGAGCGAAGCGAGCAGCGACAGTCTGTCGGAGACAGACGTTCTGTGGCTTGATGGATGAACGTCTGAGAGCTTGATAGAGAGCCATATTGCCAAGAGCGAACGGAGCAGAATTATCTGCGAAGGGAGGCGATTGTGTTTTGCTGTGGGCGGAAATGGGATAATATTGCAGGATATCCACAAAAAGTTTTATAGAAAAGGGGAGAGTGTGTGATGGGTGTTGTGATAGGGCGATTGGATAGTCAGGTAGAAAAAATTTTTCTGAAAAATAAATTATCCACAAACGGGGAAAAAGATGCTAAAATGAGCCGTGCGGCGACCCGCACTTGTGCAGGGGAGACATACGGCGAATCACCTCATCGAGACGGGAGTCGAGATGCTAAAATGAGCCGTGCGGCGACCCGCACTTGTGAAGGGGAGACATACGGCGAATCACCCCATCGAGACGGGAGTCGAGATGCTAAAATGAGGAAGAAAAGGGAAGAGGACGATATCATTCTATAAAAATGAGCGGGAAGCACAAATTGGCGGACTTATGTATGTTCTTGTCAGTTCCGCCGGAAAGGAGAGGCGAAAGCCTGTGATGTCTTATGAAAATATCAGTAGCTTTGGCATATTACAATGGAGGAAATTATATTAAAGAACAGTTGGACTCTATTTTGAAGCAGTTGGGTGAAAGAGATGAGGTTATTCTTTCTGTGGATGGAGCGGAGGACGGTTCTTTGTCTATGCTGGAGGAATGGCAGGAAAAAGATGCCCGGCTCAAAGTGATAAGGGGACCGGGACGGGGTGTTGTCAGCAACTTTGCCCACGCTCTGTCTCAATGTGAAGGAGATATTATTTTCCTTGCAGACCAGGATGATATCTGGAAAAAAGACAAAGTGAAAAAAGTGAGGAAGACTATGGTGCAGACCAGGGTGATGGCAGTGCTGCACGATGCCAGCATCATAGACGGAGAGGGAAATCCAACAGAGGCGCCCACCTTATTTGAGAGTAGAAACAGTGGACCGGGTATTTTAAAAAACTGGTGGAAAAATAGTTATGTGGGTTGTTGCATGGCTTTTCGGAAAGAATTGTTGTCGGTAGTGCTTCCTATTCCCAATATGATGTACATGCATGATTATTGGATTGGCACTGCGGCAGAATATGTGGGGAGAGTGGCCTTTCTTTCAGAACCGTTGATTGATTACCGGAGGCATGACCATAATGTGACAGAAATGCACCGGGGAAGTCTTTTTTTTATGATAAAAAAGCGGCTGCGGATTCTTCTTTGTCTTCCACTTCTGAAAAGGAGAGCCGGGAAATGGAGAGCGGAGCATTTGGAGAAGAAAAAAAGATTTTGTTAAGGAGGATTCGATGGAACTAAAAAAGAATTATGTGATAGCGCTGTCCTTTGTGCTGCCTCTGGCAGCCATGATTGGATACATGATGATTTTTATGGTAGAACCGTTTGGCAGCAATTCCTTTCTAATTATAGACGGACTGCATCAGTATATGCCGTTTTTCTCGGTGCTTTATGATAAATTAAAGGCGGGAGACAGCCTTTTTTACAGTTTTCGAGCGGGTTTGGGTATAAATTTTCTATCTTTATTTGCTTATTATTTATCCAGTCCTTTTAATCTTTTTTTGTTGCTGTTTAAAAAAACACAGCTAAATATGGCGGTCAGCTTGCTTGTGGTTTTGAAGATTGCTTTATCCGGTCTGACGGCGGGCATTTATTTTACATCAAGAACGAAGAAGCCTGATGTGATGGTTCTTGTCTGTGCTCTGGCATATTCTTTGAACAGTTACATGGTGGGATATTGCTGGAATGTGATGTGGTTGGATGCTATCATGATTTTTCCTATTATTGTGATGGGAATTGAGAGAATTATAGAAAAAGGCGATGGCAGACTGTATGGGATTGCTCTGTTTTATGCATTGTTTTGTAATTATTATATCGCCTTTATGATATGTATTTTTTCTGTTTTCTGGTATATACTGGCATCGTTTCAAAGCTTTTGGCAATTTATTTACAGAGGTTTGATTTTCGCAGGATATTCGCTTCTTGCAGCAGGGATGGCGGCGGTGTTGCTGATTCCGGCTTATCTTGGCATTCGTCAGACGACATCAGGAAGGGCCATGGGAATTCCGGAACACGGCTGGCAGACCGGATTTGCGGATTTGATGACAAGACAATTTACCATGGTGGAGCCGATAAGCCACGATAATTTTGATGGAAATGCCAATCTGTATCTTGGCGTGTTTGCTGTGTTTGCCGTGGTGCTTTACATGCTGAACAAAGAAATCAGTCTGTGGGATAAGGTGAAAAAAGGAGCACTTCTTCTGTTTTTTTATGTGAGCTTCAGCGAGGATATTCTGAATTTTATCTGGCATGGATTCCATAACCAATTTGGAATACCCAATCGGTTTTCTTTCTTGTCGGGATTTTTAATTTTGTATATGCTTTTTGAAGTGATGGAGCGCAAAGACAGTGTGAAAAACTGGCAGGTGGTGCTGGGATGTGTGACGGGCATGGCCTTGCTCTATATTAGCAGAAGCTATGGGGAATCTCCATTAGAGGATGGGGTGTACGGCATGGCCGGGATGCTTCTTCTTTTGTATGGCGTACTCTTGCTTGTGATGTGCATCAACAAAAAATATCAGAAGATGCATGTGACACTGTTCGCATGTCTGGCGATGGCAGAACTTTGCATTACTGCCGGCATGGGTTTTGATTACATTGGACAAATTAATGTACCCAAGTTTTTCTCGGGAACGGAGGATGTGGAAAGGGCGGCAGCCTCCCTGGAAGACGGAACCTTTTACCGAAGTGAGTTGGCAGCGGCCAAAATGGTAGATGAAAATGCCTGGTATCCCTTTAAAGCTGTGGGACTTTTTGGTTCTACTGCGACGGATCGCATGGTGACGATGATGGACTCTCTTGGATTTTACACCGGATGTAATGAATATTTATATAAGGGGGCTACCCCGGTGACGAATCTTTTGTTGGGAGTTCGATATCTTTACTATCACCCGGAGGATGTTCTGGATACAGAGTTTTCGTATAAAGATACGTTTGGTGATTTTGCAGTATATGAAAATCCGGTAGAAGTATCCGCAGGCTACATGATTCATAATGATATCAAAGACTGGTATTATGAAAGTTCTTATCCTTTCCGGGTGCAGAATGAATTTTGCAGCCTGGGTTACGGCATCCACAATATTTTTGAAAATATAGAAATTGCCGACCCGTCCACCACCGGCTGTACGGCATCCAGAACAAATGACGGGGAATACTATTTTGAGTATGAAGAGGCTTCTCCGGAAAACATGGTGTTCACCATTCCGATAGAAAAGCACATGGAAAATTTGTACCTTTTTTATGACGGAACGCAGGTGAACCATGCAAAAGTTTATGTGGATGGAACTCTGGTAAAAGAAGGGGACATCGACGGTCTTATGAATAGGATAGGAGTGGTGGAAGAAGGAAGTATTCTGGAAGTTTATTTTGAATTAAAAGGAGAAACTGAGACAGGGTATGTTCGACTTTCTGCCGCTGATTTCAAACAGAACCTGTTTGATGAACTGACGAGAAAAATGCAGGAGGGGGCTTTCCGGGTGCAGGAGATGAGTTCCGGAAAGCTGTCGGGGACGGTGAAGGCGAAAGAAAATCAGACTCTGTTGCTCTCTATTCCTTACGATAGTGGGTGGAAGGTTCTGGTAGATGGGAAAAAGGCGAAGACGGAAACCGTTGGCAATGCATTTTTGGCAGTCAGAGTTCCCGAAGGCGATCATGAAATTTCCATGACATTCACCCCGGAAGGATTTGTCGTCGGCTGGCCATTATCCCTTTGTTCTATACTGCTGTATCTTTTGCTGTATTTTTCTTTTCCGACTTTCCAGAAAAGACAGGAAGAGAAAAGAAGAAATAGGGAGGAGGCAGAGCTAAAAGAACAGGAAAATATGATTTTAGGATTGTCCGAAGAGAGAAAAAGTGGAGAAAAGATCCGGGATGCGCTGTCGGGAAAGAAGTAGTATAATATGGTGCATATGGCAGCATAGAAAGACAGAATTTCCAAAGGAGAGTGGTTTGTTTATGAGGAAAAAAATATGGGCCGCATCTGCCGTTTTGATGGCAGGTGTTATGAGCTGCCCCTTTACAGCGTTGGCGGATAGTGTAGAAAAGCCGTATTTATCTCTGGGAGCCGATTTGAATCAAAAAGAAAAAGAGGAGGTTCTTCGTCTCCTGGACGTGAGGGAAGATAGTCTGGACGACTATATGGTGGTGGAGATTACCAACGAAGATGAACATACTTATCTGGATAATTATTTAAGCGCCTCCGTCATCGGGAGCAGGGCGTTGTCTTCCGTTTTCATTGAAAAAACAAAGAAAGGTTCCGGTATTGACGTGACGACGAAGAATATCACCTATTGTACGGAGGGAATGTATGAGAATGCCCTGACCACAGCAGGAATTTCCGATGCAGATGTGGTGGTGGCAGGGCCTTTTAACATAACCGGGACGGCCGCTTTGGTGGGAGCTATGAGAGCCTACGAGGAGATGACGGGAGAGCCGATCAGTGAGGAGAGCAAGGATGCGGCAACAAACGAGCTGGTAGTGACCAGTGAGCTGGCTTCGTCCATCGGAGATTCCGACAAGGCAGAGCAGCTTTTGGCGTTGATTAAGGAGGAAGTTCTCTCTTCTGATGTGAAGACGGAGAAGGGCATCGAAGGGGTGATTTCTGACTGCGAAGAAAAGATTCAGATAGAGTTGACTGAGGAACAGCGTCAGCAGATAGCAGAGTTGATGGATAAAATCAGCAATCTGGATTTAAATGTGGAAAAAATCAAAGAACAGGCCGCCGACATTTATGAAGAACTCAGTAAGCTGAATGTAAATACGGAAGGTATTTTTGCGGCCATCAAGGCGTTTTTAGCTAAGATTTTAAGTTTTTTCGGATTTTAGTATCGAGAGAATATCGAAAAGAGTTTGAGGATGGCGGGCTGTTTTTTGCGGCTTCCTATTTTGGGTAGGAGCGTCAAAAATATGTCGTCAGTCTCAGAGCGAAGGAGAGCATGGCACCGGGGATTCCCAAAAGTGCGGAAAAAAGCAGGGTGATAGGATTGATGCCCAGACCGGTGGAAATGCCCCTTGCGGTGCAGAACATATTGACAAAATAAATATAGCACAGACCCGCAGTGCTGCGTCCCAGCAGGGAAAGCAGCAAGGTGGGTCTTTTTTTTATGGAAGAAGCAATACACAGAAAAAAGGCTACGGCGACGGGGAGCAAGATAAGAAGGTTGTGGCTCATGGGCGACGTCCTCCCGGTGATGATACTATGTTACAGATTATGAGAGAGAATGAAAAAAATGTGTGGGATATTCTCTGTCCGTCTGTGAGGGTGAGAATTTTTATAAAGAAATGTAAAAAAATAGAAGAAATGTAAAAATATAATTGACATAAAATGTAAAATAAGGTATATTATGGGTGTGATAAACAGGAGGTGCAAAAATGTTTATTATAGTAATAGGAGAATACGGTGAATACGGCCTGCGTCTTGGAAAGTACCTGGAGTCTCATTGGGATGGCCCTCTGCGTATTCATAGTTTTACTCTCCCTGACATGCTGTTGTCTTGTGAGGAAAGGGCAGATTGCTATCTGCTGGGAGAGACGTTTATGAGAGATTTAAAAGAAGAGTTGCCTCCGGAGATACAGAGTCGGAGCATCCTGATATCCGATGAAGAGAAAGAAGGACATTTTTGCAGATATCACGCACCTAAGGAGCTTTTGTCTCTTATGGAGAGACGGGGAGTCCGTCTGGGGCAGGCGCAGGAGGCCCATCTCAAAAAGAAAAAGTTATATGCCGTATTTTCTCCGGTGTATGAGGAGGAACTCCGGAGGATTGCCGGCTGTCTGATGAAGCCGGGAGACCTCTATCTCGGCATGGAGGATGTGGGAGATTTTCAGAATGACAGGGGAAATATGGGGGATTTATGTTATTACATCGGTCTGAAGGATCCGGAGGTTTCTGTCAGGGCAAAAGAGATGGCAGCGGAAGAGGACGGTATGTGGTTTATAGATTCTCCGCCTGTGTTCTATGATCTTTTGGAACTGAAAGAAGAGGAGTACCGCTGGTTTTTTGACCGTCTGAGAGAGGAGGGAGAGTGGGGAGACATTTATGTGGGAACAGGGAGCGGCGTATTTTCTTTGCTGGCTCCACTGCTTGACGTACTGATTTTGGTAGACTGTCAGAGCCATCAAAGAAGGCATATGTCCTGTGACTATGTGGAGCAGGCGATGTGTGCAAAGGCGGGGCGGTTTTCTGGTCGGTGTGAGAGACGATACCGGGAGGAGTTTTAGATGGAGCAGTTTGATAAGCAAAGGCTGCGTCATGAGGTGCTGCGTCAGATGGATGGAAATGCACAGACGACGGACGAGGAGCTTTATCGGGAGATAGACCGGGCGATTTTGAGGGAAGGACGCAGCTATTATGGAACTTTGACAGAAAAAAGGAGTCTCAGAGAAAAGCTGTTTTATTCAATAAGAGGATTTGATGTTCTGGAAGATTATCTGAGAGATGACAGCGTCACGGAGATTATGGTGATCGGCGCTTCCAAGATATTCATTGAACAAAATGGAAAACTGCGGAGGGCGGAAGCCGGATTTGCCGATGAACAGGAAGTGTATCGTCTCATTGATCAGATGATTGCTCCGCTTAATCGCATGGTCAATGAGTCCGTGCCCATCGCCGATGGAAGGCTTCCCGATGGATCCCGGGTGCATGTCGTTCTCCCGCCGGTATCATTGGAAGGGCCGGTTATCACTATCCGCAAGTTCCAAAAAGGTGGCATGACGATAGAAAAGTTGGTGGGCTATGGGGAGTTTCCGCCGCAGCTTGCGGTGGTTTTAGAGTGTCTGGTCAAGTCTCGCTACAGTATTTTGATCAGCGGTGCGACCAATTCGGGAAAGTCTTCTCTGCTCAATGCGCTGGCACAGTATATTCTTCCCGATGAGCGGATTATTACCATAGAGGATTCCGCAGAGCTACAGTTTTATCATGTGGATAATCTGGTGCGCCTGGAAACCCGAAATGCCAATGTGGAAGGGATGAATGAGATTGCCATGAAGGATCTCATCAAAGCGAGTCTGAGAATGAGGCCTACGAGGATTATCGTGGGGGAGGTGAGAGGAGAGGAGGCCATCTCCATGTTGCAGGCGGTGTCCACGGGACACAGTGGTTCTTTTAGTTCCATTCATGGAAATTCCTGTCGGGATGCGCTGCGCAGGCTGGAGACGATGGTATTGATGGGGATGGACATTCCGCTGCGTGCCGTTCAGGGGCTGATTGCATCCTCGATGGACATTTTAATCCATCTTGGGCGGCTCCCCTCCGGAGAGAGGAAGTTGATGGAGATTTATGAGGTTTTGGATTGGGAGGGGGAGGAGTATCACCTGAATCCGCTGTTTTTGTATCACCCATCGGAAAAAGGAGGAAGGCTGCGAGCGGAGGAGGCATTGAGAAATAAAGAAAGACTTCGCACCTACGGATGTCTGGAGGAGTATGAGAGGGGAATGGAGGTGTTTTATGAGAGCATGGCAAAAGAGGTGGAGGGAGATAGAGGTGTTTAAGGAATGGACAGGTGTCTTGTCCGTCTTGCTGTCATCGGAAGGGCTGCTCTATCTTCTGGCGGAGCTTTGCTATAACAACATTTTGTGGATGCTACCCCTGCAAATTCTTTTGGTCCCCATCTTTTGCATTGTGAAAAAGAAGAAAACAGACAGACTTGCCCGGCAGTATATTCAAGGATTTCGGGAAGTATTGCAGTCGTTAATGACATCTTTGCAGGCGGGATATTCCATGGAAAATGCCTGCCGCAGGCTGTTGCCGGAACTGAAAGAACTATATCCTTCGGAAAAAAATCCTACGTTGTTTCAGATAAAAAGAATCGTGAGAGGCATGGATCTTCACCGTGCGCCGGAACAGCTTTTTTTAGAATATGCCGAGGAAACTGGCGTGGATGAAATCTATGAGTTTGCTGTCGTGTTAAATATTGCCAGGAGTACAGGCGGTAATATGGTGGAGATTTTAAAAAATGCCATGGAGCGTTTACAGGGCAGAATGGATGCAGAGGAAGAGTGGAAAGCGACATTGAGTGGAAGGGTTTTTGAAAAGAATATCATGCTTATGATGCCCTTTGGCGTATTGTTTTACCTTCGAGTTGCCAATCCGGGCTATGTGGACAGCATTTATGAGACAGTCGTGGGAAATATTTTGATGACAGTGGTGATTTTGACGGTGCTTTGCAGTTATTTCTGGACGGAGCGGATTATGGATATCAGATTTTGAAATAAGGCTACCGTAATCCCGTCGGATTTAGACGAATGGACGGTTCACAAAAAAACAGGAGTCTTACGGGACAATAAAATTATGCAGGTGAGAGCTTGTCTTTTTCACAGGTGATTTTAAAAGGACAGGAATGTGACAGTTTACATGGGAACCATGAGCTGTAAATAGAAGACTTTGTGGTTGGAATCGCCGTATGCAATTAAAAAGTATCGTAAAAAGGAGGCAGAATGAAGTTAGTGGACAGAGGATTCGTCTTCATTCGGAATTTTTTGGAAAGACCGGTAAGATGGATGTATGTGCGGCTGCCGGGTGAATGGAGGCGCAGGTCGGTATCCAATATCAAAGAAAGAATGCGAAACCAATATTCCGAATCAGAAGAACAACTGATGCGAAGAGCAGAGCAGTTTTTGTTGCAGGAAGGAATGTTGGCATTCTGGGGAGTGATTTTTCTGTTGCTGCTGACTTTGGGGATTTTATGGATACAATATGCCGGCAGAGAAACGATTGTTTTTGATAGGAATCTCTTTGGAGGTGGTACGAAGGAGGTGGCTGTCACCTTGCGAAGAGGACGACAAAAGAGAAGATATGTGCTGTCGCTTCGAGAGAAGTCTCTTTCGCCGGAAGAAGAAAAAAGTTTAAAAAAGCGATTTTTCAGAGAATTGGAACACAGCTTGGCGGGGAACAATGCTTCTCTTTCTCAGGTGGAAGAGTCTCTTAGGTTTGAGGAAACTTTGCCGGGATGGCCTTTTTCTATTACTTATGAGCCGGAGAATGCAGACTATATTCTTTTGGATGGAAGTTTGGGAGATATCTCAGAGTGGCTAAAGGAGAGAGGGAGTCTTTTCACAGCAGTTGTGGTCACGGCAAAATATCAGGATTATGTATGGAAAAAGTCAATGAAGATTTGTATCAAACCCCACCAGAAGGCAAAAAGACATTCTCCGTTTGCCAGCATAATCAGAGAGTTAAGGCAGCAGGAGGAGAAGACAAGAAGTCAGGGTCAATATCAGGTGGTACAGCAAGAAGGGGAGGTTCGTGTAGAGAAGGAGAAGAAGGTTTCTTTAGGAAGCTTGTTGTTGCTTGGCGGAGGAGCTTTGCTGTTGCTGGTTTCCCACCAGGTACTGGAACTTAGGGAGAAGGAGAAGGCAAGTCGAAAAGAGACGATGCAGGATTTTCCAGTCATTGTACATTTACTGACTTTATATATGGGCGCAGGATTGTCTCTTGCTTCTTCCATACATAGAATTGGTGCGGATTACAGGCTTCGTGCAGGAAAAAAGAAAAGTTATGCTTTTGAGGAACTTTTGCGAATGGATCAACAGCTTCGTCTTGGAGCAGGGCAACAGGACATTTGTTCGCAGTGGGGGAAACGATTTCAGGAGCCGGCTTACCAGAAGCTTTCCATGACCTTACAGCAAGTGCTGTCAAAGGGGAGCAGGGAGGGCAGACTGCTGTTGGAGCAGATGGAGCAGGAAGCCTTTCGTCAGAGGATTGCCCAGGCGCAGAGGGAGGGGGAGGAGGCGTCTACTAAGATTCTTTTTCCCATGATTGTTCTTCTTGGGATGGTGATGGTGCTTGTAATGTTTCCGGCGATGCTTCGTTTCCAGGGATTTTAACCCGTCGAAAGGACAGGTTTTTTTTTAGCGGAGGGCTGGGTTGTCAAAGTGTAGGTAATGTCGGTGGTGTCGGCGAAAAATCAGGCTGTTGTGCCGGTAAGGTAAAAAGTAATCACGCTGGTATAAGAATGAGACGTGAATAAAAGTGGTAAAAAATAGAGGGATTTTCTATGAAAGGGGGAGAAGAAAAATGTCGGTATGGAATGATATATGGATGTTTTTGAGGAGAAAATGGCAGAGTACGGTGGGAAATGAAGCGGGAATGGGAGTGGTGGAAGTCATTTTGATTATTGTGGTACTGATCGGTCTGGTTATCATATTCCAGACGAACATTAAGAGTGTGGTGGCTTCTATTTTTTCTACGATTGAGACGAATGCGGGAAAGGTACAGTGATGTTCAGAGAGGAAAGCGGCCAGATTACCGTATATCTTGCTCTGATATTTTTTGTCTCTATGGGGCTGGCTTTTTGTGTTCTGGAAGGGATGAGAAGTTATATGGAAAGCACCCTGGCGGAAGATGCCTTCCAGGGGGCGGGGAATTATGTACTGTCTTATTACGACAAGGCGCTATATCAAAATTACCATGTGTTTTTTATGGATCCCCGGGAGAGAGGGCAAATAGTTTCTGATGGGGAGAGTTATGTGGATGATTATCTGTCTGAAAAGAGTTATTTTGACCTGGATTGCCGGGAGCTTGCGGTGACAGAGGAGAAGACGGCGGTGGATGAGGATGGGTTGTATCTAAAACACCAGATTCGGGAATGGATGAAATACCGCGAGAGTGCCAGAGCGAGACAGAAATGGAGAAAGCTGTTTGAAGCATCAGAAAAATCTCGGGCAGAGGCAGAAACCATTGAAAAAGATATGGGAGAGGCACAAAAAGCCATTGACGAGGCATCTTCATCGGAAGATTCAAAAGAGAAGGAGAATCTTCCTGTGGCCTCAGAGGCGGCGAAGGAGCAGCAGGCTCTTTCAAAGAGGAGAGGGATGCAGTGGAAAGAGATTAAGGATACGTTCACACAGATTATGGACGCAGGCATTTTATTTTACGTCATAGACAATACAGAGGAGGTGTCAGGGCTATCCATCTCTTCCGAAGCTCTCCCATCGGGAAAAAAGGCTTCTGAAAAGAAAGGATTTCTGGAAGGGGGACTTTCATTTTCCAGTGTAGAAGGGTGGAAAAATCTGTTGTCTTCTGTCAAAGAAGAGTTGCCGGAAATCAATTTGAGCGTGGATGACTATTACATATTGCGATATATTTCAGAGTACTTTAGAAGATATGGAAATGAGAAAGAAGGAAAAAGCGGATTGCGCTATGAAACAGAATATCTGATTGGAGGAGAGGTGGAAGATAAAGAAAATTTAAAGGCTGTGGCAAACAGGATATTTGGGTTGCGATTTGCATCGGACTATGCCTATCTGTCCGGGGACAGTGAGTGGAAGGCCACATCTGCCGCCATATCCGGCGCTCTGACGGGCGTGCTGGGATTTCCCCAGGCGCAAAAGGCGGTGCAGGTTTTACTGACTGCCTCCATGAGTCTTGGAGAGGCGCTGCTGGATGTTCATGCGATTTTTTCCGGACAAAAGGTTCCCTTATATAAATCAAAGGACACCTGGAATGTCACCTTTGATAATATAGCGGTTCTTCTAAAAAACAAAGGGCCGGTAAAAACAGGAGGAAAAGGGTCGGCAGGTTATGAGGAGTATTTGAATTTGCTCCTGGCTGTCGGAAAGTCTTCGGAAAGACGTCTGTTTCGTATGATGGACATTATGCAGGTGAATACGGCATTGGAAGAGCCGGGATTTTTGATGGAAGACAGTTTGTTTTCTTTTCGGTGGGAGGGAAAGATAAAAAGCAGCCGATGGTTTTCCGTCATGCCGGCGACAGGAGTTAGAGGGGATCAAAGTTTCACGATAGAGTTAAGCAGAAATTATAGTTACTAGGGGATGTGAGGCAGGGGGTGAAGCAGGGTGCTCTTTGGAAAATACGACAATTTATATTTTTATCCGTTGGCGTGGATTTTAAAAAGAAAAATATTAAAAATAAGGCGGTCTCTCCAGGCGCAGGCCACGGCATGGTTACAAAAGAGAAAAAGAGCATCCCGTTTTGCCTCCTGCGAAGGGACAGCTACGGTGGAAGCAGTTCTGGTCTTTCCGATTTTCCTGTCTGCTCTTTGTGCATTGCTGCTGATGGGACAGCTTTTGATGACGGAGGCAAAGATTCAGTTTGCTCTCTCTAAGACAGCGGAGGTTCGAGCGGCTCAGGAGGCGGTAAAACAAGCGGGGAAAGAGACAGGAAACGAGGGGGAGGCATCCGGTGGAGTTTGGAATTCAGTATTGCAGCGGGCGCAAGTTACCGTGTTGTTTTCTGATTTTTATGATGTCTCTCCCATGGATAAGAATTGCATACAAGGAGGGAGGAGAGGTATCCTGCTTTCGGACGTCTCAGAAGGGGAGATGGTGGAAGTTCGGGCGGCCTATTGCCTGAAGGTGGAGCTTCCCTTCTTCGGTGTCCATGTGGTTCCCAGAAGATCTGTGGGAAGACAGAGGATATTCATGGGATACACGGAGCATGGAGAGGGGGATGGCGGGGAAGAAGGAACGCTGGTTTATGTGACGGAACATGGTAGTGTGTATCATACCAGCCTGAGTTGCAGTCATATCTGTTTGAAAATAGCAGGAGATTCTGCAAAAAAAATATTGTCAGAAGGCAAGTATCATGCCTGTGAGAAATGTATAGAGCAGGGGAAGACGCCCTCTTCTTTTTATATCACAGTGTATGGAGAGAAATATCATTCGTCCTTAAAGTGCAGCGGATTAAAAAGGACGGTAAAGACGGTCAGGAAAGAAGAGATAGGAGGATTGAAGTTGTGCAGTCGATGCGGAGCCAGAATTGGCGGAGAATGAGAGTTGGATCCGAGAGGATCAGGCAAGATGAAAAAGATAGAAAAATCATTGTTAAAATAAGATGTCTGCCGGGGATGATGGCAGTGGGAGAAAGAGAAGTCAGTATGTTTCGAGATGCAGGTTTTTAGGCGGTAAACAGGGAGGAGAGAAGGATGTTGAGACGGCTGCTAAAAGAGGAGAGAGGGATGATTACTATAGAAATGTCAGTGTTGATTCCCATTTTGTCCGTGATTATTACGGCCACCTTATTTTTGTTCTTGTTTTTTCTTGATATGGCAGCAGCCAGGGGAGAGGCGATGAGGGTGGCCGGTGAGATGGCGGCGGCCTGGAAGACAGGAGGAGAGTTGGCGACGGGAAATTATGAAGAAAAAGAATTGATAGATAGAAATGTGACTTTTCTCATAAGAAGTGATAGAAGAGGAATAGTTTCTGAGGCGGAAAGTCGGCTGAGAGAAAGGATTGCAGAGAGGCTAGCCGTCACCAGGATAGAAGATGTAGGCGTGTCCATAAAAACTTTTCGTGCAAAGGCAAGCGTGACGCTGAGGTTCAGATGGCCGCTCGCTTCTGCCATAACGTATATGGGAGCGGCTCCTTCCTTTTCCTGTACAGCTTCTGCGCCCGTGGAAAACCGGGAAGAGTGGTTAAGAGCCAGGGAGGGATTCAAATGAAATTGGAGAAGGATGGCCTTCATGTATATCGGGTGGCAGAAAAGATAAAAAATGATTATTTTTTGTCAGTAGAATACAGTATATTAAGACACAATCAACCGCAATCTCTCCTTCCGGTTTTGCTAAGAGAGAAGGATGGAGAATCCATTTTATTTTACGATGTCACGGGAAGAAAAAATATGATGGAATTAAATTCGGGGCGAGGATTATCCCTGGCATTATGCCGGGAGTTTTTAATTTCTCTGGATGCTTTGCTGGGAGAGATGGAAGAGCTTATGTTGTTGACGAAACACATCAGTTTTATGCCGGATTGCATTTATCGGACGGAGGCCGGCAGTTATCAGTGGATGTACTGTCCTGATGAAGTTTATGATATCACGGCGGAGGTACAGTCCTTTTTTGGATGGATGCTTTCGGAGATAGACTACAGCAATGAGAAGACGGTTCGGATGATATACCATACCTATTGGTCAGTCAGAAACCGGAGTCTGTCAAGAGCGCTGGTGAAGGCCTGTCTTAATGAAGGGCCAAAGGAAGGGTCAGATTTGCCTTCTTCCTATGAAGACTTTTTTTCCCGATATGTTGCAGAAGAAGACAAAGAAAAAGAAGGTTTTGGCACGTTGCGGGAAGAAGGAGCCGTCTCTGATGTTTCGGAAGAAAGACCGGAGGTGGAGGAGTTTTGGAAGAGAGTGTCTGAGAGAAAAAAAACAGGCAGAAAAGAAAGAAGGAGAGAATGGCCGGAGGAGGGAAAGGATGGAGAAAGAGAAAAAATAGAGTGGGAGTGGAAGGATACGGAAGAACGAAAAAAAGAGAGAAGGACATGGAACAGAAAGGGTGGAAAGACATCAGAAGAGTGGGAAGACGGGAGAGAAAAAGAGGAGGGAAAGTCGGGAGGAAAGAGAGGGAGATTGCAGAAGATTTTAAAAGTTTTATGTGGGATCGCGGCGGTGGCAGCGGCAGCCCTGGCGGTTGTTCTTATCTGGCTGGGAGGTAAAAGAGGGATGCTACAGGAGATAAAAAGATATCTTGCAGGCTGTCTGTTTGTGTTTGCCGGGTGCATTTACTACATAAGATATGCAGGAGAAAAAGGGCAAGAAGAACTGGGAGAAGAAAGAGGAGAAGAGAAAGAGGAGAAGGAGGAAATGTGGGAGGAGGAAGGTCAGGAAGAAGGAAAAACCATACAGCTGGATGTTTCCTGTCTGGCTGTTCAGCCTATCTTAAAAAATGAGACTACAGGAGAAATCTGTATTTTGCGGGGCTTCCCTTTCTATGTGGGAAAGGAGCGGGGACGGAACCGGCTGTTTTTGCCGGATCGCACTGTGAGCAGAAAACATGCGGTCATTCAGAGAGGACGGAGTCCGGGCAGCTACCTGATTCAGGATTTGCGGTCCACCAACGGAACTTGGGTAGATTCTGTTCGATTGGAGGGAGATCCGGTGGAGCTAAAGCCAGGCAGTCGGCTGCGGTTTGCCGCCAGTGAGTTTTGTTTTCAAGTTCTGGATAAATAGAAAGTCGGGCATCTGCCTCTCCTCTGGGCGGAAGGTCAGGTTGCGGTCGAAATAAAGAATAATCTGTGATAAACTATCATCATGAAAAGCGGGATGGCGTTTCGTGTCAGGCAATAGTTGGTGATGCAGCTGGGCTGGGTCCAGTAAAGAAGAAAATGAAGCATGGCGCAAAAATACACTCGCTCAGGCGTGTTCGGATACTATCCGTCTGCCTAGGAAAGAGAGGATATCATGGAGTTTTTAAGAGAATTGGAAAGATTTTTGACCCGGAGAGGATACCGAAGAATGAAATCTGATTTTGGGATTTTTTGGGGAAAGGAGGAAGGACAGGAAGTTCATATCATTGAGATTCGTCCGGAAACCTTACCTGGACAGAACAGATATCCGTTATATGAGCAGGAAGAAATGACGCAAAAAATGGTAAATCAATGGATGATTCGTTTTGGGAAGAGAGTGGAGCGTCTGACCCTTATGATTTTCCGAGGGTTGCCCAATGATGATTTTCTGGAACAATTGACAGAGTACCCGGATGTCTGGTGTCTGGATAAAGTCAATGGAAGGCTTTTATTATTTGAAAATCAAAGGGGAGATTTTTATGGAATCCGGGGTGATCTGGAAGTCTTTGTGACCGGATACCGGGAGGTGGAAGAAGACAGGGAGAAGAAAGAGTGGAAGGCTGTGCTTACTCCGGTAAATACAGCGATAGCAGGCATAAATCTTCTTGTGTTTTTTGTTCTTTCCTTGATGGGTGATGTGATGGACGCCGGGTTCATGGCACGGCATGGAGCCTTATTCTGGCCTGCGGTCATAGACGGGAGAGAGTACTATCGTCTGCTCACTTCCACATTTTTGCATTTTGGGCTGGAACATTTGTTGCAAAATATGCTGTTGCTGCTGCTTATCGGCTCCCGTATGGAACGGATGACGGGAGGATTACGATATATGGTGGTGTATATGGGAGCAGGACTGGGAGCTTCTGTGACTTCTTTGTTTTTTACTCTGGCAAGACAACCGCAGATCGTATCTGCCGGAGCTTCGGGAGCGATTTTTGGGGTGATGGGAGGACTTTTGTGGCTGATTCTGAAAGACGTCCTGCAAAATAGGAGAGGAAGAATCCGGGAAATTGGATTAAGCGGCATGATTTTTATGATAGTAGGTACATTGTCCTATGGATTTACTGCCGGAGGTGTGGATAACGCCGCCCATGTGGGAGGGTTGGTAGTCGGATTTATTCTGACAGGAATCGTGACTTTGGGAAGATAAAGATCTGGATTTTGAGCATATCGGAAAAAGGGAGCTGTGCGAATGTGTTGACATAGATGGCACAGCTCCCGTAAAAATCGTGTATGAAAATTGTGTCAGATTACCCGGTGAGAATCACCGGATGCCTCCCTGCGGTGAGCAAGGGAAAACATGGCAAGTGACGTCTCAGTCTCCAAAGGAGATGCCGAGCGCCTTTGCCTGCTGGACAATCTGGTCGTCCGGGGAAACATATTTCAGTTTGCCGGCAACATCTTTTAGTGGGATGGAGGAGACTTCATAGCCCTTCATGATGAGCATTTTTCCGTAATCCTCGCATTTGATAAGTTCTGCCGCTGCCGCTCCGAGACGGCTGGAGATAACCCGGTCAAAAGGAACCGGACTGCCTCCTCGTTGCATATGTCCCGGAATGGTAACCCGCACTTCCTGTCCGGTGGCAGCCTCAATCTGGGCAGCCAGTTCATATCCGACGGTGGAGTAGCTTCGTTTCGCCAGCTTTTCTTTATACTGCTTTTTAGTTAATGCGGCATCTTCTTTGGAAATCGCTCCTTCTGCCACTGCCAGGATTGTGAAATCCTTTCCCTGTTCGGAGCGGCGGCGGATGGCGGCGACGACATGGTTTAAGTTATAAGGAATCTCCGGAATCAGAATGATATCTGCACCACCGGCGATACCAGCATGGAGTGTGACCCAGCCCACTTTGTGACCCATCAGTTCGACAATGAAGACGCGGTCGTGGGAGGCAGCCGTAGTGTGGATACAGTCAATGGTAGAAGTGGCGATATCGACGGCACTCTGGAAGCCGAAAGTCATGTCGGTTCCCCATAAATCATTGTCAATCGTCTTTGGAAGAGACACAATGTTCAGACCTTCTTCGCTTAATAAATTGGCAGTTTTCTGGCTTCCGTTTCCGCCGAGAACGACAAGGCAGTCTAAATCCAGATATTTGTAGGTTGCCTTCATGGCTTCCACCTTGTCCAGCCCGTTTTCATCAGGGACTCTCATCAACTTAAAAGGCTGACGGGAGGTTCCTAAAATAGTACCGCCTCTCGTGAGGATACCGGAGAAATCTCTGGAAGTCAGACGCTTATAATTTCCGTAAATCAGTCCTTTGTATCCATCCTCAAAGCCATAAAACTCAACATTACCTTCCAGATGAAGAAGTCCCTTTACAACACCGCGCATCGTGGCATTTAAACTTTGACAATCTCCACCACTCGTCAACATACCAATTCTTTTCATTGTATTCTTCCTTTCTCTTCGTGTCTGTGATTGCGGTCAGCTATAATTCAATCCGTCCGTCTAAAGCACGGGAGAGCGTGACCTCATCAATGTATTCCAGTTCTCCACCAATTGGAACTCCGCTGGCAATCCTTGTGATGCGAATTCCTCTTGGCTTGACTTTTTTGGTGATATACATGGCGGTAGCCTCTCCGTCCAGGCTGGAATTGGTGGCCAAAATCAGCTCCTTGACAGGAGAAGAATCAAGGCGTGCCTCCAGCTCTTTGAAACGAATGTCTTCCGGCCCTTTGCCGAGACTTGGAACGAGGGTTCCCTGAAGAACGTGGTAGACCCCGTTATACTGCCCTGTCTTTTCGTAGGCTGCCAAATCTTTCGTGTGCTCTACCACCATAATGGTGCTGTGGTCTCTTTTATCGCTGGAGCAGATAGGACAGACATCTCTGTCCGTGAGAGTACAGCATTTTTTACAGTAACGAATATTTTTTCGAGCGGAAACCAGCACTTCGGCAAGGTGCTCCACATGTTCTTCCGGCATATTGATGATGTGAAAGGCGAGCCGCTGTGCGGATTTGCTTCCGATGCCCGGGAGTCTGCGAAGTTCTTCGATTAGGTTTGTGACCGGCGTACCGTAATAATTCATCAGAAGCCGAAGCCTCCTCCAAGTCCTCCCGTAAATTTGGACATCTGGTTTTGGGCGTCTGTTTCCATTTCCCGGAGTGCCTCATTGGTGGCAGCCATAATCAGGTCTTCCAGCATTTCGATATCGTCCGGGTCAACAACTTCTTCTGCAATTTTGACAGCGACGACTTCCTTTTTTCCCGATACTGTTACAGAGACAACGCCGCCGCCGGCGGAAGCTTCATAATTTTTTTCTTCCAGAGCTTTGGTCGTCTCTGCCATTTGCTTCTGCATTTTTTGTGCTTGTTTCATAAGGTTGTTCATATTTCCCATTCCGCCTGGGAAACCTCCGCGTTTTGCCATAATACATGACCTCCATTTGATATTTTGGTAACGGTTTCTTCACGATGCAGCTTCGGGATGCCTGCGACACAAAAAAGATGTCGTCTGTGAGGCGAAGAACCCTGTGTCAGAAGAGAATCTCTTCCCTTTACAGATGAATCGATAAAAAGGCTGCAAGGATGAAATCGTTATGTGTTTGGTGTAAGGGGAATCTGCTGCTATCCTGGTGAGAGGATCTCATTCAAAGGTAACAGGCAGATGAATTTTGCTTAAATCAATGTAATTGGATTCCTGCGTCCTGTTTCTTTGCTGGACGGCACATTCAAATTTAATCTTTTTTCCTGTCTTCTGTGCAACAAAATCGGACAGAATCTCCAGGTTTTGCTGGTGATTTTTTTCAAAATAGCCTTTTTCAATGCCGTCATGTTCAAAGAGGAGCTGAATGATATTGCTATCTTGCGAGACTGCAATCCGGGCAGCCTGCAAAAAGCGCTGCATCGGCATGGCAGTCTGGCTGACAATGCGATTCCACTCCGAGGCGATTTGTTTTAAATCGGCAGCCTGTGCAGGAGAGAAGCGCTTTTCTAAAGAAGCGAGGGCAGTTTCTCTCGACGGTGGCTTTGGAGTGGGCGGCAGATCCGGTTGGGGGGCGGCTGTCATCACAGGAACACCATGCTCCATACGTTTTTCCAGAAGACGGAGACGCTCCAGCAGGCTTCCGTCGTCTGTCTCCATCTGGGGAGTACAAAGACGGATAAATCCAACTTCCAAAAGAATCCGTTTCTGGGTGGCATTTCTGAGCTGAGAAGACAAATCAGAAAGAACCCGGATATAACGAAGAAGGGTGCTGGTTTCCACCAGGGCAGCTTCTTCTCTCAACCCGGCGATGGCTTCTGAAGATAAATCCAGACTGTCCTCGGCGCCTTCCTGGTCTTTTAACAGAAGGAGATTGCGAAGATACCATAAAAAATCAGACAGAAACTGGGATAGTTCCCGCCCTTCCCCGATCATCTGTCCGATGATAGAGAGGACTTCCCCCGTTTCTCCTGCCAGAACATGGCGAAGAAGCCGGCTGAATACGGAAGTATCCACGGTTCCAAGGACTTCCAATACATTATCATAAGTAAGTTTTTGGTTCAGATAAAATGCAATGCACTGATCCAGGAGACTCAGGGCGTCACGCATGGAGCCATCGGCTGCTCCGGCAATGTAGCGAAGCGCTTTTGTCTCGGCGTCAATTCCTTCTTTTTCCATGAGAACAGAAAGATATCCGGTAATCGTATCGACAGAAATTCTTTTAAAATCATATTTTTGACATCGAGATAAGATGGTCACCGGAATCTTATGCTTTTCTGTGGTGGCAAGAATGAATATCACATAGGAGGGCGGCTCTTCCAGCGTTTTCAAAAGGGCATTAAAGGCGCCGGAAGAAAGCATATGCACCTCATCGATGATATATACTTTATATTTTCCTTCCACGGGAGAGTATTGTACCTGTTCCCGAATCTCTCGGATATGATCCACGCCGTTGTTGGAGGCGGCGTCAATCTCCATCACATCAAGAGAATTCTGCCTGTTCACGGCGAGACAGGAAGGACAGGCATTGCAGGGATTGCCATTGACTGGATTTTGGCAGTTGACTGCCTTGGCAAAAAGTTTGGCAATGGATGTTTTGCCCGTACCCCGGGTGCCGCAAAACAGGTAGGCATGCCCGATTCTGTCATATAAAATTTGATTGCGCAGCGTCTGTACAATTGCGTCCTGTCCCTGAATCTCATCAAAATTGTTCGGGCGCCATTTTCGATATAAAGCCATATAGGACATGAAAATCACACTCTCTTTACTGGTAACATAATATTCTGGCATCCTGTGAAGAAACGGGCAGGGTTTTCCTGCCGGTTCTGTGCAGAATAGCCGGTTGTGTACCCGAACATTTTAGCATACTTAAAAGAGAATGACAATTTTCATTTAAGAAATATGATGGGAAAGACGACGAAGAAAATCCTGTCTTTCTTCATTTTGTTCCGGAAGGCGCCGAAGTTTTACTTCCATTTTCGGCGGAAGCCAGCTTTTTCTGTGATTAAAGTATTGATTTGATATTTTCCAGAATTTTTCTGGATAAAGAAAAAGAAGATAGAGAAAACGAAGAGAATCTTCGGTGAGGGGGAGAAGGGACGAGTACCCTTCCAGTCCGGTCTCAAACACGGAATAGGAATAATGATTCTTTTCCAGAGCCTTTCGCATAAAAAGATAAAAATCCATCAGGTAAGGCTGGAAACAAAGTCCCTCGAATCCCACTGTGGCGACAGAGGAGTCAGGTAAAATCAAAATATTATGATGATGGTAAGTTCCGTGGCAGATGCCGCAGTCAGGATGAAGCAGGCGGTCATCGCCGGTCAGAACGTTAAGTGCATGGACGGCCTCCTCGTAATAAGAAGAAAAATATTGTATATATAACAGTTCAAAAGAGTTTTTTCCGTTGATGCGGCTGATGTATTTTCGGATGCTCCTAAGCTCTCTGTTTCGTCTGGCAAACAGGTGTGCCATGGATTCGGTTTTGGAATAATCCAGAGAGGGAGTCTCTATGGAGGAAGAAACACGGTGAAGCCTGGCCAGATTGCGGCAGGCGGCATAGATATCCTGAGAACTGCACAAATCACATTCCCGCCCTCGAAAATAATGTTTGAGGACAAAAGGAGTGTGATAGCGGTCATAGATGACAAGGCTTTGCTCTCGGGAAACAAAATACCGGTCTGTGTCAAGAAAGCCTGCCTCGGCCAGCTTTTCCTTCCATTCATATTCCAGAGCCAGCTTTTTCAGGGAACCGTGATATTCTTTTAGAAGGGCGAGACCCTGATTAGTTTCACATTGGAAGGTTCCTCTGCTCCGAAAAGTAGAAAGCACCTGCACATCATACTGTTCTAATAATTCTCGGTATTTATCATTCACAACAATCCCTCCCAAAGGTAAAGCGGAGAGAATTCATCCGCTTTCTTAACTTATAAACCGCTGTCAGGTGACATGGTCTATCCTATGAGAAAAAAAGTGTGGTTATGCAAAGAAGAAAGGGGGTTTTCCGCCAACCGCCGGACAGCCGGCGGCGGGGAAGGAAACTAGTCGTTTTTTTGCCGGAGCTGCTCATAGATGTTAAGAGCAAGCTCTTCCAAATAAGAAGACTCATTGAGTTTTGGATGTTCCAAAACCATGGAGAGCAGAGCATTTAAAATGGAACCGATGATCTTGCCTTCCCGGATTCCCAGTGCCTTTAGCTGGTTGCCGTTTATTTTTAAATCTTTTAGACCAAGGCAGTCTCCAGCCTTTAAAATTTCGTCGCAGGCCTCTCTTGTTTCCGCCAGAATTGAAAGCTTTTCCGCTTGGTAGTAATCGCTCTGGGCGCTGACATCAGCTTCCATCACGTCCAGAAGATAAGGAAAAAGATTTGGGCCGACGGAGTGCATCACCTTCCGCACATGGCGTCTGCCGGAAACCTTTGGGTCTTTGAAACGAATATCGTGATGATAGATGAGGGTGGAGACGATTTGGATGGTCTGATTGTCAAACTTCAGGCGCTTTAAGATCTCCTTGCTCTTTTCGGCGCCGATGCGGTAATGATTAGAAAAATGATCAACGCCATATTGGTCGGTGGATTTTGTCATCGGCTTTGCCACGTCATGCAAAAGCAGGGTCAGCCGGATGACCGGATTCGGTTTTGCATGACAGACGGCGTGGATGGTATGTTCTCCGACGGTGTAGCAATGGTGAGGATTGTTCTGAGGGGTGGCCATCATGGTGTCAAACTCGGGGAGGAACACGCTGGTCAGGCCGGTGCGAAATGCTTCCCTTAAAAATTCAGGATGATCAGAAATCAGAAGTTTTAAAAGCTCCATCTGAATTCGTTCTGCGCTGACATCCTTTAAATTTTGATGACAGTCGATGATGGCCTGCCGGGTTTCCTGTTCTATGGTAAAGTGGAGTTGCCCTGCGAAGCGGACGGCCCGGAGCATACGGAGAGCGTCCTCGTTAAAACGGTCCGTGGCCTTGCCGACACATCGGATGGTGCGATTTTCCAGATCCTTCATACCCCCAAAAAGATCAACCAGCCCTTCCTCCTCATTGTAGGCCATGGCGTTGATGGTGAAATCCCGGCGCATCAAATCTTCCCGCAGGCTGCTGGTGAAGGTGACGTCGGAAGGACGGCGATGGTCTTCGTAAAGGCCGTCAATGCGGTAGGTAGTGACCTCGTATCCCTCCTTGTCTACCATGACGGTGACAGTGCCATGTTTGATCCCGGTGTCGATGGTTCTTGGAAAAAGGGCCTTAATCTGGTCCGGGCGGGCCGAGGTGGTGATGTCCCAGTCAGAAGGCGTCAGTCCAAGAATAGAATCCCTCACACAGCCTCCCACGATATAGGCTTCATAACCGTGAGAAGAAAGTGTCTGTATAATATGAACCGCTGGTTTTGGCATTGATATTTTCATGAAATTCGCTCCTTTTTGTTCCGTGCTTACATATATGAGGCTATTATACCATGTCCGGCCATAATTGTAAGAGGAATTTTTTATACATGAAAAAAGACAGAATGCCATATAAATAGAAGATGATATGTGAAGAAATATCGGTTTTGTTCTGGGCAAAAGCCGGAAGATTAGAAAAAAATTTCGGTCAGCACAGAGGAGATCGTTATGGAGAAAAGTATGAGGAACAGAAAAACTATCGGCCGGTATGGAGAAAAGTTATGGTGGAAAAGGGGAAAGACGGGCATATTTTTCCTTTGGATGACAGTGATGGTAGTTTGCGTCGGCTGTGAAAAGAAGGAGAAGTTGTCCGGGGAGAGAGAGAAAGTTGATTACGTTTTGTGCAAAGAAAGTCAGCTTCCAAAAGAGGTCAAATCTCTTCTGGAAGAAAAAAAGGAAAAACCGGGGAATTTTACTTACCAAAATGCCATGTATTTATATGTGATCATCTGCTATGGAAAAAAACCTTACGGCGGTTACAGCGTGCGGGTGGAAGAATGTAGCAAAACAAAGAAGGCACTGTTTGTCCGGACGCAGCTCATGGGGCCGGAGGTGGGAGAACCGACGGTGGAGGCGGAGACATTTCCCTGGCTTGTGATGCGATGTCCCCGCATGAATCTTTTATGTATCATTGATTCATAAGCAGAAGGAAGACGCATATAATGAATAGAAATGGTAAGAGAGTCTGGCGGGATCAGAAGAAGTCTGTGGTTGGAGGAAAGAGGAGGGCTTATATGAAAATTGAAAAGAAAACGGTTCAGTCCGGCGTGCTGAAGCTGGAAAAAAATGTGCAGATTACTGTCGATAAGGACATGAATGTGCCGGACACAAAGCCGGATGTAGAAAAATTGATAGAAAGCTGCGGAGAAATCCATATCGACGAACTGGAGATTTTGACGGATCGCCTGAGAATTCGAGGAACCTTTCTCGTAAAAATCCTTTATATCAGTGCGGAAAAAGGGCGGGAGATTTCCTACATGGAACATGAGTTTGCCCTGGAAGAATTTATGAATGTGGAAGGAGCACAGGCGACTGACGTGGCGAGGGTGACAGTGGATCTGGAAGATTTGACCGTTTCTGTCATCAATTCAAGAAAATGCGGTGTTCGTTCGGTGTTATTTTTCCACATACATATTTCAGAAAGTAAATTTGTGGAATGTACGGTAGGGGTGGAAAAGAAACACCGGGTGCAGTGCC
Organism: Eubacteriales bacterium; assembly: GCA_030533385.1. Taxonomy (GTDB): domain Bacteria; phylum Bacillota; class Clostridia; order Lachnospirales; family Lachnospiraceae; genus Anaerobutyricum. Next base: position 13,547 of record JAUNJG010000003.1, on the reverse strand, counting down.
TTTATGAATCTACTCCTCTGACCGAGGTGGTCATGTACAAAAAAGATATTCAGCGCATCCGAACTGAGGTCAGCCTGCCTGCCGGAAAACCGAACATTCGGGAAATCTTATGGAATTCCATACAGCTTAGGGACGTGGACGTCCGCATGATGGAAGGAAAGCTACAGATTCGGGGAGAATTGTTTCTGTTTTTGCTGTATCAGAGTGAAGATATCCAGGAGCCGGTACAATATTATGATTGGGAAGTGCCCTTTACCAACGAGTTGGAGTGTGGAGACAGTCGGGAAAATCTGATAGGAAATATTGCGGTGTACCTGGGCAATCATCAGGTTTTGATGAAACCGGACATTGACGGAGAGCCAAGAAATGCGGAAGTGGATGCGGTGTTAGAACTTGATTTGAGGGCATACAGGGAATTTCAGATGCCAATATTAAAAGATATGTATGCCAACAACCGGAAGCTTCGCCTGAAAACCCGGCCGGTAGTTTTTGAAAACCTGACCTTTCAAAACCATGCAAAAACAAAAATCAATCATCGAATTGCTGCCGGAGGGAGTCCTTATCAACTGCTTCAGATACTGAACGTGGATGGAACCATCCGAATTGAAGATTTCCATTTTGAAAAAGACGGGATTGTTACAGAAGGATTGATTTTTTGCAAGATATTGTATGTGTCAGGGGACGACGGTGCTCCGATTCAGTCAAAGGAAGTCGTGATTCCTTTTGAATACCTGGTAGAAACCCAGCAGGGCGGTCCGGCAGATCGATGTGAAATTCGGGGAGTGGTCGAGCAGCTCGGCGGCTATGTGGTAGACGGGGATCAGCTGGAAATTCGTGTGACGGCGGGTATCTATGTGACAGGATTTACGCAAATCCACATGGAAATGATAGAAGATGCAGAGGATGTACCTTGCGAGGAGGGAGATTTGGTAAAAATTCCGTCGATAACCGGGTATATCGTAAAAAAGGGAGATACCCTCTGGGACATTGCAAAGCGTTATGGCACGACCATAGAAAAAATAAAGCAGTATAACGAGGACGTTGCGGACCCGCCGGAAGCAGGGCGCAAGTTATTTTTGATGAGAGAGACGGAGAATTTACTGTAAGGGGAGAAGAAAAGATAAGGGCATGGCGTTTTGTCTGAATGTGAGAACGCCTCGACATATCTGCGTGCGCAGGTCAGCAAAAATGAGAAAAAATGGAATGAATAAAAAAACATCGCAAAACCATGAGATAGGGTAATGCGATGTTTTTTTCCGTATCAGCCCGATGGGAGGTGCCGCACTTGTGCATATGTCTGTGTCGAGTAAGATTGGTTTCCCCGGGCTGATGGTCGATGTCGTCATCCTCACGTCTCCTGTATGGCGCGGATGACAGCATCCTGCTGATTAATCAGATGGGTGTGCATGATACGCCGGGCAGTCTCACTGTCATGGCTGAAGATGGCGTGAAGCAGTTCCTCGTGTTCTGTGACGAGAATATTGTGCTGTCGGATATCTTTCACATATTCCATCCGATAGCGGTAAAACTGCTCTCTCAGATTATTGATGATGGGGATCAGACGGTCATTGCAGGTAGATTGGAAAATTGCGTCATGGAACTGTTCATCTTTTTCCACGATGGTTAAAATGTCGTCGTGCTCGACGGCCTCCACAAACTGCTGGTGAGCCTCCCGCAGCCGTTTCATACCCTGTTCGTCAATGCGCTCACAGGCCAGGGAAGCAGCGAATTCTTCCAGTACGGAGCGAATTTCGATGACATCTCTTAAATTTTTTTCTGTAATTTTGGCAACCTGCGCACCTTTTCGGGGAATCATGATGACAAGACCCTCTAATTCCAGTTTCCGGATGGCCTCTCGCACCGGAGTACGGCTCACTCCCAGTCGATTGGCCAGGGAAATCTCCATCAGACGTTCTCCGGGAGCAAACTCTCCGGTGATGATAGCCCGACGCAAGGTGTTAAACACGACGTCCCTGAGAGGCAGGTATTCATTCATGGTGTCTTTTAAATTATCCTGATTCATAGTCATTCTCCTGTTTCTAGTGCAGAGATTTGTTAAAAGGTCGGACGATGGCGGTCTGTCGTACCGAAGGATGCTTCTGGCATGCTCTGCAAGCCCGCGATGCCCGTTCCTTGTCTGTAAAAATTCCGAAAACCGTGGGGCCGCTTCCGCTCATGAGGGCATTTAAGGCGCCATGTTTTTTCATGATATTTTTCAACTCCTCAATGGCAGGGTAACGGGTCTGCGTTACCTGTTCCAGCACATTCCCCATTCGTTTTGTGACGCCGGCCAGATCTTTGTGGTATAAAGCTGTCTTCATGCCGTCGATATCAGGATGATCAGTGTGTTCATCCAGACGGAGGTGTTCATAAACAAGCCGGGTGGAAATAGAAAAGCCGGGCTTGACAATCAAAAACCAGCAGCGGGGAATCGGCGGAAGTGGGGTGAGAACTTCTCCGATGCCTTCAGAGAGGGCAGTTCCCCTCATAATACAGTAAGGAATGTCTGCGCCCAGAGAAACTCCGTATTTCATTAAAGTCTCCTGGGTAATGTTCAGGCCAAACATCTGATTCATGCCGACGAAGGCTGCCGCAGCGTCCGTGCTTCCTCCCGCCATGCCTGCGGCGACAGGAATCCGTTTGATGAGATTGACATGAACGCCGTCTTTGATGCCGTATTCCCGGCGAATAATATCAATGGCCTGATAGACAAGATTTTTTTCATGCAGAGGAAGATATGGCAGATTTGTCTGTAAAGTGATGATGCCGGAGTCCGTTCTCTCCATAATCAGGCGGTCAAAAAGTTTCACCGTCTGCATAATCATTTTTACTTCATGGTATCCATCTTCCCGTCTTCGGATTACATCCAATCCCAGATTTACCTTTGCATAGGCTTTTAAATGCAGTGATTTTGCCATAAAATTGTTCCTCCTGTGTATCTTGTATACATTTGAATTATATCTTATTTCTATCAAAAATCAAGGGGAAAAGGGAGGGATAGTATATTTTTTCAATTATACAGAATACTAGACAGGAGACTTTGCAAAAAAGAAAGAGGAAGACCGATGGATATCATTTATGAAAGAAATCAGAAAATAAAAGGAAAAATGAAAGGTAATTTTGATGAGGATTATGCCTTTTTAGAAAAAGCCTTGTCTCCAAGCGGAGATATGGTGAAAAATGTATTTTATGCGGGAGATGGGAAGACGAGGGCGGTGGTTTTGTATGTGGATGGCATGAGCGATTCTCAGACCGTGCAGGATTTTGTCATCCGCCCGTTGCAGGCAAGTCTTCTGCCGGACAAAGTCAATCTGCTTCGTCAGGTGGAGGAGCAGGTAATAGAGACGGTGGACTGGAAGGAAGCGGATGCCTACGAGGACATGGTGACGAGTATTTTGTCGGGAAATACTCTGTTGCTGGTGGAGGGGTGTGAGAAGGCCATCTCCCTGTCCACCAAGGATTTCCCCGGACGGGGTGTGGGAGAGACGCAGCAGGAGATGGTCATACGAGGTCCGAAGGACAGTTTTACAGAAAATTTTCGGATTAACACCGTGTTAATCCGAAGAAGGATACGAGATGCGCGGTTAAAAATGGAACATACTGCGGTGGGAGAGCGCTCCAAAACCGACGTGGCCATCTGTTATATGGAAGATTTGGTGCATCCCCGGCTGCTGGAAGAAGTGCGAAAAAGGGTGGAGCAAATCAGTATGGACGGCATTTTTGACGGTGGAATGGTAGAACAGCTTTTAGAAAAAAATCCATGGACGCCTTTTCCACAGTTTCAGCACACAGAACGGCCGGATAAGGCAGCCAGCGGGTTGCTGGAAGGAAGAATTGTGCTGGTGGTGGATAATTCTCCGGGGGTGCTGCTTCTCCCCGCTACCTATGCCATGTTTTTTCAGTCAGGAGATGATTATTATACCCGGTTTGAGGCGGCCTCCTTCGCCAGGCTGCTTCGATTTGCAGCGGCGGTGTTCGCCATAGGATTTCCAGGTCTGTATGTGGCCATTGCAGGTTTTCACACAGAGATGCTCCCCACCGCCTTTCTGCTCTCCATCGCCCAGTCGAGGACGGGCATTGTCATCCCCGTGGTTTTGGAGGTGCTTTTGATGGAGTTGCAATTTGAGCTGCTCAAAGAGGCGGGGATTCACATTCCGGGACAGCTCGGCGGAACCATCGGAATTGTAGGCGGTCTGATCGTGGGGCAGGCGGCGGTGGATGCGGGACTTGTCAGCACCATTGTCGTGATCGTTGTTTCTTTCACCGCCATCGCCTCCTTCATCGTGCCGGGGGAAGCCTTTGGAGGAGTGTTTCGTCTGCTGAAGTTTTTGTTCATTTTTGCGGCGGCGTTGTGGGGGATTTATGGATATCTGCTGTTGTTTACGGCGCTCTTATTTCATCTTGCCCAGCTGGAATCCTTCGGCGTGCCGTACATGCTCCCGACGGTCTGCGGCGGGGAGCTTGACTACAATGCCTGCAAAGATCAGTATGTGCGCTACCCGCTTCGCAGGATGAGAAAAAGGCCGCTGTTTACAAGAGAAGGAAGGAGAATCAGAAGAAAGGTGGATGGAGTGCATGAGAGAAAATAAAATATCTTGCAGGCAGATGAAGAGAATGATATTTGTGGAGGGATTCGGCGCAGCGGGGCTTACTTTCCCTGCGGCGGCAGCGGTGGGAAGCCGGTCTGAGGGGCTGGTTCCCATGGTCGGCTATCTGGTGATGCAGGTTTTGTTCCTTTGCTGGATCCTCTTTCTCGTTCATCTTCTGGAGCGAAAAAAGCCACAGATGACAGATGGTTATGGGTTTGTGCTGGGAAAAGGACTGGGGGTGATCTGCCTTTTTCGACTGTTTGTGAATGCGTGGGCACTGTTTTATTTCTTCGGTCTGTCCATACAAAATATTTACATGCCGGGTACGCCGCTTCTTTCTATATGGCTTCCTTTTGCCCTGCTCTTATGGTATTGCACACAGACGACACTGCAAAAGAGAGGGAGATTTCTGGAACTTTTGTTTCCGTGGATTGCAGCCCTGCTTTTGTTCTTGTTGTTTTTTGCCTTCTGGGGCGTGGGAGACGGATGGCATATGCCAAAATGGGAAGAAAGTCCGTCCGTTTTCTGGGAGAACAGCTATCGAATGCTTCTTTGTACGACACCGCTGGAATTTTTGTTTTTTCTAATTCCGGCTGTGGTGAAAAATCTCTGGAAAGAGGAAGAAATGCTCTCGTGGAAAGAGAGGAAAAAAGCTGTTTGGACTGCCGCCGCCGGGGTTATCATCTGCAATGGGCTGCTATGGCTGGCAACCGTAGAAAATCTGGGAGGAGCGCTGACGGCATCTTCTCCCTGGCCGGTCGTCAAGGTCATGCAGCTCATTCATCTTCCGGGTGGATTTTTAGAGCGGCTGGACATGCTCCTCGTCATGTTCTGGATATTTTGTCTCGTGGGAGTATTAAGCGGATATCTGTATTACGGAAGGAAGCTGGGGGAAGAAATTTTTGGCGCGCAGTGCAGGGATGGAAAGGTTTTGCGAAAAAGGGCGGCTCTGCTGACGGGGGTGGTGATCGTCTTACTGCTCTTTTTTTCCGTGACCATCTCGGGGGAGAAAGCAGAGGATATTTTCGGGATGTTTTTGCTGTATAAAAAATGGATAGACTTCCCTCTCCTTCTTTTGTTACCCCTGCTGGCACTGCTGACTTCACGAAAAAAAATCGCAGCTTGCCTGCTGCTGCTTTTTTTGCCCCTTTCGGGCTGTCATCATCAAGAAGATGTAGAAGAAAAAAATTATGTGCTGTCTTTGTATGTAGAAGACGGCAAAGAGGGATATGATTACTGGATTTCCACGGCGGATTTGTCGAAAATGGGAAACAAAGAAGTACAGATACCATGCACGACCATACGGTTTCAGGCAAAGGACATGGAGGAGATGGAGAAAAAATATGGGAAAACAGTGCCGGGAGACCTGGAATGGAATCATATAGAAACTATTTTTCTGGGGCCGGAACTCATAAAAAATAAAGAAAAGACGCACACATTTTTAAGAGAGTGGGAGGCGTCCTGGCAAAAATCGCCGGATGTTCTTCTCTCGGTCTGTCTGCAAGATGCCGGAGAACTTTTAGACATCAAAAATATACCGGAAGGAGCGGCGGGACAGGAGGTGAGCCGCCTCATGGAAAACAGGGAGCAGGAGAATCAGGCGGGGAGGCATACGATGTGCCGGACGCCCATGGATGTGCTGAAGGCGGAAGCGGAAGGAAGACCTGTGTTTGTGAGCCAGACAAAAATACGATGGAATCGGCTTGTGGTGAAAGATGATTTTTGTCTCACTTTCTGTGAAGGGGGAGAGGAAAGCGGCGGCCTTTTACAAGCCGGGGACGGAATCGTTCCAACCATTCCAGAATGACAAAAATAAAAAAATACCGGGCCGAATCGGACTAAGAGGAAAAAAAGCTGTCCATTCTTTTACTATGAAAGAAAATATAAAAACAAAAAAATGGATTTCGGATATCAGTCGCCTGGTGCTGCTCTTTTTGTTTGCGGGAATGACGGTGGGACTTTCCTATCAACTTTATATAGAAGAAACTTTTTCTATTTATGATGGGGCACTTCGCTTTCATGTCCGGGCTGACTCCGATGAAAAAAAGGCGCAGGAACAAAAGAAACGAGTTAGGGAAGGACTGCTTTGCGTGATGGAGGAACAGGTAAAAAAGGCAGGGAATGCCAAAGTGCTGCGGGAAGATTTGGAAAAAAGGATAAGGTATTTGGAGGAAGAAGCGAGACAGATTTTGAAGAAGGAGGGAGAAGAACAGGCGGTGAAAGTCTTTTTTGTGAAAGAAAGATTTCCAATAAAAAGGTATGGTTCCATCTTCTTTCCGGCAGGGGAATACACCGCTCTTCGAGTGGACATCGGGGAGGCGAAGGGGCACAACTGGTGGTGTGCAATTTACCCTGAACTATGTTATAATGCAGAGGAATCTATGAATCTCTCCCAAAAAGGACAAAAAGACCTGGAAGGGGCAGTCCCCGAAAAAGAAAAGGAAGTCCTTGCCGGAGAGTCGGCACATTTTCGGTTTAAGATACTGGAGTGGTTTTCTTCCCTTTCATGGTGAAGGCGGCGGGGGAAAAGACCCGGGCTGCGGGGAAAAGCGGGAGGAAGACCGGTATCAACAGGAGGAGAGAATGAGACGGATACTGTCAAATAGTGAAAAAATTGCCTTTTGTGAGCAGATGGCCATGGTGTTAAAGTCTGGAATCTCTGTGACCGAAGGCATTATGATGATGAAAGAAGATGTGGGGGACAGCAGTCCGACGCAAAAAAAATTATATGAAGAATTGTATGAACGGATGGAAGAGACGGGGATGTTTTACGAGGCGCTGGAGGAGAGCGAGGCATTTCCGGATTACATGGTTCATATGATTCGCATCGGAGAGCAGACGGGACACATGGACGAAGTGATGGCAGGACTGGCTGCATATTATGAGAGAGAAGAAGGGATGAAGCAGGACATTAAAAATGCGCTGAGCTACCCTCTTTTGATGCTCGGAATGATGGGAGTGATTGTCCTTGTCATGATGGTCAAGGTGCTTCCGGTGTTTGCGCAGGTGTATGAGCAGCTGGGCGGGCAGATGAGCGGGATGGCGGCCGTCTTGCTTAGAGTGGGCATGGGAATCCGCAGCCATTATGGTCTGGTGATTGCCATCACCCTGCTCATCGTGGGAGGAATATTCTGGCTGGCGATGGCGAAGAAAGGAAGAAAACTGCTGCAAAAAACGGTGCTTCGCTTCCTTTTTGCACGGAAGATTGCGGAGAAAATCGGAGTGGCCCGTTTTGCATCAGGTATGTCCATGGCTCTTGGAAGCGGAATGAACTATGAGGATGCCTTTCACCTGGTGGAAGCGCTGATGAAGGGCAGCCGTTCCATGGCAGATAAAATGAAACGATGCAAAGAAAAGATGGAGGAGGGAGAATCTCTTTCCCGGGCGGCGTCGGAAGCAGGAATCTTAAAAGGGCTTGACGCCAGAATTTTGTTTGTTGCGGAAAGGACGGGGGAAACGGACCAGGCGCTGGCGCAGATTGCCTCCCGGGCGGATGAGGAGGTATCGGTTCGGATACAAAATATCGTTTCCGTATTGGAACCTACGCTGGTGGCTGTCCTGTCTGTTCTTGTGGGAGCGGTTCTTCTTTCCGTGATGGTCCCTCTCATGGGTGTTTTGTCCAGCATAGCCTGAGCGGACAGGAAAGGCGGAGGTGAGAGAAGATGAGAAGAGACGCAAAAGGAGGAAGCTGTTGGCAGTATTGTTTGCCGTTGGTGATGTTTCTGGTGTTTCTGGCTCTGTTTTGGAGGGGAATTTATTCGGTTTCTGCCGTGACGGAAGAAAAAGAAATGGAAAATATCCGAAAGGCGGTTGTGCAGTCTGCTGTTTTTTGCTATGGTACGGAGGGAGCCTATCCCGAGAGTCTGGATTACATGAAAGAACATTACGGACTAAGTTACAATGAAGAAAAATATATTGTAAAATATGACGTCGTGGCAAAGAATCTTCGTCCGCATGTCAATGTCATTCGGATTTTACAAAAAGACAGATAGGACTACAAAAATGTCTCTCAGGAGGATATAATGAAAAAAAAGTCTGGCATACATACGATAGATGTGCTTTTCCCCCTTATTTTTATCTTGTTCTTTTGTTTGTGCGCTCTGCTGGTCGTGCTGCAGGGAGCGAGGATTTACGAGGAGACAGCGCTGGGACTTCAGGAAAATTATACCGTTCGGACGGCCGTCTCATATCTGAAAGAAAAAATCAGGGAATGTGGCAGCGATTCTGAGATGGAGATTTTGGATTTGGAAGGACGACAGGTTCTGGTCATCCGGGAGGAGATAAAGGGAGAAAGGTATGGAACCTATATATATCTGGAAGAAGGGAAGCTGAAGGAGCTTTACATAAAAGACAGCAATTTTTCGGGTCTTTGCGGAGGACAGCCGCTGGTGGAGCTGGATTCATTTTCGGCTTCTGTGGCAGGAGAAAATATCGTCTTGTTTGAGGTGGGACGAAAAGGACAGACGGAGTCTGTGTACATAAGACTGGAAGGGTGAGAAATGAGAGAGAGAAGACATTCAAAATCAGGCCTGTTTTTGATTGAGCTGATGATATCCATCACGGTGTTTGCGATGACGTCGGCGATATTTTTACAGGTTTTTGCCAAGTCCCATGTAGTCAGCAGGGAGGCGGAGGAGTTGTTCCAGGCACAGAATCTGGCTTCTTCCGCAGCGGAGATTTTGGAGGGGAGCCGGGATTTTTCCGGTGATTTGCCCAGATATTTCCCGGGCGTTGCGGTGACGGAAAATCGGGCGGTGTTAGGTTACGATGAAAATTGGCAGCCGACGGAGGAGAAGGCGAAGTATGTTCTTTTGCTGGACTGGACGAAAGAAGAGGGGATGTGGGTGATGAATATACAGGTCACCGGAGAGGGCGGAGAGAAAATCTACAGCCTGCAATTACATAAATATCAGCCGGAGGAGGGGGACTTTGCATGAACAGACGAGAGATTCCGGCCGTGAATATGGGAGTATCCCTGATTATCCTCATTTTTATTACATTATGCCTTGTGACGTTTTCTGTTTTGTCGCTGGAAAATGCGGTGGCAGACCGTCGCCTTTCCGAGAAGGCGGCGGAGCATACGACTGCTTACTACAAGGCATCCAACCGGGTGTACGATCGTCTGAAGGTGATGCAGGAGGCTTTGGACAGAGGAGAGGATACCTGCGTGGAAGGAGAGCGGCGCCTCTTAGAAGAGATGGTAGAAGAAAAACAAAAACTGATGGTGACAGTGACGATGAGAGGGACGCAAGTCCGGCCGTCCTACGAGATTACGGACTGGAGGGTGCAGGCACTGGAAAGCTGGGAGGCAGATAATTCTATGGATGTATATACGGGAAAAGGAGAAAAATAGATGGAGTTAAAAGAATTTTTGGAAAAAGCAACAACTCTGGGCGCCGCAGATATTTTTATCGTGGCCGGACTTCCTCTAACCTGTAAGGTGAACGGAAAGATGATTCATGTGGACGAACACAGGATGATGCCTGAAGATACGGAGAGGATGGTCAGGGAAATCTACAGTCTGGTGCCGGAACATAGCCTGACGGACATACAGCAAAAGGGAGACGATGACTTTTCTTTTGCCCTGCCCAACATGGCAAGATTTCGTGCCAGCATTTATAAGCAAAGAGGTTCTTTGGCGGCCGTCATCCGTCTGATTGCCTTTCAGCTTCCAAATCCGGGCGATCTGGAAATTCCACAGGCGATTTTAAATCTGGCAGACTATAAGAAAGGGCTGGTGCTTGTGACCGGACCGGCGGGCAGTGGTAAGTCCACCTCCCTTGCCTGTCTGATTGACAGGATTAACAGTACCAGGGAAAGTCACATCATTACCTTGGAAGACCCTTTGGAGTTTTTGCACAGACATAAGCTCAGCATCGTGAGTCAGAGGGAGGTAAGCTCTGATACAAAAAGCTATCAGGCGGCACTTCGGGCGGCACTTCGTCAGGCGCCGGACGTAATATTGCTGGGAGAGATGAGAGACTATGAGACGATTAACATAGCCATGACGGCGGCGGAGACCGGTCACCTCGTATTTTCCACTCTTCATACGATTGGGGCCGCCAATGCGGTAGATCGAATTATCGACGTGTTTCCGGCCAATCAGCAACGGCAGATTACCGTGCAGTTGGCGTCCGTTCTGAATGCCGTTGTGTCCCAGCAGCTTGTGCAAAGGGCGGAGGGAGGACTGATTCCTGCCTTTGAGCTGATGACGACAAACAACGCCATCCGTAACATGATTAGAGACGGAAAAGTACATCAGATTGACGGTATGTTGTATTCTTCCATGTCAGACACTTTGTTTTCCATGGACTCCTACCTCGGAATGCTTTACAATAAGCGTAAAATTACGAGGGAGACAGCTCTCAACAGCGCAGTAAATCCGGATATGTTAAAGAAACGTATCAAATAGCAAAGAAAGAGGAGACTTCTCCCGGAAGCAGAAAAGAAAATACCCTGGATAAAAATGGGATGACTGCCCGGGAAAAAACGGAAGACAGCAAGGAATCCTGGAATGATAAATATAGAAGTGTGAGAAAGGAAGGAAGCAAAATGGCAGAGAAAAATATCGTAGTGATCATGGGTGGCCGTTCTTCAGAGCATGAAGTATCTCTGGTGTCTGCGGCGACGGTCATCGAAAATATTGACACTGATAAATACAATATCATCATGGTGGGCATTACAAAAGAAGGACAATGGAAACTGATTGACACGCTGGAACATCTAAAAGACGGGTCCTGGGTCAACGGGCATACGAAAGCGTATCTTTCTCCGGATACGGGCAGGAAAGAGTTGTTTCTGATTCGCGGGGACCGGGTGGATGGAATTAGCATTGATGTGGTTTTTCCGGTTCTCCACGGAATGAATGGGGAGGATGGTACGCTGCAGGGACTGCTGGAGCTGGCGGGCATTCCTTATGTGGGCTGCGGCGTGCTGGCGTCCGCCTGTTCCATGGATAAATTTTATACGAAAATTATTGTGGATTCCATCGGCGTTCGTCAGGCAAAGTTTGTGGGCGTGCATAGGGCACAGCTTGCGGATATGGACGGCGTAATCGGGAAGGTCGAGGCAGACCTCTCCTACCCGGTCTTCGTGAAACCGTCGAAGGCGGGATCTTCCCAGGGCGTGAGCAAGGCGGGAGACAGGGAAGAACTGATTCGTGCCCTGGAACTGGCGGCGCAGCACGACGCAAAGATCCTCGTGGAGGAAACCATCGTGGGAAGAGAGCTGGAATGTGCCGTGTTAGGCGGAAGGGAAGTCAGAGCTTCCGGTGTGGGAGAAGTTCTGGCGGCGGATGAGTTTTACAGCTATGAGGCAAAGTACAACAACGAGGAATCAAAGACGATTGTCAATCCGGAGCTTCCAGCTGGAAAAGCCGAGGAAATTCGTAAAGATGCTGTGGCTATCTTCCGTGCGTTGGATTGTTTTGGCCTGTCCAGGGTAGATTTTTTCCTTACTGACGAGGGAGACGAGGTTGTCTTTAATGAAATCAATACCCTGCCTGGCTTTACCTCCATCAGTATGTACCCAATGCTCTGGGAAGCGGAAGGCATAGATAAGCCGGCGCTTGTGCAGGAACTGATTGACTTGGCCATGAGCCGCTATGACGGGTAATATTATGGGAGAGAAAACAAAAGGGGACGAAGTTTTGAGGAAATCGACAGGAAAAAAAAGAAAGCTGCATCTGACGGTGCGGGGTGTGCAGACTGCCTTCGGACAGGAGGACATTTCCGAGATTTGTGTGCCGGGAGAATATTTCCGTAAAGGGGATGTCCATTATGTTTTTTATTCGGAACATACGGAAGAGGGATTGGTTTTGAAAAACAGGCTGACCATCACCCCGGAGAAGGTGGAGCTTAGGAAGACGGGAAACGGCAGTTCCATTCTTCTCTTCCGACAGGGAAGCACAGAGTCTTGTCGTTACCAATCTCCGGCGGGAATGTTGAACCTGACTTCCGACACAAAGAAAATAAAGTTTCGCTGTGGGGAGCAGGATTTTCACCTGACATTGAAATACTCCTTTTACATGACCGGTCTGCTGATGTCGGATTACCACCTGACGGTGCGAGGCATCTTTCGGGATTGAGGCGATATCCCGAGCAGAGATGAGAGTGCTGATTTTAGATGAATCTATGTACCAGAAAGGCCTGGAAAATCTTGAAGATGGATTTTTCAGGTCTTTTTATTTTCAGCGCAAGACTGGATGCAGTTTTTGATGTTGTTCGGTTACGGGAGTGGCTGCATATCGGCTGTGTGGAAGGAAAAGAATAAAATTTCATGAAGCGACAAATCTTTTCGTGAATGATAAAATTTCGGTAAAAATATTTCATTCACGAAATCATAGTTGAAATAGAGAAATAATTTGTATAAAATCATAAATATAATGAAGATGGTGTCGGATTCTGGATTTTTGCGGACTTTTTTATGAAGGAAAAAACATTTTTTTAATCAAATGTACTGGGAATAAGCGAAAAATAGAGTTTTGAAAGTCTAAAAAATGCAGGAATGAAAGATAAAAACTGCAAAACATAAAAATTCTTTCTTTAGGCTGATGCCCGGGTTTTCCGCAATCAGACGATTGGCGAATCTTTGATAGGAGCTGCCGTTTAGGCAGAAATTATGAAGAAGGGGGACAGAGGGAATGAATCGAAAAAGGTGTAAGAAATGGCAACGGTATCTCAGTTGGTATTTGGTTCTTGTATTGATTTTCTCCAACGCTTCTGTCGGATGGGCGCAGGATATCGAAAGTTCTGGGGTGGTGACAGAAAACAGGCAGGCAGCATCGGAAAAGGAGGAAAGTTCTCAGGAGCTGAAGGAAGGACAAAGGCAAATACAAGAGGTGGGAGCAGCCTCCGGAGAGACACAGTCCGCAGAGATAACAGAGGCGGAAGAAAGCGTACAGCCGGAAAAAGAGGAGAAGGCGGAAGCGCAGCCGGAAAAAGAGGAGAAGGCGAAGGC
>JAUNJG010000105.1 GCA_030533385.1 Eubacteriales bacterium | reverse complement strand
ATACAAGATCAGGATGAGAAACAATTGATTTTAATATTTTATTCTTTACCGCTGTCATCGGCGGCAACCACTTGTCAATTAAAATAAATTGTGGGATAATGATAAAATTCGAGTGTTTATCAACGGATGGAAAGGAAGGAAGAGATGATAAAAGTAGGAATTATCGGTTCCACCGGCTATGCCGGACAGGAGCTGGTGCGCATTTTGCTTGGACATAATGAAGCAGAGATAAAATGGTATGGCTCCAGAAGCTATGTGGGTACTCCTTATGCCGATGTTTTCCGCAATATGTTTACTCTGGTGCCGGATATTTGTAAAGGAGAGGATCTGGAGGCGCTCTGCGAGGAAGTGGACGTGATTTTTACGGCCACGCCTCAGGGGCTTTGCAGCACGCTGGTAGATGAAAACATTTTATCAAAGGTAAAGATCATTGATTTGAGCGCTGATTTTCGTATGAAGGATGTGAATGTCTACGAAAAATGGTATGGTCTGACCCATGGCAGTCCTCAATATCTGGAGGAGGCAGTGTATGGTCTGTGTGAAGTGAACAGAGAGAAGGTGAGACAGGCCCGTCTGGTGGCCAATCCGGGCTGCTATCCGACCTGTTCCTTCTTATCCATATACCCTCTGGCAAAAGCGGGACTTTTGGATATGAAATCCATCATCATTGATGCAAAATCCGGCACTTCCGGGGCAGGAAGAGGAGCAAAGACGGCAAATCTGTACTGTGAGGTCAACGAGAGCATCAAGGCATATGGCGTCACCACCCACCGTCATACGCCGGAGATTGAAGAACAGCTTACCTGTGCATCCGGACAGGAGACGGTGATTAACTTCACGCCGCATCTGGTACCGATGAACCGGGGGATTTTGGTGACCGCCTACGGTTCTTTGACGAGAGACTGTGCCGAGGAGGAGATCCGCAGACTTTATGAAGAGGCCTATGACGGAGAGCGGTTTGTCAGGGTGCTACCTGCCGGGATATGTCCGGAGACCCGATGGGTGGAGGGCAGCAATTATGTGGACGTGAATGTGAAAAAAGATGAGAGAACGGGCAGAGTCGTTATGATGGGAGCTATGGACAATCTGGTAAAAGGTGCCGCCGGGCAGGCAGTGCAAAATATGAACCTGATGTTTGGGCTTCCGGAATACACCGGGCTTTTGATGCCTCCGGTGTTCCCGTAGAAAAGGAGAGAGCGTATGATAAAAGAGATACAGGCGGGAGTCACGGCGCCGAAAGGATTCCTCGCGGCGGGACTTCGAGCAGGAATCAAGGCGGGAAAGACCAACAAGGATATGGCAATGATCTATTCTGAGGTGCCGGCAATCTGCGCCGGTACTTACACCAAAAACGTGGTGAAGGCGGCGCCGGTGCTGTGGGATAAGAGGGTGACAAGTCAGTGTGGACAGGCGAGGGCGGTCGTCGTCAACAGCGGCATTGCCAACGCCTGCACCGGCCGGGAAGGTTATGAGAATTGTAACAAAGAAGCGGAGCTTGCGGCGGGGCTTCTCGGGGTACGGCCGGAGGAGATTCTCGTCTGTTCCACCGGGGTCATCGGCGTGCAGCTTCCCATGGATGTGGTGGAGAAAGGCATCCGGGAGCTGGTTCCGGCCATGGAGGCGAGTACGAAGGCCGCCACGGCGGCGGCGGAGGCCATCATGACTACCGACACCCACAAAAAAGAGTATGCGGTGGAATGTGACATCGACGGGCACACTGTGACCGTGGGCGGCATGTGTAAAGGTTCCGGCATGATTCATCCGAATATGGGTACCATGCTTGCTTTTGTCACCAGTGATGCAGCCATTGAACAGTCAGTGCTTCAGGAGGTACTTCGGGAAGAGATTGAGGATAGCTTCAACATGGTGTCCGTGGACGGGGATACTTCCACCAACGACACCTGTCTCGTTCTTTGCAACGGGATGGCGGGAAATGGGCCGCTGACGGCGGGCAGCGAAGGACTTTCGATATTTCGTCAGGCGCTGCGGCAGGTGCTTGTGTACCTGGCGAAGCAGATTGCGGGGGATGGGGAAGGATGTACCCGACTCTTTGAGGTAGTCTGCGAGGGAGCGTCCTCGAAAGAAGAGGCGAAAAAAATCAGCAAGGCGGTGGTTTGCTCCAGTTTGACCAAGGCGGCGGTGTTTGGTAAGGATGCCAACTGGGGAAGGATTCTTTGCGCCATGGGCTACAGCGGCGCCTCTTTTGATCCGGAGACGGTGGACATTGCGCTGGAGAGTGACAAAGGAACGCTGCATATTGTGAAGGACGGCATCGCCACGGACTACAGTGAGGAGAAGGCCACGGAAATTTTGTCCGGCCATCCGGTGAGGGCGAGGCTCCATGTTCATGCAGGCGAGGCGTCAGCCACCGCCTGGGGATGTGATTTGACTTACGAATATGTAAAAATCAATGCGGATTATCGTTCCTGATGGAAAGTGGATTCCGGTGATGTGATAGATGTGGAAAAGGAAAGAAGGGCACAAGGATGTTAGAGTTAAACGAAATGAACAGCGAGATGATGAAAGCCAGCACCCTCATTGAGGCGCTGCCTTATATCCGTCGGTTTTACGGAAAAATTGTGGTGGTAAAATACGGAGGAAGTGCCATGCTTGACGAGGGCCTGAAAGCCAATGTGATTAAGGACGTGGCGCTGCTGAAACTCATCGGCATGAAGCCGATTA
This sequence comes from Eubacteriales bacterium, assembly GCA_030533385.1. GTDB lineage: Bacteria > Bacillota > Clostridia > Lachnospirales > Lachnospiraceae > Anaerobutyricum. The sequence continues at coordinate 2,785 of JAUNJG010000105.1, read as the reverse complement.
TCGTCCACGGGGGAGGGAGAGAAATCAGCAAATGGGTGAAGCTCTCCGGAAAAGAAGCGGAATTTTATAACGGCCTTCGCGTCACTGACAAGGAAACCATGGAAATTGCGGAGATGGTTTTGAATAAGGTGAATAAAGAACTGGTAGGTCTGATGCAGAAAATGGGCGTCAATGCCGTCGGTCTTTGCGGCAAGGATGCTGACATGATCCGCGTGGAAAAGAAAATGCCGGACGGAAAGGATATCGGCTATGTGGGAAATGTGCGGTCTGTCAAAACAGGGATTTTGCACACTTTGATGGACGATGATTTTGTTCCGGTCATTGCGCCGATAGGAATGGACGAGCAGTTTGCCTCTTACAATATTAATGCAGATGACGCCGCCTGTGGCGTGGCGAAGGCCATGGAGGCGGAAAAACTGGTATTCCTCACGGATATAGAGGGAGTGTTTGTGGATCCTGCCAACAAAAAGACGCTGATATCAGAGATGGATGTCAGCACGGCAAAAGGCTTTATCTCCAACGGCGTGGTGGGCGGCGGAATGTTGCCAAAGCTTGCCAACTGTATCGAGGCCATTGAAAACGGCGTGTCCAGGGTACATATTCTGGATGGCAGGGTGGCGCATTGCCTGCTTCTGGAATTTTTTACCGAGAAAGGTATCGGAACGGCCATCTTGAAAGAGCCGCTGTTCTAGCCGGCGCTGCTGCGAGAAAAAGCTCATAGGAAAACAGGATGTCAGCTTCTGCTCCCGACTGAGAAAAAAGGTACGGAGGGACGGGGCAGAGCTGCTTAGGGAGGAGAGAAATATGGGAGCCATGCAAGACTACATCAACCGGGGAGAATCATACATTCTCAAAACGTATCAGCGATATCCCATCGTGCTGGAAAGAGGGGAGGGGGTCTATCTTTACGATACCGACGGAAAAAAATATCTGGATTTTGCAGCGGGAATCGCTGTCTTTGCCCTGGGATACGGGAACAAAGATTATAATGATGCCTTAAAAGAACAGATTGATAAGATTATCCACACGTCCAATCTTTATTATAATGTTCCGGCGGTGGAGGCGGCGGAAAAAATCGTCAAAACTTCGGGGATGTCCAAGGTATTTTTTACCAACAGTGGAACGGAAGCCATTGAGGGTGCCTTAAAGGTAGCGAAAAAATATGCTTACTGCAAAGATCCCTCAAAAGAATATGAATTTATCGCCATGAATCATTCTTTCCATGGCAGAAGCCAGGGCGCTCTTTCCGTCACGGGAAATGCACAGTATCAAGAAGGCTTCGTTCCGGAAAAAATGCGGGCGGTGTTCGCAGAATATAACAACTTAGAAGATGTGAAATCAAAAATTACCGACAAAACCTGTGGAATCATCTGCGAGGTAGTGCAGGGCGAGGGAGGAATCTATCCGGCGGACAAGGAATTTTTAGAAGGACTGAGGACGCTGTGTGATGAAAAAGACATCCTTCTCATTTTTGATGAGGTACAGTGCGGTATGGGACGGTGCGGCTCTCTTTATGCTCATGATCTTTATGGGGTGAAGCCGGATGTGATGGCGCTCGCCAAGGCGCTGGGCTGCGGTGTTCCCGTGGGAGCTTTTGTGACGGCAGAGAAGGCGTCTTATGCCCTCGTGCCGGGAGACCACGGCACCACCTACGGCGGCAACCCTTTTGCCACGGCTGCGGTGAGCAAAGTATATGATATTTTTGACAAACTTGACCTGGTAGACCATGCCAGGGAGGTGGGAACCTATCTTTTTGAGAAGCTGGAGGAGCTTCAGACAAAGCACGACTGCGTCATCGCCCACCGGGGCGTGGCGCTGATGCAGGGGATAGAATTGAACCGGACTGTGGGGGACGTCATCAATAAGGCCATGGAAAGAGGGCTGATTCTCATCTCTGCCGGGTCCAATGTGATTCGTTTTGTCCCGCCGCTTATCATCACAAAAGACCATGTGGATGAGATGATACATATTTTGGATGAGGTTCTGGAAGAAATCGGATGATGATTCCCGGCACGTCCGGCGATGCGAAATATCCGCCTGTGACAAGACTTTTGTAAGGATGTCTTTTTGATGTGGCAGAATAGAATCCGGCAAAACCTCCATACTAAAGAAAAAGGTAGTGTGGAGGTTTTGTGTCATGTTTGGAATGATTTCTGCCCTTGTTTCGGGGGCATTGATGAGTATTCAGGGCGTTTTTAATACGGAAGTGACGGATAAGACCGGGCCGTGGATTACCAATGCCTTCGTGCAGCTTACCGGTTTTGTCGTCTGTCTTGCCATATGGTTCGTGAAGGAAAGGAAACTGACCTCGCCCTCAGATCTTTGGACGGTGGAGCCGAAATATTTGCTCCTGGGAGGAGTGATTGGCGCTTTTATCACGTTCACGGTCATCAGCGGAATGGCAGCCCTTGGCCCTGCCAGGGCGGTCATGCTCATTGTGGCTTCCCAGGTGATTGTGGCTTATCTCATTGAGGTGTTTGGAATTTTCGGAATGGAGAAGGCAGGATTTGATTGGAGAAAACTGGCGGGGACTGCCTGCTTCGTGGCGGGCATTGTGTTGTTCAAATGGAAAAGCTGACAGAAGGTTTTGATGGACGAAATATCCTTGAAAGCAGTGTCAGCTGAATCGCATTCGTCCGCTTGGAGGTCTTTGGATGCTGTCCTTTTGGCCTGGCAGTTTGACAGAACCTGTAAATGGTGACGGCCGCAGCGGCAGAAGAAAGAAAAATATCTCTTAGAGTATAATTATCATTGGCAAAAAAGAAAAAAATAAAGGGAAGAGATC
>JAUNJG010000027.1 GCA_030533385.1 Eubacteriales bacterium | reverse complement strand
TTTACAGGGTATACAGCGATTTTGTTTTCTATAAAGTGTCAAAGACGGGATTATAACAACGATTGGCGGGAACGTCAAGAAAGGGAGGAGGGCGACAGAGGGTTGTCGCAAGCCCTTTTATGCCAGATGACGCATCCTATCGGCCTTGTAGAGAAATTGTTATATAAAAGAAAAATTAGACCAAAATATCTCTTGTGTTTTTGAGAAAACACGGGTATAATAAAAAAATAAGTAATGAATTCCATATGAAAGGCAAAACCGTCGAAAGACGGCGACGCAAAGCTATAGGGCCTTGGATAGTGGCAGCCAGTTGCAGAAGATACGGGATAGAATTGTGTGCCGTTTGTTTTAAGCAATATCAGAGTTGAGATGTACTGCATACTTTTTTGTCAGAGAAGAGGAACACGGTAGTGTCTAAATGGAGCAACTGGATGGGGTCTGCATATAGCAGGCTCTTTTCTTTTTTGTAAAAAAGCGGATGTTCTCTGTCTGGCGTTGTCATACTGTGACAGGCCTTACATGCGGTCATGACATATGGAAGTTGTTTTTTATAATATGGAGGTAAATATGAAGAAAAAAAGTTTGTTTTTGAACTTTTGCTTTCTGTTTTTACTCGGCTTGGGGCTTCTGATGCCGATGAAAGCGGAAGCAGCGCTTCTCCCGGATGCCATCGAAGACCTGTGGCTGTACACGGGAAGCGAGGAACTCAATGATGCGGAAGGCCTGGCCGGCAGATGGTGGATTCGGGGAAATGCCTATGGAAAACCATTGAAGGGCAATAATCCGAACATTCTTAATACGTCCGATGCCAGCTACAAGGCCGCCTATGATAAATTACAGCAGAATAAGTTTTTGACGGAGGCGAACATCTGCATCATTTATCTGCCAAATTGTCCTTACACCCACAGCTGGCTGCCGGTTTACCAAAATATGGCAAAGGAAGCAGGAGCGAAGGTGGTTCTTGTGGATGTGACCAAATATGATACCAGTTCTCTGTTGCCTTATTACTGGGCTTCCAAGGAAGGGGCGGCATCCCCGATTGTCCTTTATAAAGACAAAGATGGTAATCTGGGAGGGATGAGCGGCGTCCACGATACCTTTACTTTCCTGGATATCTTGACTAAATGTGGATATTTTGTTGAGAGTGATGATTACAAGAATAACACCGGATATACCACCGCAGACCGGTACAAGAGAACGGTGTTGAGCGAGACCAATAAAATCCGCATTCAGCACGGAAAGCCACCGTTGTCCACCTTTGATGCTTTGGACCAGATAGCAGATATCCGTGCCGAGGAAGTGGCGGAGCTGGCATCTCATACCAGACCGAACGGAGAATTGTTTAATAAACTGATTGATAAAAATAATATTAAATATCCGAACTGGGTCGGAGAGAACCTCTGCTGTGGTTCCAGTTTGCCTACACCGATGTCGGCAGTCATCGGCTGGATGAACAGTAAGCCTCACCGGGAAAATATATTATCGGATAAATATTCTCACTTATCCATCGGATATTATGCCAATAAGGCTTTGGATAAAACGGGAGAAAATAACGGAAATAACTGGATTCAGATTTTCGCTGGAAAATGTGACTTGACTGATATGAGAGTCACCCAGTACGGGGAGGACGTCAAGGTGATTCAGATGGATCAGGGAGCCTCTGTCAGCGATTTGAATCTGGACGTGACTTTTAACTGCTCTGCTCATGGTACTTCCACCATGCCTTTGTTGGACGAGATGCTCACAGGCTTTGACGCAGGCAAAGCGGGAGAGCAGAGAGCCACCATCCACGTCGGGGAGAAAACCTGCGACATTATGATTGAGGTGGGAGAGGTGGAGTCAGTCGCCCTGACCGACGATATGGTTCGATTTGAGACGGAGGACGGCGCTGGCGCAGACACCGTAAAAGTGGAATACGACGGAATGGAAAAACGCCCGAGAGTACTCGTAGCCAATCCGGGAGGCGATTATTACCTGATGGAGGATTATTCTTACTCCGTGGAATATCAGAATAACGTCAACGTCGGCAAGGCTTCCGTGACGATAACAGGAAAAGGAAATTACTACGGAACTGTGACGAAAGAGTTCGAGATTTCTCCAAAATCTCTGGAAGAAGGCTGGGTGTCCGGCGTGGACGAGGTTTATGAGTATACAGGAAATGCCATCAACGCGATTCCGTCGGTGCAGCGCGGCACATCTTTGTTAAAAGAAGGGACAGATTACACCGTCTCTTACGGAGAGAATACGGGAGAAATGACCGGGAAGAGAGGACAACCGACAGGAGTGACCGGAACCGGAACGGTCACAGTGACGGGAAAAGGCAACTATGCCGGAACGGTGGAGAAGTCCTTTGAGTTTAAATTAAATGATGTCCATAAGTGGGCGGAGGTATTGCGTTTCAGGTTGAATCCGCTGCCGGAACAGTATGCCACTGTTTATGAGTTTTGGACTTCCATGAAAGAGTCGTTCCTGAAAGGAGAGCTGAAAGATTGGGAATGGAATTTGAGGCTGGCGGATGCCAAAGAAAGCTTTGAAAAGTTTAAGGCCGGAAAAGAAGGAGATGATGGAAGAACCATCACGCTGGAAGAGATTGTGAATTGTCCGATGGCGCCGGGCGTTGCGCAGGATGTACAGGATTTCTGTCGTTTCCTGGCCGAGCTGGAAGGTGTCGACGTGGAGCCTAAAGTAGAGGTAGAGACGAAGACAGGAGTCAGCGAGGTGGAGGTATCCGGTCTGGAAGCCTCTATAGCGAAGGAAGACGGCGAGGTAGCGTTTACCGTATCAGATTTGAATGTTTCCGTTCCTTTTGACGTAAGTGATAAACAGAAATATGACGTGTCTACCACGCTTCCTCTCGATATCAACCTCACGATAGATGGTGGTAAAGCAGAGCTGGCTGTGCCGGTTACCATCTCCATGACCCTTCCGGAAGGGTATTATCAGGAGGGAGATACGCTGGTAGCGCTTCATTATAAAGACGGCCTTGAGAAGAAAGAGCCGACAGAACTTATGGTGACGGTGGAAGGAAATGTGGCAAGTTTTTCCACACAAACCTTCAGTCCGTTTGTCATTGTGAAGAAGCTGCCACAGTATGAAGGTCCGCAGCTGAATGGGAACACAGGAAACAGCGGTTCGGGGAATGACGGCATGAGTTTCGGAACAGGAGATGGCCAGAGCGTGGCAGCTCCGACGGGAGTTTATACAGAGAAGGTCAATGGCACCGTGGAGGTACATTGGACGCCGGTGACAGAAACTTCCGGTTTTGAAATCAAAGGCTACGAAGTGTTGTACGCAGACAATGATTCATTGAAAGATGCAAAAGCAACTGATGTGGTAAAAGGAAACATGGTGAAGTTGCCTGCGTTGGCGGAAGGTACTTATTATATTGCGGTTAGGACGGTGGCATCTTCTCCGGCATATGTTTCGGAGATATATTCCCAGCCGTCAGGAATTCAGATTTTGAAATTAAACAAAGCGTCTGTGGGAGAGCCGGAGAAGGATCCGACAACAGACGAGAATGACAAGAAGCCGGAAGACAACACCGGAGACGAAGGTAAGCAGCCGGAAGGCAACACCGAGGACAAGAAACCGGGAGATAACACCGGAGACGAAGGCAAGAAGCCGGAAGGCAACACCGAGACCGATAAAAACAAACAGGAGGCACCGTCAGCGACGACGGCCACACAAAAAGAAACCTCCAACGGCGGTACGAAAGCCGGAGAGGCTGAAAAAGAAGAAGCTCCTGTTACAGTAACCGTTCTTTTCGACGGAAGAAAAGGAAAGATATCCGAGGAGAGAAAAGAGGTTATGTCCGGACAGGCCATCGGAACACTTCCGAAGGCAGTCAGAAAAGGCTACACCTTTGCGGGCTGGTATACCCATGAGACAAAGGGAGAGCTGGTGACAGAAGAAACGGTTGTCACGGGGAATACGACGGTGTACGCACACTGGATCAAAGGCAAGATTGCCAAAGTCTCCTCCTTCAAAGTGACAGCGGGAACAAAGACAGCAGTACTTCGATTGAAAAAAGTGAAAGCTGCCGGATATGAGATTCAATATTCTTTGAAGAAGAATATGAAAAAAGCGAAAGTTGTAAAAACGAAAGCAACTGTAAAGAAGATAAAGAAGTTAAAGGCCGGAAAGAAATATTACGTTCAGGTTCGTGCTTATAAAAAGGACAAATCTGGTGTAAAAGTTTATGGAAAATGGAGTAAAAAGAAAGTATTTCATACAAAGACCCGGTAGATGAAAAAACGGTATCTGGAAGTTTAGACACATCAATCCTGCCAATGATGACTATCTTTGGCAGGATTGTCTTGTTTTTTCTCATCGGAGAAGACTTCCGGGTCATGGTTTGACTTTGTAGGCCGGCTTGCGTGGGATATTGTCTATCATCAGACATATGGCTGAATCGTTATAAAAATCAGCGCTCTTTTTAGATGGAGACTTGTATCTCATTTCAGATATTGTATAATAGAAATAGACAGTTTCTCTTGGAGAAGGTAAAGGAAAGCGAGGAAGTGGGTTCAGGTGAAGTTAGCAAGGGAGCGAGTGGTATCAATTGAAAAAAAGATGACGATTCCGCTGTGGATATTTCTGGCGGTAGTTCTGATAACGGGAACGGTTGTCGTGCTTTCTCTGGGGACGCATATCGGAAATGATATTAAAAGAAACACAAAAGATGCGGTAGTCAAAGTATGTAAGAAAAATGTGGAACTGGTGGACAATAAGGTGATGGGCAGGCAAAAGGCGCTCAGAGCTCTGGCGTTAAGGCTGTCTCCTTTTGATAAAGACAATATAAAATCGACCATTGAATCTCTGAAGCAGGAGCAGGAGATTTTTGAATATTATAACATGGCTCTTTTCGGAGAGAACGGAAAGGGCTATACGACGTTGGGAGAGTCTCTGGATTTGTCCGGGGAGGATTACATACAAAGGGCTTTGCAGGGAGAGGAGATTGTCACGGAGAGCAAGCTCAGTGAAGACGGGAAGGAATATCTTAATATTTTTGTCACTCCCATCAAAAATGAAGAGAAAGTGGAGGGCGTGTTGACGGCGACCTACCGTTCCTCGGACTTCTTGGATTTGATGAACACCGGAGTGCTGGAAGAAAAAGGGCAGAGTATTGTGATGGATGCCAATGGAAGAGCGGTCAGTCTGCCGGAAAAGGAGGCGGACAGCTACAGGCTGGCCAAATATATTTCAGACAGCGTCATCATCGGATATTCCAGCACAGAAGGATTTGAACATTTTTATTATAACGGAAAGAAATATTTAGCCTACGTTGTTCCTATGCAGTGCAATGACTGGCACATGATTACTTATGTTCCCGCCGATGTGGTTTATAATGACGTCATAAAGATTCAAAAGAGTATTGTCGGCGTGCTTGCGATCATGTATCTGTGTATCATTCTTTTGGTGATTGTCTGCGGGGTGACCTATCGCAGGCTTTCTGACAGGATTGCTCTTCTGGCGTTTCAGGATGATGTGACCGGGGGAAGAAATTATGAATATCTGAAAATCTACTATGAAAATACGTCAAAGGAAGAAATGAAAAAGAAATATCTTGTCGTCTTTGACATTGACCGGTTCAAGTTCATCAATATGCTGTACGGCGTGGAAGAAGGAGACCGGTTGCTGACATTCATTCTCCGAACCTTTCAGGATATTTTGCCGGAAGAGCAGATTTTTAAGAACACGGCGGATATTTTCATTGCCATTATCAAAGGGGAGGAAGAGGACGAGGTAAGTCGTAAAATAGAGCGTCTGAACAGGGAGCTGACAGAGCGGGCAAAGAGAGAGGATATGAGTATTTTTACGCTGTCTTATGGTATTTGCCGCATGGATACGACGGGAGACCTGCGCTCTGTCTATGATAATGCGATGCTGGCGAAGAAAGAGGCGAAGGCCGGCACCGGAAAGAAATATATTTTCTTTAATTCCGTACAGAGGAAAAAAATTCGCCTGAAAGAGATGGAGGATGCCTTCGACGAGGCGCTGAAGGAAGGAGAATTTAAAGTATGGTATCAGCCAAAATATGATATGCGGACTGAAACCATATGCGGGGCGGAAGCGCTGGTTCGGTGGCAAAAGCCGGATGGAACGGTGATTTCTCCGGGAGACTTCATTCCGTTCCTGGAGGAGAACCGAAAGATTACGGAGCTGGATGATGAGGTGTTGCGGATTGTGTGCGCCGACTTAAAGAAGCTGGAGGCGGAGGCGATCGACCCGGGTATCATCTCTGTCAATTTAAGTAAAATTCATCTGGAGCGAAAGCATATTGTGGAGGACATTGTAAAGATTGTGGAGGACGCCGACGTCATGCCGCAAAAACTTGCCTTTGAGATTACGGAGAGTGCTCTCTATGAAAACAGGGAGCGGCTTGATGAGGTGATCCAGCAGTTGCAGTCGAAAGGCTTTCTCGTGGAGATGGATGATTACGGAACGGGGAGCAGCACGCTCCAGTCGCTGTCCAGAACCAATTTTAATACGCTCAAGCTGGATAAATCCTTTGTGGATAACATCGGGACGGAGAAAGTGGATATCATCTTAAAATCAACGATACAGCTGGCAAAGCACTTGTCCATGGGACTGGTTGCAGAGGGCGTGGAGGAGAGAGAGCAGGTGGAGTTCCTGGTGGAAAACGGGTGCCATGTAGCTCAGGGCTATTATTTCTCCAAACCTCTGGAAAAGGAGAGGTATTTTCACGCTTTGCGGCGGGAGAAAATAAAAAACAGCATGGAGCGATGAGGCGGGCAGCCTTGATGAAGGAGAGGATGGCCATGGTAATTAAAAATGTAAAGATATACACCAAGAATCAGTGTTTTGTGCCGGGGAGCGTCGTTGTGGAAGACGGCGAGATCCGGGAGGTCATATTGGAGGAAGAGGCCTCCGGTGGAGATTGTGCCAAAGAGCGGAGAAAACAGGAGTTTTCCTGCGGCCCGAAGCGGGGAGAAAAGGACGATGAAGCCGAGTGGGACGGCCGGGGTTGCTACTGTATGCCGGGTATGATAGATTTGCATTTTCATGGAGGCGTGGGTCATGATTTTTGTGACGGAACCGAGGAGGCCATTCATGAGATTGCGTTCTATGAGCTGAGACAGGGAGTAACCTCCATAGCGCCGGCGACGATGACGCTTCCGGTGGAAGAACTGAGACAGATTCTCAGAGTGGCTGCCGGATACCGCAAAGAGCAGAAAAGAAGAGTGGAAAACGGTACGCTGGATGAGGCGGAACTGGTGGGCATCAATATGGAAGGGCCGTTTATCAGCCCTGCAAAAAAAGGAGCGCAGGACGCCAGATACATCCTGCCCTGCGACAGCGAGCTGTTTCGAGTCTTTCAGGAGGAGGCGGACGGCCTTGTATCTTTCATAGGAATTGCTCCGGAAGAAGGGGAGAAGGAGGAGGTAAGACGGTTCATAGAGGAAGTGAAGTCTTCTGTGACCGTGTCGCTGGCTCATACCAACGCAGATTACGAGAATGCTTTTGGCGCTTTTCAGGCGGGAGCGGGACATCTGGTGCATATGTACAATGCCATGCCGCCTTTCCTTCACAGAGAGCCGGGCGTCATTGGTGCGGCGGCAGATGCCCCTCATGTGATGGCGGAGATCATCTGCGATGGCATCCATGTTCATCCTGCGGCGGTGCGGGGTGCTTTTCGTATGTTGGGAAAAGACAGGATGATTTTCATCAGTGACAGCATGAGGGCAGCGGGAATGAAGGACGGAAGATACACGCTTGGCGGTCAGGAGGTTGATGTGAAGGGAAACCGGGCCGTCATGGTATCTGACGGGGCGCTCGCCGGTTCTGTGACCACTCTGCCGGATTGTGTGAGAATTGCGGTGAGGAAGATGGGGATTCCGTTGGAGACGGCTGTGGCCTGCGCCACCGTCAATCCTGCCAGAAGCCTTGGTATAGATGGGGAGTTTGGTTCCATCGAGGTTGGAAAAAAAGCAGATCTAATTTTCTGGGATGAAAATCTTGCACTAAGACAGGTGATGAAACGGGGGATCATGGTGAGGTGAAGGAAAAGAGAAAAGATTTATCCCGGGAATCGCCATGAAGACAGAGGGAGTAGAAAAAACATAGAAAGTATAGAAAAAAGGCTGTTGCCAGATGCAACAGCCCTTTCTGTATGTATGGTTTTTGTATCACTGAATTATAATGCTGGGAAACAAGCATTAACAACAAATGTCATGATTAAGATTGCACATGCAGGTCCGTCAATATGAGAATCTGTGCCAGAGTTAATCAGGTTCGTTTCAGCGTCACAGATGATTCCGGAAATAGTACCGAACAGGATTGCGACAACAAGAGCCATCCAAACGTTGCCTGTAGAATTATAACACTGTACAACAGTCTCTGCCGCAATGATTACGATGTGGTGACATCCGAAGAATGCCTGACCCATCTCAGCGAACACAAGACCAACTGCCGCCATACCGAAGATTAATACATGATACAATCCGCCGAATGCATCAGCAGGAACACCGGCTTCGATAGCTGCGAGGTAAACACCGGCAACTAACAAACTGTAGCAGATGCTGATAACGATGGTATTCGTGAAAGCGGAGCCTTTGCTGACAACGCCGTCCCCTGTTCTTAATTTGCCACCGAATACGAGACGAACTACGATAGCAGAACAAAATACCGTGAATCCAGGAGCGTCTGTGATGAGGCGTGGGGAGATGCTTCCGCCAAAGAGGTTTGCTACTACCAATTCTTTGAATAAGAAACCAATCACACCAAACACACCGCCGACCAGCAGAACGTCAGGAGCATTGTAGCCTGCACATGCCGTAGCGATATCCGCACCGTTTTCGATAATGCCTTTCTTCTTAGCGTAAGAGGAAGCGGCAACACCGCCGGCAAAAGCAATGTGTGGTCCGAAGAAAGAACCAAAAGCAATGTAATTCACCAGGATGTTAGAGGCATCAGCAGCGCCGCACATTCCGGCTACAGCGCCGACAACAGCGAACACACCGGTCAAGATGAATGCTGGTAGACCACCGATTGCTGCAGCAAATACGCCGCCGCCAAAAGCAGCAATTAAGTTTAAAATACTCATAACAATCTCCTCCTTATACATGTATGAATATGTTTGTTATCAAGCACCGTTTCCCCCTTGCTTGATGATAGTGATATTTTAACATTTGAAAGAAATTTGTAAAAACAACAAGAATTCATGTGTCATACAAATAAAAGTTGTGGGAGGGAAACCAAAAGTTTGATAAAACGCAAAAAACCGCATAAATAAAGGATATTATAGACATCATAAAAAATGAAAAATGTTTCGATATGATAAAAACAAGGAGAATTTTTATGAGAAAAAATTTTAAATTAGTCATAAGATACGACGGAAGCAGATACCATGGATGGGAAAAAAAACGAAATCTTGATACGATTCAGGGAAAAATAGAGACAGTTTTGACAAGGATGGATGGGGAGGAAGTGCATCTCATTGGTGCAGGTCGCACAGATGCCGGGGTTCATGCGAGGGCGATGACGGCCAACGTACATTTGCAGACGTTTTTTTCGACAGAAAAAATTAAGAAATATATGAATACTTATCTTCCAGATGATATTGCTATAGTTGAGGTGAAGGAAGTCTCAGAACGGTTTCACGCCCGCTATCATGCCGTGGGCAAGACTTACCGCTACACATTTTACGACGGGGAGGACAAGCCGGTGTTTGATAGAAAGTACGTTACGGTCACGGCGGAAAGCCCGGACATTGATAAGATGAGAGAGGCGGCGTCCCTGCTGGAAGGAAGGCATGATTTCAAAAGTTTTTGCGGAAATCCAAAAATGAAAAAGTCGACGGTGCGGACGGTAGATTCCATCAGGATTTCTCGCCAGGGGGACAGAATCCACATGGATTTCCACGGGGATGGATTTCTTCAGCACATGGTCAGGATTCTGGCGGGAACTCTGCTGGAAGTGGGGGTGGGAAGAAGAAGGCCGGAGGAGATGCCGGAGATACTGGCGGCCTGCGATAGGAAAAAAGCCGGTCCGACGGCGCCGCCGGGAGGACTTTGCCTGATGGAGGTGGAGTATCACTGACGGGTTTTTCAAGCCCCGAAAATGGGAACGATGCTTTGCCTGAATTGAGAGGTTTCCTGCGGCGGGAAGCAGTGTCGGCTGCAAACCTGAAGACGGATATTCTTCGTCTGCCTATGACGGAATTGTTATCTTTCTGAAAAGAAAGTAGAGAAAAGGGATTGACAGGGGAAGGTTTTTTGCATACAATAAAGCTCACAGAGAAATACAGAGCAGTTTGTGCAAAGAGGGAGTAGTTGCATGCCGCAGGCGTGTCATAGGTTTCGTCAGTACGATTGTCGTTGCTGCGGCAGTCCGGAGCCTATGCATCATCGAAATGGAAGTTGAATGAGACTTTTTGCGTATATTTTGGTATACGCAAAAGGTCTTTTCTTTTTTTGCCTTTACAAAGGAAATTTTCGATGGGAAGAATGACCCCGGCCAAAAAGAGACATGATTGAAAGAGACATAATGAAAAAGCTGCTTTGTCTTTCCAGCGTTTTGGTGGAAAGAATCTGGACAAGTGAAGATGAAGGAGGATGTCGTATGAAAGAAGCGTATCGCATGAGCCGGGAGGAAGTACTGGCTCATATGAAAACCGGGGAGGGAGGACTGACCCGGGACGAGGCGGAGCGCCGCTTGCAAGAATATGGAGAAAATGCCTTGCAGGAGACGAAGCGAAAAAAGGGTTATCAGGTTTTCCTGGAGCAGTTTGCCGATTTTTTGGTAATCATCTTAATCGTGGCGGCCATCATTTCTCTCGTATCGGGAAATGTGGAAAGCACGGTGGTTATTTTTACGGTGATTATTTTGAACGCCGTCTTGGGAACGGTGCAGTATTTGAAGGCGGAGAAGTCTCTGGCGGCGCTGAAAGATTTATCATCTCCCCACGCAAAGGTAATCCGGGACGGAGTGAAGATGGAGATTCCGACGGCGAAGGTGGTGCCGGGAGATTTGCTTCTTTTGGAGGCAGGAGATATGACGGCGGCAGATGGCCGAATTTTGAAGGGATACTCCTTGCAGGTCAATGAAAGTGCGCTGACGGGAGAGTCGGCAGGCGTGGAGAAAACCGATGAGGTGATTTCTGAGGAGGCGGCACTGGCAGACCGGACGAACATGGTGTTTGCAGGAACGCTGGTTACCTACGGAAGGGCAGATGTGCTGGTGACAGGAACCGGAATGAATACGGAAATCGGAAAGATAGCCGGCCTGATGAATGAGACGAAGGAAAAAAAGACGCCGCTTCAGGTGAGCCTTGATCAGTTTAGCAAAAAGCTGGCGCTTGCTATCCTTGCCATCTGCGCCCTCGTCTTTTTCCTGAGCATGTACCGGAAGATGCCGGTTCTTGATTCCCTGCTGTTTGCCGTGGCGCTTGCCGTGGCGGCCATCCCCGAGGCTCTTGGTTCTATTGTCACCATTGTACAGGCCATGGGAACCGGAAAGATGGCGGCGGAAAATGCTATCATGAAAGAGCTGAAAGCGGTGGAGAGTCTGGGAAGCGTCTCCGTCATCTGTTCAGATAAGACGGGAACGCTCACTCAGAATAAGATGACGGTGGAGGAAGTCTATCTGGACGGACAGTGCCTAAAGCCGGAGGAGATGAACATCAGGATTCCTCTCCATCGATATCTTTTATACAATGCGGTACTTAACAACGATTCTTCCAATCACGATGGCAAGGAAATCGGCGACCCGACGGAGTACTGTCTGTTGGTCATGGCGAGGAAGGCAGGTCTGGAGAGAGCTTCGATAACGGAGGAAGAGATTCGGGACATGATGCCCCGCATGGAGGAGATTCCTTTTGACTCCGACCGGAAACTGATGAGTACAAAATATCGCCTTCATGGCATCCCGACGATATTGACAAAAGGAGCGGTGGATGTCATCTTGAACCGAACCACATCCATTCTGACTCAGGATGGCGTGAAAGATTTTACGGAGGAGGACAGGGCGGCCATTTTGGCACAGAATCAAAAGTTTTCAGAAAATGGTCTCCGGGTGCTGGCCTTTGCGTATCGGGAGGTGGCGGAAGATGACATTCTTTCTCTGGATGATGAGGACAGCCTGACGTTTGTGGGACTGACTGCCATGATGGATCCGCCGAGAGAAGAGTCTGCCAGGGCAGTGGCTGATGCGAAAAAAGCGGGCATTAAGACGGTTATGATTACCGGTGACCACAAGGTGACCGCCTCCGCCATTGCGGCGCAGATTGGGATTTTTGAGGAGGGAGACATCGCATTGACCGGGCAGGAGCTTGATGCCCTTTCCCAGGAGGAGCTTGACGAGAAGCTGGAGAAGATTTCGGTCTATGCCAGGGTTTCTCCGGAAAATAAAATCCGAATCGTGGATGCATGGCAGAGAAAAGGCAAGATTACCGCCATGACCGGGGACGGTGTCAACGACGCCCCGGCGCTGAAAAAGGCGGACATCGGCGTTGCCATGGGAATCACGGGCACGGAGGTTTCCAAGGATGCGGCTGCCATGATTTTGGCGGATGACAATTTTGCCACCATCATCAAGGCGGTTTCCTTCGGAAGAAATGTGTACCGCAATATCAAAAATGCCATTCAATTTTTGCTCTCAGGCAATATGGCGGGTATTGTCGTGGTGCTTTACTGCTCCCTCATGGGGCTTCCTGCGCCACTGGAACCGGTGCATTTGCTCTTTATCAATCTTTTGACGGATTCTTTGCCGGCGCTGGCTATCGGAATGGAGCCTGTGGATGAGAGCGTGTTAAACGACCCTCCAAGAAATCCAAAGGAAGGCATCATGACAAAATCCTTCCTGCTCACCCTCGGGTTGTACGGCCTGCTCATCGGTGCGGCCACCCTGTCTTCCTTCTATAAAGGGATGGCGCAGAGTACCGCGACGGCGGTGACGATGGCCTTTGCCACTCTGACGCTCGCCCGCCTGTTCCACGGATTTAACTGCCGGGGAAAGGCGCCGATTTGGAAGATGGGTCTTTGGAGCAATCAGTGGACGGTGGGAGCCTTCCTGCTCGGAACGGCCCTGCTGGCTCTGGTGTTGTTCGTGCCGGTGATGAAGCGGCTGTTCCTCGTATCTTCCCTTGGTGCAGGGCAGGTTGGTTTTGTCTGTCTGATGGCCGTGCTGCCGACGGTTGTGATACAGGCATTGAAGGCGCTGCGGAAAGAATAAGCAGGAAATAGAATAAATATAAAAAAAATGAAAATACTACCTTTCAGGCATAGGTTGCCGGAAAGGTGGTATTTTTTTATGAGCCGGATGGCAGGAAAACAAAGTGTGATGTTTGACCGACCTGTGGAGATACTCTCCCACGCCTGCGTGGCGGGAAAAAAGGAGGGAGAAGGCCCTCTTGGAAAAAAGATGGACGTCATTGTGGAAGACCCAAAATTCGGGAAGGGAAATTGGGAGGAGGGGGAGAGCCAGTTTCTAAAGACGGCCTGTGAAATTGCCATGAGGAAGGGCGGAAGGAAAAAGGAGGAAGTGCGCATGGCATTTTGCGGAGATTTGCTGGGGCAGATGATTGCCTCCTCCTTTGGCATCAAAGATTTGGGCATTCCTTATTATGGCGTGTACGGCGCCTGCTCCAGTGCGGGGGCAGCCCTCGCTCTGGCGGCGATGGCCGTGGAGGGAGGGTTTGCAGACACCGCCCTGGCAGCCTGTTCCAGCCATTTTGGGAGTGCGGAAAAGGAGTTTCGGTTTCCTTTAGGTTATGGGAACCAGAGGCCTTACAGCGCTACCTGGACGGTGACGGGAGCAGGTGCCTTTTTGCTCGGAAGCCGGCCGGAGACAAGGCGGCGGGAGGAAGCACAAAAGGACGGGAAAAAAGAGGCCGGCCGCAGAGCGGAGCCTGCGAAGAAGAAAAAAAGGAAGGTGAAGATCAGGGGGATTGTCACAGGAAAAATCAAAGATTACGGGACGGCGGATCCCTTTCATATGGGGGCCAGCATGGCTCCGGCGGCGGCCGACACCATCTATCAGGCATTGGAGGACTTTGGGCGGGTGGCGGAAGATTTTGACTGTATTGCCACCGGAGATTTGGGAACGGTCGGGCGAGAGCTGCTGCTTGATTTGTTGAAGAAAAATCAGGTGGATGTGAGAAAAAATCACGTAGATTGCGGGATGGAGATTTACAGCACGAAGGAGCAGGATGCCCATGCGGGCGGTTCCGGCTGTGCCTGCTCCGCACTGGTGTTGTCCTCGTTGCTGCTTCCCCGCCTGGAATCAGGAGAGTGGAAACGAATTTTGTTTGTGCCCACGGGGGCGCTTCTGTCTCAGGTATCCGCCAACGAGGGGAGAACGATACCGGCGATCGCTCACGGCATATGGTTAGAACAGGAGGGAGAAGAAGAATGTATGTGAAGGCGTTTGTTGCAGGAGGAATCATCTGTGCGCTGATACAGCTTTTGTTAGATCATACGAAATTGATGCCCGGGAGGGTGATGGTCATTCTCGTCATCACCGGCGTGATCACGGGGGCTTTGGGGCTGTATGAGCCATTTTTGAAGTGGGCAGGCTGTGGAGCGTCGGTGCCCCTGTCGGGCTTTGGCTACAACCTGTCAAAAGGAGTGATGGAGGCGGTGAGACAAGAAGGGTTTCTCGGCCTGTTCCAGGGCGGACTAAAGGCGGCCGCTGCAGGAACCAGCGCCGCCCTTGTCTTTTCTTATCTTGCTTCCCTCATTTTCAAGCCGAAAATGAAAAAATGAAAGGTTTGCATCTGCTGCGAAGCTACCGGGTGTCGGAGTCCGCATTGCGAAAGAAATTTTTTCGCAGTCTGTCCACGATTTCTTCCAGAGTGAGATTTCCGAAGGGAGTTCCCTGCAACTGGCCGTTTTCCGGCACAGTCAGCTCCTCTTCCACTTCCGGCGTAGTCGGCAGACCGAATTTTTTTTGCCATTCTTCCGCATCTTTTTGCTCTTTCCACTGTCTGGTGTGAACATTGCATTTGTAATCCTTGACCTGGAAATCCATACAGTAAGGAGTATCCTCCGTCTTTCCGGAAGACTTATCCGGGCGAATCCGGAAAATTTTCTGATAATGAAATTGATCCGGGCAGAATTTCCTTGCTATGCGGTTGGACTTGGAGCAGAAGGTGAGGGCGACATGTCTGTCGCAGCTGCCTTTTGGCTCGGTGCCTGCGAGGAAATATTCTGTTCGCTCCATGGAATGTTCCGGGTCGTGGGAGCAGACGCCCTTGACGGGACGCTTGCCGGATTTTGCACAGATGGTCATCTGTCGGATGTCCTTGCAGGCGTCAAAGTCCCGCACCTCCTGCCCGGTAATCTCTATGACCTTGTCCATGATTTTGGCCCAGATGACTTTGTGGTAATCGCTGTCATTATCATAGGAAGTGTTGTAATCATAGCCGGTCCAGATGGAGGCAGTGTAGTAAGGCGTGTAGCCGCAGAACCAAAAATCATAATTGTTGGAAGTCGTTCCGGTTTTTCCGGCCACCGCCATATCTGAGTGAAGCTGCGCTTCCGTTCCGGTGCCAGACTGAATGACGTCCTTCATGGCGTCGGTGAGAAGCCAGGCTGTGGATTCCTTCATGACCTGGACGGTGTTTGCCTCATGCTTTAACAGGACGTTGCCGTGGCTGTCTTCCACGGAGGTATAAAGAACAGGTTCGTTATAGTTGCCGTGGTTTGCGATGGAGGCGTAGGCGGCGGTCAGTTCCACGTTGGTGACGCCGTCTGTGATGCCGCCGAGGGAGAGTGCCTGGTTGATGTCGCTTTCATAGCCTCCCGATGCGCCGGTTCGTCCGCCGACCAGAGTGGTAAAGCCAAGTTTTAGCAGATAATCATAGCCGACCTGAGGCGTAATCTGCGTGAGCGCCTTGACTGCCACGATGTTGTTGGAATCGACGATGGCGTCCCGCAGGGTGATCATGCCGCTGTGTTTGTTCTTCTCGTAATTGGAGACTTTTACCCCGTTTTCATAAGTGTAAGGGGCGTCGTCAAAGACGGTGGCAAGAGTCATGCCTCCGGTGTCCAGGGCCGGGGCGTAAGTGGACAAAATCTTAAAGGTAGAGCCGGGCTGACGGGTCATGGAGGTGGCCCGGTTCAAGGCCAGGTCATCCTTTTTTTTGCCTCGTCCGCCCACAAGCACCTTAATCTGCCCGGTACTCTGGTCAAGGAGAGTGTAGGAAACCTGAGGTTCCAGTGCGTAGCGCAGGCTCTCGGTGATCACGGTATCCGTGTCGGTGAGAGTCGCCTTGCGGAAAGTCTTCACTGCCTTTTTCATATCCTTTTTGGTAGGATAGATGGTCAGGTAATCCTTGTCTCCCTTTACATTTCTAAAATAGTTTTTGATATCTTTTTCTGTGTAAATGACAGTAGTTCCATCCTGCTTCATGACGTTCAGATCATATTCCAGGGAATAATCCGTGTCCACCGGATAATTATTTTTGTCGTTGATGATGGCGTCCGCCGCCCTTTGCAGCTTCGCAGACTGGGTGGAGTGAATCCGCAGGCCGCCCCGGTATACGAGGTCGTAAGCCTGTGCCTGGGTGTATCCGTACTGGCTTTCCAGATCGTCCACAATCTGTGTGATGAGAGCATCCGTGAAATAAGAATACACGGCAGTCTGTGCCTGGGAGGTCTGGTTTTTGGATATCCTCTCATAGACGTTGTCCGCCAGGGCCGCCTCGTATTCCTGACTGGAAATATAGTTTTGTTCGTACATTTTCTGCAAGACGATGTCCCGGCGGAGTTTATTGTCCTCCGGATGGTCAATCGGATTTAGCTTGCTTGGATTTTTGGTGATGCTTGCCAAAACGGCGCACTCGGAGAGAGTGAGCTGCTCGATGGACTTGTCAAAGTAATACTTGGCGGCAGATTCCACGCCGAGGGTTCCTTTGCCAAGATTGATCGTGTTGAGGTAGTTTGTGATAATCTCCTCTTTCGTCGTGTTTTTCTCCACCTGAATGGCAAGGTTTTGTTCCTGTAGCTTTCGTTTAATCAGGGCAATCGGATTGGTTTCTCCGCCCACGTTAAAGACGTTGTTTTTAATCAGCTGCTGGGTGATGGTGCTGGCGCCCTGGGTGGAGCCGTGGTTTTTCAAAGCCGTGAATGCAGCACGGAAAATGCCTTTTAAATCCACGCCGTTATGTTCATAAAAACGCTCATCTTCAATGGAGATGAAGGCGTTGCGAAGATGGGCGGGGATGTTATCATATTTGACGGGAATGCGGTTGGAGGAGTAATCGCTTAAAATCTGGCTCTCCTCCCCGGCATCGTCGTAAATGATGGTGGCAGAGTACTGGGGCTTTAAACTGTAGTTGGTGGGGGTGTTGGCCAAAATGCCCTCGACGGAGCCATATAAGAAGCCAACGATCCCGATGATGCACACCAAAAGCAGCAAAAGAAACATTTTAAGAAGCATGAGGGAAAAAGAGCTGTGAACCCTTCCTTTTTTGGAATGGAGCTGTCTGCGTTTCTCTTGAATCGATGTTTTGTCGTAACTCATAAATCCTCTTTGGAGTCCCGGTCAGGAAAGTCCTTATCGAACCGGGACAATCTCCAGCCAGTATCCGTCCGGGTCATTGATAAAATAGATGCCCATGGAAGGATTTTCGTAACAGATGCAGCCCATTTCCTCGTGCCTTTTGTGGAAGGCGTCGTACTCATCTGTCTTGAAGGCCAGATGAAACTCCTCGTCTCCTAAATCATAAGGATCCTTGCGGTCGCGCATCCAGGTAAGCTCCAGGGTAAAACCGGTGCGTCCGTCTCCCAGATAGACAATCTTGTAACTGCCATCGGACGAATTTTTTTCGCGGACGACATCAAGGTCAAGAGCCTCCTTATAGAATGCGATACTTTTTTCCAGATTTAAAACGTTAAAATTAAAATGGTTAAATTCAATCATAATCTAATCTACCTCCTGAAAAATAATTCGCCTCTACTATATCACATTTTATAATTGAGGGCAATAAACGGGATTTTGCCCTTTTTACCGAAAGAAGGAGCGGCGATCTCCTGCTTTCCGGGGATTTCCAGAAGTTTTCCTTTACAAACGCCAGAAAGAATATATAATAATATCCAGAGCGAAAAATTTATTGTTATCTCGTCTTTTATCTCGCCGGAGGACGCTCTTTTGTTCAAATAAGCCCTGTCGCAGCCGCATGAAGCTTGTTTTTCAGAGGATGTTTCGGACATTCGTTGCAAGAGGGGTGTAAGAAGAGATGTTTTCTAATTTCTAAGAAGAGATGTTTTCAAAGGAAAATGTCTCCGCATAATTTTTCAGACGAGATGGAAACAGGGGAGGAAAAAAATATGAGAGGGAAGAAATATGTTCTGGCGGTACTGGTTGCGGCCTTACTTTGTTTTGCCTGCGCGGGGAAGGCGGAGGCGGCGAGCCGGTATACGATTTATGTCAATCGCAAGACGAACCTGGTCAACGTGGTGGATTCCCGCAGCGGGAAGCTGGTGCGGGCAATGTACTGTTCTACGGGCAAAAAGTATTCTACCATCCGGGGGACTTACAGCACCGTGAGCAAAATGCGCTGGCATGCTCTGTACGGTGGTGTTTACGGACAGTACTGCACCCGGATTCACGG
The DNA here is from genome assembly GCA_030533385.1 of Eubacteriales bacterium. Lineage (GTDB taxonomy): Bacteria > Bacillota > Clostridia > Lachnospirales > Lachnospiraceae > Anaerobutyricum. The sequence goes on along the minus strand of JAUNJG010000027.1, from coordinate 9,211 downwards.
ACCGTACCTGTTCCACTCGGTGTACTATTATAAAACGAGAAAGAATCAGATGGCGGTAGGAGAATACAACAAGCTTGGTTCTCAGGCTTCTGCCGGATGTGTTCGTCTGGCTGTTGCGGATGCCAAGTGGATTTATGACAACTGCGGAATTGGGACAAAGGTGGTCATCGGAGAGTCAAGAGAGTTGGAGGAGCCTTCCCAGGAAAAACTGAAAATTGACACTTCAAGAAGGACGGGATGGGATCCGACGGACCCGGATGCGGCCAATCCTTACCATCCGACGATAGCGTTGAAAAAGTCAGCCTCCGTGAAGCTGGATTACGGCAGCAGGGTGACAAAGAAATCATTAAAGGAACTGATAAAAGTCAAATCCCCGGTGACATCTTCTTCTGATTTGCTGGACAATGTGAAGGTAAAAGGGAAGGTGAATACATCAAAAGCGGGAAAATATAAAATAGTATATACGGTGACAGACCCAAAGACTTTTCTTACAAAGTCTCTGGCTGTTGAGTTTCGAGTGAAAAGGGAGCCGGACAAGGAAGAGATTCCTTTGGCACAGCCCGGAGAGGAGCAGGCATCTGTGACCGTTGTGCAATGATACAGGAGGAAGAAACATGGCAACACCTTATAACCATAGAGCCATTGAGCAGAAATGGCGCAAAAACTGGGAGGAGCATCCCGTCAATGTCAATGATGGCAAAAAACCGAAGTATTACTGTCTGGATATGTTCCCGTATCCTTCGGGAAGCGGTCTTCATGTAGGCCATTGGAGAGGATACGTCATCAGCGATGTGTGGAGCCGCTACAAGATGCTTCAGGGATACTATCTGATTCATCCGATGGGATGGGACGCTTTTGGACTTCCGGCAGAAAACTATGCCATCAAGATGGGGACACATCCAAGCATCACCACCGCGGAGAACGTAAAGAATATCAAACGTCAGATTAACGAGATTGCCGCCATCTATGACTGGGATATGGAAGTGAACACGACGGACCCGGATTTTTATAAATGGACGCAGTGGATTTTTGTAAAAATGTTCAAAGAAGGCCTTGCTTATCAGAAAGAGATGCCGATTAACTGGTGTCCTTCCTGCAAGACCGGGCTGGCCAACGAGGAAGTGGTCAACGGCTGCTGTGAGCGCTGTGGTGCTTCCGTGACGAAGAAGAACCTGAATCAGTGGATGCTCCGCATCACAAAATATGCGGATCGTCTGCTGGAAGATTTGGATAAGCTGGACTGGCCGGAAAAAGTAAAGAAGATGCAGACAGAGTGGATTGGAAAAAGCTACGGCGCCGAGGTGGACTTTCAGGTGGATGGCCGGGAAGATGTCATCACTGTCTACACGACCAGACCGGACACCCTCCACGGAGCTACCTTCATGGTACTTGCTCCGGAGCATGCGCTTGCTCGTGAGCTTTCCACGGAGGAGACGAGGGAAGCGGTGGAGAAGTACATTTATGATTCCAGCATGAAGTCCAACGTGGATCGCCTCCAAGACAAGGAGAAGACCGGTGTGTTTACCGGTTCTTACGCCATCAATCCATTAAACGGGGCGAAGGTGCCAATCTGGTTGTCTGACTACGTTTTGGCTGATTATGGAACGGGAGCCATCATGTGCGTGCCGGCTCATGACGACAGAGACTTCGAGTTTGCAAAGAAGTTTGATATTCCGATTGTCCAGGTCATCGCCAAGGATGGAAAAGAGATTGAAAATATGACCGAAGCTTACACCGAAGCCAACGGCGTGATGATTAATTCCGGAGACTGGAACGGCATGGAGTCCGCAGTGCTGAAGAAGGAAGCGCCGCTTATTATAGAAGAAAAAGGATTCGGAAAGAAGACGGTCAACTATAAGCTTCGTGATTGGGTATTCTCCCGCCAGCGCTACTGGGGAGAACCGATTCCAATTGTTCACTGTCCTAAGTGTGGCGCCGTTCCGGTGCCGGAAGAAGAACTTCCGCTGCTGCTTCCTGACGTGGAGAAATATCAGCCGACGGGAACCGGCGAGTCCCCGCTTGCTGACATTACCGAGTGGGTCAATACCACCTGTCCTTGTTGTGGAGCGCCGGCCAAGAGGGAGACGAACACCATGCCGCAGTGGGCTGGTTCTTCCTGGTACTTCCTCCGCTATGTGGACAATAAAAATGACAAAGAACTGGTAAATAAAAAGAAAGCGCATGATCTGCTGCCGGTGGATATGTATATCGGCGGTGTGGAACATGCGGTGCTTCATCTTCTGTATTCCAGATTTTACACCAAGTTCTTATATGACATCGGTGTGGTTGACTTTGATGAGCCGTTTAAGAAGCTGTTCAATCAGGGTATGATTACCGGTAAAAATGGAATTAAGATGAGTAAGTCAAAAGGAAACGTAGTTTCCCCTGATGATTTGGTGAGAGATTACGGTTGCGATTCTCTTCGTCTTTATGAGCTGTTCGTGGGACCGCCGGAGCTGGATTCTGAGTGGGACGATAAGGGCATTGACGGCGTGTACCGCTTCCTCAACCGTTTCTGGAAGATGGCCATGGACAATAAAGACAAGGCGGTGGCGGAGACGCCGGAGCTTGTGAAGCTTCGTCATAAGCTGGTGTACGATATCACCACCCGTTTGGATACTTTCAGCTTAAATACGGTAGTCAGCGGTTTCATGGAATATAATAATAAGCTGCTGGACATGAGCAAGAAGGGCGGCGTGGACAAAGAAACTTTGGAGACTTACACCATCTTGCTGGCGCCGTTTGCCCCTCATATTGCGGAGGAGCTGTGGGAGCAGTTTGGACATGCCGATTCCGTTTTTGATCAGAGCTGGCCGACCTTCGACGAGGAGGCCATGAAAGATGACGAGATTGAGATTCCTGTGCAGGTGAATGGAAAAACCCGCTGCACCATCTTCATTTCCACCGAGGCGGAAAAGGACGATGTGCTGGCAAAGGCGAAGGAAGCGCTCGGAAATAAACTGACCGGAACCATTCGCAAAGAGATTTATGTGCCGGGACGTATCGTAAATATTGTGGCAAAATAATAAAGAAAAAATACACGGTGTCGGATTTTTGAAAATCGGCGTTGTGAAAAGAGTGGAAAAGAATGGGCATCGCCCTGTCATCCGGTCGAGATGACAGGGCGATGCCCTCTTTTTATTTAAAATGAGATAGAAATATATGACGTCCCATGTAGTATAAAAATAATAGTTCTATCATTCCGACAAATATAAATTCAAGATGGTAAGGTATCTTTTTTAAGAGAAGAGATGTACTTGATTTCTGTTCCTTTCCCTCAAATAATATGAATTTTTCATATTGAACCTGGGCATAGGGAGAGGCGATCAATTCCAGGCAATATAAATCCCTCTGAGTACCTTTGATGTAAAGGGGATTCTCCATGGGGGCATCCTTTTCTGTTTCATTATAAAAAATTGTCTCCGTTGGCTCAGACAAATTGACGGATAAATCTGCCCCTTTTTGAAACAATACGCAACTAATGCCAATCACGATAAAAAGGGATAAAATTCTGTTTGGAATGGCGACGACAAGTACCGTGATAAAAACGGATATTACAGTTGCTGATATGATGACAATGATTAAATTGATAACCATGGGAAGAAGATGGATATCCATTGTAAAATTTTTAGCATAAGAAAAAAGGAGGATGGACGATGTATCTATGAATAATAAGCAGGATGTTTCGATGATTCCAGCGAGAATGTAAGCCTGATAAATTGTTTTTGGCTGATAGCCGAAAATGATTTTATGGTATATTATCTTGCCTCCTAATTCCCGGCTGATGTGCAGGGCGGTGATCATTGCCACGCTGATGAGTATCCAGGGGGTTTTTTGAAATAAGAAAAAGGACCATCCTACGTTGAATCCAAAATCAGTGAGCAGAATATCCCAAATGTTATATAGCAGCAGGCCGGCTGATGTTACGATAAAAATCTTTGTATGGAATAGGTGATGGAGTTCAGCTCTGATTAGTTGGCACATTCTCTTTCTCCTTCATATTTTTTAAAATAATAGTTTTCTAGCGACGTGTCCGGAATTTCTTCAATCCGACATTCATGAACCAGATGTCCATCTTTTAGGAAACCCACATGTGTGACTGTTTTTTGTAATTCATCTAAAATGTGGCTGGAAATAATAATGGTGGCGCCCTCCCCGTTGAGCCTTTTTATTAAAAGTCGGATATCTCTGATTCCTTGGGGGTCCAGCCCATTCAGTGGTTCATCTAAGAACAGAAGTTTTGGCTTGTTAGCGAGAGCGAGAGCAAGGGAAAGTCTTTGCTTCATGCCGTAGGAATATTGCAGGACAGGTTTTCTGCTGTTTGGCAGATTTACAATATTCAGAAGTTCCTCTGCGGTGTAAGTGGTATTTTTTATTAGAGATAACTGATAGTTTAAGTTCCTTTTGGCTGACCATAGAGGGTAAAAAGCATGGGAATCTAAGACTGCGCCGACGGTCATGTCATTGTTTTTCTTAATCGTCCCGCTTGTGGGAGCCTGTATGCCGAGGATGACCTTCATGAGAGTGGTTTTTCCGGCGCCGTTGTTTCCGATAAGTCCGTAAATGGAACCTTCCGGAATATGAATGGATACGTCAGACAAGGCGGTAATATTTTTGTATTTTTTCGTTAAATGTTTCGTTGTAATCATGTAGTCCATAAAAAAACTTCCTTTCTATATATCTTGTCTTTTAAAGATATTGCTTCCGATGCAAATCACGAATGTTGATAACATGATATTTGATAATAAAAAATCAATATGATAAGGATTTTCTTTCAATAAAAAAGATAAGTTTGGTTTCTCCTCCTGCCGCTCGGTAGTTAGATATGCAGAGTAATTGCATTGTGCATAAGGCGATATCATAACACGAAAATTAAGCAGGCTGCGAACAGTATCATTTACGCGCAAGTTGTTGGCTATAAAAAATTTCCCCTCGTCAGTTTCGTTCTCCTCCTGTATGACAAGCGTACTCTCAGAGAAAGTCAGTAAAGAAATATCTTTGGTTCCGAGCTGTAGCATACACACAGTAGTACACACTAAAATCAGGGCCGTAAAAATATGCTTTTTTAGAATAAGAGAAAGGGAGCATATCATAACGGCGATGCAGGAGAGAGAACTCATAAAAATGATGGTATTTATGAGGATGGAACTCATGGATAGTTCCAACGGTTCTTTGTTGTAAAGGTGCCTGATAACATATATGGCATTTCCAATGGCGACCAGTATTCCTGAACAAATGCCGCACGAGACGGTTTCGGCAATGAATATCTGACTTTTTGTGTAGCCAAGAATAAGTTTCATATGGAGGATTCTCGTGAAGTAAGCTTCATAAACATATGCAAAAATGAAAAGAGACAAGAGGATTGCTAATATGGAATTGTTATACATAAACTGATCACCCCAGAAGATCAGATTGCTTAAGATTGGAATCCATCCGGTAGAACGTCTGGTTTGAAGCACCATTAAGATGAAGATGGTTCCTAAATAGTAGGGGGAAATAAAATATCGTTTCAGTTCAGCCTTGATTAATTTGTGCATGACTACTCCTTCCTGCCCCGCATGGGACAAAATAGACTTGTTCCGGAACAAAAATAATCATACAGAGGCAGACACGGTTTGTATAGATAATGTACCTTTACACCTTGATTTTATGGGATGTAAAGCCGATTTGACATGACGTAAAATGGAAGTGGCTTGCAGGAAGGTATAAAGACGGTCTATGATGTTGCTGTGGTGAGGCGCTTGGTAGAAAGTCGGATGTTTCCCGTCTGCCTGATCATTGACGCTGCGCCATGAAAAATAAAAAAACAGGAGCGAAGATAAATGAAAGTATTAAGTGTGAGTGAATCAAGAAACATAAAAGCCACTGCCGCCCACTATCATTGGAAATGTTTAGATTTTGGAATCGGAAAAAAACGCTATATTTCTAAGCCATATTATTATGATGTATTCATGCGTTCGGGGCAGGATATTGACAAGCATAATCAGACATATGGACATCAAAGATATTCCAGGTTGTTCGTATGCCATAAAAATTGTAAGTGAAACTATCAGGGAATCGCTTATGAGGGGAAGGTATCAGCATGATGATAATGATTGTGGGTTGGCATGTGTTTTTACAGTGTTGAAACAACTCAAAATCAAAGTAGACGAAAGAGAATTAAGGAAAAATTTATATCTGGGAAAAGAAGGATTAAGCTTATATGGAGTGACTGAAATTTTGAGAGAAAAGGGAATAACTTCATCTGCCATAAAATGTGATGTGGATGAATTGTCTCAGTTATATCATACGAGTAAAATGCCTGTAATTATAATGATTTGTGAGAATGACGAACTTCATTATGTCGTAGTGTATAAATTGAATTCACAGAAGATATATATGTGGGATCCCAACAAAGGAAAGCGAACAGTAAAAGTAAAAACATTTCTGTCAATATGGACTGGATATGCCATAAAGATTACAAAGGTTGCCAGAAAGAAACAGGAGGCTGTCAATAAAAGTTCTTTGTGTCTTAACATTTTAAAAAAACAAAATAAGATTATGTTTTTGATTTTATTATTTGCTGCCCTCCTTATGTTCGAGAGCGTTTGTATCACATTTGCTTATAAAGAAGCGATGGATGGAATAAGATATGACGAACAAGATTTTGTGAATGTTTTGAGATTTCTTTTGTATATGGGAGCGGGATATCTTATAATGATGATTACCTCCTTTCTAAAAGAAGGTCTCATGATTTATTCGGACAGAAAGATGGAAATTTCATTCAATCATCAATTTATAGATTCTCTTTTTGGTATGTCTCTCCAAAAAAAGGAAGATTACGCAAGCGGTGGAATATTGGATAGGTACTACAGACTTTCCTCGATTGTAAAAACCTTTTCCACCATTTTTTCATCGGTTCTTCTTGAGATGCTGTCTTTGCTTGCGGCTGTTTATATCATGTTAAGAATTGACGCCGTTATGTTTGCCATGGTTCACATGATTGTGGTTTCATATATTGTCTGCTTCCTTATGACAAAGAATAAATTATTGGTATTAAGTAAATCAGTGATTGACAACCAGTCAATTCTGACTACACAGATAAAAGAAATCGTTCAAAATCTGGTTTCATTGAAAGCTTTTGATTCTACTTTCTATCAAGCAAAGATGAAGGATGAAGTGAAAAAACTAAAGAGGAGCGAATCTCAGATGGAGTGTTTGAGTACCGTGACAGGAATCGTGTTACAGGCCATCGAAAATGGTACTATGCTATGCGTACTTGGGTACGGTATTTGTTCCATTGTGCGGGGAACAATGTCATTGGGAACATTGCTGGCCTTTGAGACATTTGTTGGTTTTTTTCTTTCGCCGATAAAGAATTTATTAGGCGTTTTGCCTTCTGTTCAGGAGATGGTACTCACATTCAATAGAATAGAGGATGTCCTGATTTTTTCAGAATCTAAAGATAACAACGATACAGATTTCAAAATAAATGGTGAAATTGTATTGGAAAATGTTGATGTTGCTTATGGTTTTGACCAGCCTGTTTTGAAGAATGTATCTATCAAAATAAACAACCGGGATAAGGTTTTCCTGATGGGAACAAGTGGAAGTGGAAAGTCTACCCTTGCAAAAACGATGGCAGGATTCGTGAGATACGACAAAGGAAGAATTTTATATGATGGAAAAGAGAACAGGAATCCATCGGGGAGTATACTTTATTTGTCTCAGGACGCAGAGATTTTTTCAGGGACTATTCAGGAAAACATTCTTATGTGGAAGGATAAATTTGATGGAGAGCGATTGGAGGAAGTGCTTCATAACATTGGAATTTATCATTTCATGGAAATGAGGGGCTTCACGCTGCATAGTTCTTTACAAGAAAATGGCACCAATTTGTCTGGCGGCGAAAAGCAAAGGATTGCGATTGCAAGAGCTTTGATGTCGGACATGCCAATTTATATTTTTGATGAGGCGACATGTCATTTGGATAAGGAGAGTGAGAGGCAAATAATAAAATATATCAAACGACGGTTCAATGAGAAAACATGCATCTTTATTTCTCATAATGAGGACTTGTTGGAAGAAAATGATACAATGATATTTATTGATGATGATAGAAAGATTCATTGTAAGACCTATCAGGAGTGGTTGAGGATTTAGCATGTGAAAAATGACGAAACGTTGTCCTGACCCTGGACAATGACAAAAGTTGTATGAACGCAGAATGAGAAGTTTCTTCACTTCAAATACACGGAGTATTAAGTGGAGCCAGGAGGACGCTTATTTCAGTGAGGGATAGTAAAACTCCTGCTGAAAGCTGCGAAGCTGCGTTTATGAGCAAGTAGAGAGGCGGATTGCGAATGTCCGCTTTACTGATAAAGTGGGAGTGAAGAGAATGACGGTAGCGGAAATGATAAAACAAACGAGAACAGAAAACAATATGACCCAGGAAGAATATGCAAATAAATTTTATGTTTCCAGACAGACGGTTTCAAGTTGGGAAAATGGGAGGAGTATGCCGGAATTACAGACATTGATTGATATATGTAATACCTATCATTTGTCCCTTGATACATTATTAAATCAGGATAAAAAGTATGTGAAAAAAACATCAAGAATCCAAATGATATATAAGAAACTAAAATATATCGTTCCGGTTGTCTTTGTGTGTATTGGTATATATATGCTCTATTTTGGTGCCTGGACTATGAGGAATAAAGCAATGATAAGCGAATATAATCAAAATGTGCTGAGTCTTGGATATGTCAGAGAAGGAAACGTATATAAATTATATGATGGTTACATAACATATCATGCAGGAAATCAGGCTTTGCCGAAACTAAAGTGGGATTTTATCTATAAAAATTTATCTGCACGTTATAATGATGGTGAAATGATATGGAATATAAATTTTACGGCGGAAGATGACATTGGGTACTTTAATTTTGGGGTGAATGTGGATTCGGAGATATCGGGAGAAATTACAGCCGATGAAGAGATTTCCTATACGAAAACCACGGGATTGGCGAAGAGTGTGTTGGATAAGAACCAAACGCAGATAGAAGACATTGTTAAGACAATGAACCATCACTGGCATGTGATATATGAGTAGATGGACGGATATTTCCTGTCTGTCTAAGTGTTTGGATGGAAGACAGATGAAAATCAGTACAAAAGCTTAGAGTATAATTATCATTGGCAAAAAAGAAAAAAATAAAGGGAAGAGATC
>JAUNJG010000104.1 GCA_030533385.1 Eubacteriales bacterium | reverse complement strand
TGGAGCATGAAATTTTAAGTGACCATGTCTACCGTTATCATTCTGAGACAGGAAACATTACCATCGCTGCATAGCAAGGATGAAATATGGAATCATTCTCAGAGTGAATAACCGCATGAGATGAACAAGGCGGGGAGGTTCTCTCCCTGCCTGACTGATGTAAAGTTATGAGTCGGCAGAAAGGAATTGTCGGCATTTTCTGATAAAGAATTATATTTTTTAATCCAATATAAACATCTACTCAACAAAAAAAGAATTGAAGGGTTATTATGAATTTGACTGTGACAGTGAATCAGGAAGAACTGTCGGAGGTGCTTCTGAATGTTGCTCTTTCACGCCCTGTTTTTATCTGGGGAGCGCCGGGAATCGGAAAATCAGCACTGGTTGAAAAATTTGCAGAAGAAATAGGACTGCCCTGCATATCACTTCTGGGCAGCCAACTTGCTCCGGAAGATGTCATCGGAGTGCCACAGATCGAAGGTGGAGTGTCTGTCTTTGCTCCGCCTAAAATGATTGCGAGGAAGGAGGCCTATGTGTTATTTCTTGACGAATTAAACGCCTGCAGTCAAGAGGTACAGAAAGCTTTTTACAGCCTTATCCATGAAAGACGTGTGGGGGAATATCATCTTCCAGAGGGAAGCATTGTTGTCGGCGCAGGCAACCGAATAGAGGATTCCGCCATTGTAAAGACCATGTCAAGCGCTTTGGCAACCGGATGTTCCACGTCCAATTAAGAGCAGATGCGCGGGTGTGGCTCAAATGGGCCAGACAAAAATCGATCCATCCGTGGGTGCTCCGCTATATTGAGCAGCGCCCCGATCATCTTTTCAGTGAACCTCCGAAATTGGAGGAACCGTTTTCCACGCCAAGTTCATGGGAAATCCTAAGCGACGCCTTGCATGAGTATCATGCTGGAAAAGAGGAGATAAAGGACCGCACGCTCCAAATGATGGCATATGCCTGTCTCTCCCCGAAGCACGCTTCGATGTTTCTTGCATTTACAAAGCAGGTTCAAAACGGAAATCTGCTGGAGGATATCATGGCAGGAAAAAGCAGATGGCCGTCCAGACCGGAGGAAAGGGATGTCTTATACTTCATATCGCAGTCGTTTCGTGCAAGGCTTCTGGAAGAGCTGCCGAAAAATAAGCAGAACATGAGCGGTGACAGGTTATCCGACATATATAGATACAAGGCAATCATAAAAGAGTTAGCTTCCGTTAATCTGGAGCTGGCGCAGATGGTTGTGGCAAGGGATGAGAGCGGCAGGGAGCTGCCTGCATGGTTTATGACAGAGGTAATCCGTGACCTGCCAAGGCTGATAGGAGGGGACGCAAAATGATCATTCTGAACGTGCCTTATGAAAAACGCAGCGCCGACAAGCAGACCAGGCAGGAGGCAGCCATCATACAAGGCGTATGGAAACTAAATGCACATTCCCTGTTCGGGAACCTGAACGCACAGGTGTTTTTTAAGAACGGAAGATTTGACACGGGAAAAGGAATGGCGGTATCTTCTTATCAGGCTCGCATTTATGTGAATCATCAGATAATGCTTTCGCCCGCTGAATGGATGCGTGTGATTGCTCACTGTATGATGCACACCTATTTTGGACATTTTGACAGGGAGAAATTGCCGGAAGGCGCAAATACAAACATGAAGATTTGGAACAAGGCGTGTGATTTATATGTCGAACAGTTTCTGGACGATGTGAACGTGGGGCTTCCGCTTATCGAAAGACCTTCCAAAAAATATCCTTTTAAGATGGATGACGAGCAGAAAATATATAATAAGCTGCTGGAATGCGGAGATGCTGGCAACATTCAGGATTATGGAACCGCAGGTGTGAACCAGATGGATATGCTGGGAATACATCGGCCGGTTTCTTATAAAAATGGTCAAGAAAATCCATATACCATATTTTTCGGAAACGTTCTGTCAGATCTGGCAAAAAGAGCAGTCAGTGGAACGGTCAGCAATGAAAAGGGTATGATAGAAACGGAGATCAGCAAAGCGTCCCGCTGGTTTCTTTCCCATTACCCACTGTTAGGCAGTCTTGCGGCGTCCTTCCGTATCGTCAGTGATTATAAGGAATGCATGATAAAGGAAGTAAAGTGTGCAGCGGTGGACATAGGAAACGGAACTATATATGCGAATCCAATCTGTAGTTTTAGTGAAGAGGAATGGAGATTTGTATTGGCGCATGAATTTCTCCATGCGGGCCTGCAGCATCATGTTCGATGCAAAGGGCGACATCCTTTTATCTGGAATCTTGCTGCTGATTTTGTAATCAATGGGTGGCTGAAGGAAATGGATATTGGAAAAATGCCTTCCGGCTGCCTGTATGATGAAGCGTACAAAGGAATGTCGGCAGAATCCGTATATGACCTGCTCATTCAGGATGCCCGAAGAAGCTTTCGTCTGCAGACCTTCCGCGGGTATCACAGGGGAGACCTTTTTGGAAGTATGGTGTATTCTCCTGCTGATATAGGTGACAGTCTGGCAATGGATGAATTCTATAGAAACGCATTAAGCCAGGGACTTGTATATCACGAGAGTTACGGAAGGGGAACGGTCCCGGCAGGATTGATTCAGGAAATCAGAGCCTTGCAGGTGCCGCCAATTCATTGGAAAGTGAAGCTTGCGGAGTGGTTTTATACCCATTTTCCAATGAAAGAGAAACAACGTAGTTATGCAAGACCAAGCCGGAGGCAAAGTGCAACACCAGACATACCGCGTCCAGGGTATATCGAAAAATCAACAAGCAGGGAAAATCATACATTTGGCGTTATAATAGATACTTCCGGTTCCATGACACCGGAAAATATCGGAAAAGCTCTGGGGGCCGTCGCAAGCTACGCAGTCTCAAGAGACGTTCCCTTTGTTCGTGTCGTATTCTGCGATGCAGGTGCTTACGACAACGGCTATATGGCTCCTGAGGATATTGCCGGGACGGTGCAGGTAAAAGGGAGAGGAGGCACTCTCCTGCAGCCAGCGGTTGATCTTCTGAGAGATGCGGCGGATTTTCCGAAAAAGGCTCCCATCCTGATTATTACAGATGGGATGATAGAAGAAAAGATTTCCATACAAAGGGATCACGCGTGGATTTTGCCAAAGCGTGGACGTCTGCCTTTTGCAACGAAAAAGCCCGTGTTTTGGTTTGAATAAAAATGGAGATTCATAACGAATTAGAGCATAAATGATAATAGTTCCAAGTGTAAAGAAAAAATACAGGCAGGATGACTTTTCTTTGAAGCCTAATCCTGCCTGTTCAATAGCTCTGCGTAAACGGTTAGATATCGGTTGAGACGGTCCACATCTAATGTGGAACCTGTATAGAGGATTTTCAAAATCTCTTCGGGGAGTTTACTGAGAGCGTCATCGTTTGCTTTGCCAAGGATAATGTAATCCATGCTGCAATCGAAGATGGCACAAAATTCAATCAGATTTTTTAGGGACAGACTGGACGTTCCGCATTCCGTATGGGAGATGTGTTTCGGGCTTACACCAAGCTTGTCCGCCAGTTCTTCCTGTGTCATATGATGTGAGCGGCGCACTTCAGCCAGCCGTCTGCCGATTGGTATCAGATAACTGTTGTCTTTCATTTTAATAGACCTCCTACGTATAGTCTATGTAGGTTGTATGCTTTGATAAACATATTAAAAGGTTTACAAAATTAAAATAAGTGACCTCTCGGGTTTACTTTTGGAGTTGAAAGAGTTATAATTGGTGTAAAAAATGAAAGATGTAGAATGAGGTGCAAGTATTAATGGCAAGCTACGTGGTAAAATGCCCCTATTGTGGAATTGTCAAAAAAGTTACCCAAAATATGGAATATAAATGTTCAGGGTGTGGCGCTCGCATTACAGTGGGAAATGATGGCAGAATAAAAAGATCCAAGCCAGGGAAGTAAAGCCGATGATTTAGCTGAATCAAGGAAGTCCCTTGCTTCAATTATAAAACGCCTTCTCGCTTCAAAAGTCCTGGCGGATGTGTTTAGAATATTTGAGTAGAGAAAGTTGAGGTGTTTTTTATGGGAGAACACGTAATGTTCTGTGTGAATTGTGGGAATAGGCTTGCAAACAGCATGAAATATTGCCCCAAATGTGGCGAAAAAATTGCAAATGAGAATATTGAATCATCTTTTTCGGATGAGAAAATTGAGGAAGTTGGCTTATTCGACAATGATCCGGTTACATATAGTTTTAGAGAAAAAATAAAAAAAGAAACACTGGAAGCATATTTAAATGAAACAAAAGTAATTCGTAGTGGTTTATATACAAAAGGTAAATTGTATGGAATCACGGATGATATAATTGACGATATTGTGGCGGATTGTGAAAAAAGGATTATATTGTTTGAAGAATATCTGTATTCACTTTATATGGACGGCAGCTTTTTGATGTATGATGTTACAGATGAGATCAAATCGGAAATCGGAGAATATGCCGGTAAATATGGTTTTGGACATGTGGATGGAGAACGTATATATGAAAAATTTGTAAAAGATCATAAATTACGATCTAAAAACGCCCTGCTTTTGACAATGTTAATATCGTATCAGCAAACGGGTATTCTTGATGATGCTAAAATTAAAGAGGAAGATCCTGAAACTATTAAATTTAAGGCAAAAGGATATCTCCGTTTTAAAAATGCTGTGCAGGAATTAAAGGAATTACAAAGCACATTACATGAAGTATCCGGTTCGATAGATATTAGCGATGATGATAGAAATGAACTTTACGAAAAAGGAATGTTGCTTGGCTTCCAGGAAAAAACATTGATTGATGCGTGCATCCAGGGGAATGAAATTTCTCTCGGTTATCACGGCAAGAAAATGTTACGAGAACAAAAGATTCTACGACAGAAAAATCAAAATTATTTTTCTAAGATTGTAAGAAAGAAAACCATGCGCCTTTTGGATAGAGAGGTTGTATTCGATAGCTGTTATTTTATTGAAGAATATACATTTTCTTTTTTTGAAGAGCAATTTGAATGGCTAAATCACCAAATGGTCCAAAAAATTAAATCAATTACAGAAAATAGTATTGATGAAGAGAATTTTGCATTGGGATTATCAATGCATATGATGCAAGGGGCTGCAACATGGCTACAATATGTGGAGGAATATTGTAATCAGATTGGATTGCCAGATGAGTTGCTAGATAATATAAAGTCTTTTTTTGCAGAGGATTACAGAGCGTTTGGCAATGACCTGAAAGAACTACGATATTTGTTTGATGAGATAGACTCTGATGTAGAGCAAACAAAGCTAAATGGAGAATTAAAGAAAGCATTTCGAGGAAAATGGGTAATTGGCGGAGTTGGAATACAGGGAATGATTAACAGCGCAGTAACCGGTGCAGTACTTAATGCGGGTACAGGATTAGCTTATGATGCCATGAACAAAATATCTACAGCAATGTCAAAACGTAACGCAATACAAGCCAAAAAGGAGTTGGTATATGCCGTTATTGATATGATGACAGATTATTTTGGGATGCTGCAACAAAATGTGCCAACGGTTATTCTTGTTATGATTATGCAAGAAAAGCCTTATAGTGTAAGCGCCAAATATTCCTGCGGATTTCTTAATCCCCAAGTTTTGTCTATAATT
>JAUNJG010000026.1 GCA_030533385.1 Eubacteriales bacterium | reverse complement strand
TCTCTTCCCTTTATTTTTTTCTTTTTTGCCAATGATAATTATACTCTAAGTTTCCGGCGACAGGATTCTTTGTTCCGGAGAAGTCGTATACTTTCTAATTTAGAGCAGAAGGCATCCGTTTTTTTGTGTCCTTCCTTTTACTGGTCGTACTGGGTGAGATTATATCTCTCAATCAGGGAGATGAGCTGGGAGACATAGTTGCTGCTGGTCGCATACCCACCGTTTTTAATAATATTTACCTGCTCCACATAGCTTGTGGTATCCGTCAACCCCTGATACCGGTTGGCATATCCATTTTTTGCGTTGACCAGATATGCAGAATGGTCGGCCACCGACTGAGCCACCGTCTCATATTTTCGGAAGGAGGCGGTCACTGTGACCCTTCTGCCGTTATACTCTTCTCCCGTCCTCAGAGTGACCATACTCACTCCATCCCAGCTGGAACCCAGCCAGGTGTTACCGGAAAGATTCGTCTTCATTCCAAAAACGTTATTTCCCGCCTGGCATAACGTAGATTTTCCCCATCCACTTTCCAGAATAGCCTGGGCTAAAGTCACAGAAGCAAGCACACCGGAATTTTTATAATCTTCCTGAGCGATTGGTCCCATGGCTTCTATAAACTGCGTCGTCGTCATATTGGCAAAGGCCGCCGCCGTCAAAGTATTTGTGGAAACCTGCATCATCGGCGGCTCGTCCGATTGCACCACACCAGCGTCCGTCGTCGTTTCCGGCGTTGTCAGGTACAAAGTTTTTTTCTTCTTTTTATTTTTATACTCATATCCGAACCCAAAGGCATTTTTTAACACCGCTTTGGCCGGAATCATATATACATTTTTTCCAGAGAAATTTACGATGGTCGGCGCCGTCCGTAGCTTCTTCTTTTCTTCATTTACATATATGTATTTCTTGTTCGCCGTCATGCGAACCGTCGTCCCATTGTATACAAGGGTTAACGTTTTGGATGCTTTATCATAAGAGTACTCCATCTCAGGACCTTTTTTCACCAGACACTGTTTGTAAGGAATCATCAGATTGTTATTAATGACAATCCCATACTTCTTCAGGCTGCTCACTTTTTTATTGTCCACATACACCTTGCAGGGTGCTCCCGTATAACGATAGGTCTTCTTCCCTCTCTTGTAGATCGTCGCCGCCGATGTTCCCACCGATGAACATATCATAACAAAAGCCAGCAAAAAGATTATCATTTTTTTACATTTGGTTACAGTGTTCATAAAAATCTCCTCCTTTTTGCAACGAAAAATTAATTGTTATTTAATGAATTTACCGATTTTTTGTAAATAAAAAAGACCAGTAAACTTCCGTTTACTGGTCTGCTTTTCATTAGGCCACCTTGCTCTTTGCCAGTTCCGCAAGAGCTGCAAATCCCGCCGGGTCGCTGATTGCCATCTCAGAAAGCATCTTTCTGTTCACTTCTACTCCTGCCAGTTTCAATCCATGCATCATCTGGCTGTAGGAGATACCATTCATTCTTGCTGCCGCATTAATACGGGCGATCCAAAGACGTCTGAACTGTCTCTTTCTCTGTTTTCTTCCGGAATAAGCGCTTGTCAACGCTCTCATCACGGACTGTTTTGCCACTCTATACTGTTTGGATCTTGCGCCCCTGTATCCCTTCGCAAGCTTTAATGTTCTGTTATGTCTCTTTTTTGCGCCAATTGCGCCTTTTACTCTAGCCATTCTTCCGTTCCTCCTCTATATGCGATTAAATATACGGTAAAATCTTTTTCATGTTCTTTGCGTTGGTTGCATCTGTGATGGTAGATTTTCTCAGATTTCTTTTTCTCTTCTGAGATTTCTTTGTCAAAATGTGGCTTTTATAAGCTTTCATTCTTTTTAACTGTCCTGTACCTGTTTTTTTGAAGCGCTTTGCAGCAGCTCTGCTTGTTTTCATTTTTGGCATAATTAAGTCCTCCTAAATTGTTCTATCTCAATTTTAACGTTTTTCTGTTAAAAACATTGTCATGCTTCGTCCTTCAAATTTCGGCTGTTTGTCTACAACAGCGCAGTCAGAAAGCTGGGCGGCAAACTTATCAAGAATCACCTTGCTGGAATTTACATGAGCAAGCTCTCTTCCACGGAAACGGAGCGTTACTTTTACCTTGTCTCCCTTGGAGAGAAACTTTCTTGCCTGATTCACCTTTGTGTTCAGATCATTGGTATCAATGTTCGGAGAAAGTCTCACTTCCTTGATATCAATCGTCTTTTGTTTCTTTCTTGCTTCTTTCTCCTTGCGCGCAAGCTCATATCTGTATTTTCCATAATCAATAATCTTGCATACAGGCGGCTTTGCATTCGGTGCAATCTTTACAAGGTCAAGCTCAGCCTCCCTGGCAATCTTCATCGCTTCCTTCGCAGACATGATGCCGAGCTGCTCCCCGCTCTCGCTAATCAATCTAACCTCTCTGTCACGCACCTGTTCATTAATCATCAATTCGTTAATAGCAGTACACCTCCATAAATCCCTCATTAATCCTCTCCCACAGACAACAACCGTCCATGGAAACAAAAACAAATCCTGCCATGCAGAATCCTCCGCCTGTGACTGGCTTTCCTTGCGGCGGCTTTCTCTGCCGCAATGCCATCCTCCCGGAGCGTCTCTCGCTCACAAGCACACTTTCCCGTGAACCAAAAAAAGTGAATAGCAACCAAAACTATCCACTACATCTCAAAATCGTCCATCATATCCCGATAAAACGGAAGTCATAACAAACCATCTCTTTACGATATAAACCCAAGTCACCACTGTGCTAAGGTGAGAGTGGACACTCTGCTTTCTTTTCTGTTGCTATACAACCTATGTTACTATAGCACCACTTTTGTCCCATGTCAAGTTTTTTCTTCTATAAATTTTTATGCATTTCTTCCATGAATTTTT
Organism: Eubacteriales bacterium; assembly: GCA_030533385.1. Taxonomy (GTDB): domain Bacteria; phylum Bacillota; class Clostridia; order Lachnospirales; family Lachnospiraceae; genus Anaerobutyricum. Next base: position 25,198 of record JAUNJG010000026.1, on the reverse strand, counting down.
ATGTATCTCTCATGGATTCTTACGCACTCTAATGTCCCGGCAACGAAAAAAACTTCGGTAAAAGAAGGGCACACGGGCCTGCCCCCTGCTGTCTTTACAGCTTCAGGGTCAGGTCCTTTTCTTCTTTTTCATACTGGCGGTAGGCGACACCCACCATGTCAAGCATCCGCTTCGCCGCAATGATAGAATCGGTATCCGCATATTTATCCGAATAATAAATCACTTCGTCGATGCCCGCCTGAATGATGGCCTTGGTACACTCATTACAAGGAAAGAGGGTCGTATAAATCTTTGCACCTTTCAGGGAACCACCGCTATAATTCAATATGGCATTCAGCTCCGCATGACAGACATACAGATATTTGGTGTCCAAAGGAGTCCCTCTGCGCTCCCATGGCATCCGGTCATCGTCACAGCCCGTCGGCATGCCGTTATATCCCATGGAAAGAATCTTATTGTCGGGACTTACGATGCAGGCACCCACCTGCGTATTGTTATCTTTACTTCTCTCCGCTGATAATAAAGCGACTCCCATAAAATAAGCGTCCCAGGAAATGTAATCCTGTCTCTTCATACTATCGCCCACCCCTTTCTTTTTCTCTGTGCCTCCATGACATCTTCTCTCTGCGTCAGCTTCTCCAATCTCCGGCGTTCATCAGTCCGCCAGAGAAAATTTGTCATGGACAGCGTTTATTGCCTTCTCTATATATTTTTCGTCAATCAGGACGGTCACTCGAATCTCTGACGTGCTTATCATCTTAATGTTCACACCGCAGTCATACAAAGCCTCGAACATGGAAGCAGCCACACCCGGGTTGCTCATCATACCTGCGCCGACGATGGACAGCTTCGCCACATCCTTCTCCTCGTCAATCTTTTTATAATCGCTCTTAGGGAAGTTCTTCTGAATGATGGCCACCGCCTCATCTGCCACGTCTTCCTCCACCGTAAAAGAGATATCCTTCGTGCCGTCACGCCCAATGGACTGCAAAATGATATCGACATTGATATTGTATCTTGCCAGGGCATTAAACAAATGGAAGGCGATTCCCGGCTCATCCTTCAATCCAACCACTGCGATTCTTGTTGCATTTTTATCTACTGCCACTCCACTGACCAGCATTTTTTCCATGTTGATTTCCTCCCTGACAATTGTCCCTTCGTTTTCATTTAAGCTTGACCTTACCACAAGCTGTACACCATATTTCTTTGCCAACTCTACAGAACGGTTGTGAAGCACCCCTGCTCCCAGCGTGGACAACTCCAACATCTCTCCGTAAGTAATTTCGTCGAGCTTGCGGGCATTTTTTACAAGTCTTGGATCCGCCGTGTACACGCCATCCACATCCGTATAGATCTCGCAGGAATCCGCATGCAAAGCCGCCGCCAGTGCGACCGCCGTCGTGTCGGAACCTCCCCGTCCCAGAGTCGTCAGATTATCATATTTATCTACTCCCTGGAATCCCGTGATGATGACTATCTTTTTTTGTTCCAATTCATTTCTGATGCGGTCGGTATCAATGCGCTTTAGCCTGGCGTTGCCATAGCGGTGCGTCGTGTGCATGGACACCTGAAATGCATTGAGAGAAATCGCAGGAACTCCAAAAAATCCCATGGCCAGCGCCATCATGGAAACGGACACTTGTTCTCCCGTGGTCAGGAGCATGTCCATCTCTCTCTTTGACGGAGATGGATTGATGTCCCTCGCCATCTCAATCAACTCATCGGTCGATTTCCCCATGGCCGATAAAACGACAACGACATCATTTCCTTTTCTGTAGTCTTCAATGCATCGTTTCGCAACATTGAGAATCCTTTCCTTGCTGCCCACAGAGGTTCCCCCAAATTTTTTAACGACTAACATACTCTTCCTCCTAAATCCTATAAGGTTTTTCTTCTAAAAAGTATTCCATCAAAGCCTCGCCGGAAGCCAGGTCCATGCCAAGTCTTTCTGCATCTTTTTCATTGTAATGCCACTGATGGCTCTCTCTTTTTGTGCTGTCAAACAGTAAAAACGGTACCGGGTCTCCGGTGTGGGTCCGCAGAGAAACCGGCGTCGGATGATCCGGAAGCACCAGCATCCGATAATCCTCCCCGGAGGCATCCATGCTGTCTTTCACAAGGCGGATCACCTTGCTGTCCAGATTTTCGATGGCCTTCACTTTTCTCTCCACGCTTCCCTGATGCCCCATCTCGTCCGGCGCTTCCACATGGATGTAGGCAAAGTCATAGCCGTCTTTCGTAAGCGCATCTACCGCAGCCATCGCCTTTCCCTCGTAGTTGGTCTCCAAAGTGCCATCGGCCCCCTCCACTGAAATGTTGGTCAGCCCGGCACCCACGCCAATGCCTTTTAAGAGATCCACCGCAGAGATCATAACGCCTTTTTTCCCTGTCTTTTCTTCAAAGTCAGACAGACCCGGCTTCGTTCCGGCTCCCCAAAACCAGATGGAGTTGGCCTTGTGAAGCCCTGCCTTCTCCCTCGCCACGTTAATCGGATGGGAATTTAAAATATCATAGCTTTTTTCCATCATCTCTTCCAGCGTCTTCTGGGATGGAAGGTATTCTCCGATGGTTCGGGTCAAAATATCGTGAGGCGGTGTCAACTCCACCACGTCTCCCCTGTCCCAGATAAGCAGATGTCGATAGCTGGTTCCCGTATAAAAAGAGAATTCCTCGCTGCCAAAGGCATCTCGCACTGCATTCATCAAAACATCCGCATCCTCCGTGGAAATTTCTCCGGCGCTGTGGTCTATCATTTTTTTATCTTTATATTCTTTCTCCTCATCGGAAACCGTGACGATGTTGCATCGGATGGCGATGTCTGTATCCTTCATGGGAACGCCGATGCTCAGCGCTTCCAGAGGAGAACGTCCTGTATAGTATTTCATCGGGTCATACCCAATCACGGAAAGGTTCGCCGTGTCGCTTCCCGGCTTCATTCCCTCCGGAATGGTATGTACCAGTCCGATCTGGGAACATTTTGCCATGGCATCCATCGTCGGCGTACCAGCATATTCCAAAGGTGTCTTTCCTCCTAACTCTTCCATGGGGTAGTCTGCCATACCATCCCCGAGAACTACGATATATTTCATGTGTACATTCTCCTTTCGTAAAGGATTACCGGAGAGAGACAGCCTTCGGGCCGCCCGCTCTCCGATAACCTTAACACGATATGCCTACTCATCAATACGAATCATGCTTCGTATGTTGTCAAATTTATCTGCTGCTTTGTGGTAGCCGCTCTCCTTCATCACGCCGGTCACAAAGGCTTTTTCCTTCACGTTCTCCACCTCAATGACACTGACCGGCCCAAAGGCTTTCTCAATCTCTTCCAGGGAAACTTCCTCTCCCATCCGGACAAAATATTTTCTTTCAAATCCGCCAAAGTCACTCAGTTCCAGTTTATCCGGCTCCCAGATCATTTTGATGTGGGTTCCCATATGTTTCACGCAGTCTACCACGTCGGCTGCCACCGCACTGGCCGTCGGAAGCTTTCCGGCGCCCCTTCCGTAAAACATCGTATCATCCACCATATTTCCGTGCACAAAGATGGCATTGAACACGTCCTTGACTCCTGCCAGCGGATGATGATCATCAATGAGCATCGGGCAAACCATCGCATACAGGTGGCCGCGACCGTCCGTCCAGCTCTTTCCAAGAAGCTTGATGCATTTTTTCATCTTGCGGGCATACAGGAAATCCTCGGCGCTGATTCCCGTGATGCCTTCCGTGTGGATGTCCTCAAAATCCAATTGTTTTCCGTAGGCAAGGGAGGTGAGAATCGCAATCTTCCGGCACGCATCATACCCTTCGATGTCAGCCTCCGGATGAAGCTCTGCATATCCTTTTTCCTGCGCCTCTTTTAACACTTCATCGAAATCGCAACCTTCTTCCTCCATCTTGGTCAGCATATAGTTGGTCGTACCATTTAAGATACCGCTGATCTCCTCAATCACGTCGGCTGTCAGACATTGCGTCAGCGGACGAATGATCGGAATACCTCCTCCGACGCTCGCCTCAAACAGGAAGTTACATTTCTTCTCCTTGGCAATACCAATCAGCTCTGCGCCATACTTTGCCACCAGCTCCTTATTGGAGGTCGCCACGCTTCTTCCCTGCAGCAGTGCGGTCTTCACGAAAGTGTGCGCCGGCTCCACGCCACCCATACATTCCACGACAATATTCACATCTTCGTCTTCCTCGATGATTTTATAGTCATGTACTACCAGATCCTGATTCGGGTCGCCGGGAAAATCTCTCAAATCCAAAATGTGTTTTACTACGATTTTGTCTCCCGCCTTTTGTTCGATGCTGTCCGCATTTGTCTGAAGCACCTGCACAACACCTGCACCTATAGTTCCATAACCTAATACAGCTACATTTATCATAGTATCCTCCTGCCTTTTTTCTGTCATTTTTTCTCTTGCTTCTTAATCTTACTTTTATTCTGCCGACACAATCTTCAGATTGTGGATTCCACCTGCCTCTCCGATTCTGTCAAACAGCTCCGTCACATCGTTCGTGTTCGGGAGAACGAGTACGCTCAACGTAATCAGAGCGATATGATTGACCGGGATACTTTGATGAATGGACAAAATATTCGCATTGCAATCCGCTACCACCTTGAGCACATTGGAGAGCAGACCGGGACGGTCTTCCATCTCCATTACAAAAGTGATGGTTTTTCCCTGTATCTTCTCGTGGATTGGAAAAACATCATCTTTGTATTTATAATAAGAGCTTCGGCTGATGCCTATTTCGTCAATGGCTTCACAGATGGTCTTTTTCCTGCCACTGTTTAATAATTGATTCACCTCGACTACCTTCAGCAAAATTTCCGGTAACGCCTTTTTTTTCACCATAAAAAACTTTGATTCGTTATCCATACTAACCTCTGCTTCTCATTCTATCTTTTCTGCGAGAAAAAATCCGCCTTTCCGGCGGCAAGCCCCACGTCCACTTCTCACAATCTTCCCTTTTCTTTTGCCGCTGCCTTTTGCTCTATCGCAAAAATATCCGGAATCTGCCAGGGACTTTTATTTTTCTTAAATATTATTCTGAAAATGTACGTCTGTCAAATACAAATGTACTCACCTGAAAAATATTATCATATTATTTTTGAATTTGCAACTAAAATTTCACCTGTTTTTGCGAACTACCCCTCACCGAAAGGTAGTGGCTTCTAAGGCGCTAATGCACCTATTTCACATTGCTTGATACAGCAGTCGCAAGGTTGTCTACTCCCAAGTCAAGAGCCAGTGCGTTGTTTGGATTAAGATTTCTTTGAATACATTCAGCTTCATAGATGTACTGAATTTCAAAGAACCTGCCTCATTTATAAACAGAGCAGGGCTGCTGCACATTCGTACAGCAACCCCGCTCTCCCTTCTCACAGCAATATTTATGATCAGTTTTATTTATGATTATTTCGCGGCTACATCGCCAAACACCAGACCCACCAGTCTGCAAAATTCCGCATATTCCCCCATATCTGACAGATCCGATAAGGCATCGCAAAGCCCCCGATAATACCAGCCTTGCTTCTCCTTGCTCCTCACATTAAAGCGCTGCCAAACCTCATCTCCGATCCTGATGTAATCTCCGTAAATGCAACGAATGTTGGACAGTTTGTCCCCAAGGGCAATCAGCTTCATCTCCCTCCTGGTTTCTGCTTTAAGGGCTTGCAAAGTGGCGTTTTTTCTTTCTTCCCAGCTCAGATTTTTGTCCTCACTCTCCCGCTCCACCAATGCGGCAATCCTCTCCCCAAATTCCCGGCAAATCATATCTACTGATACTTCTTCGCAATCTTCCACCGTATCGTGGAGAATCGCCGCCGCCACCACATCCTCGTCGTCCGTCATCCTTGACACGATCATTCCGACTTCCATGGGATGCAGAATATAGGGAAGCGTCGTTCCTTTCCTGTGCTGACCATCATGAGCCTTCACGGCAAACGTAATCGCTTTATTAATCATATTTATTTTTCATTCTCCTTCTCTGCTTCTGCTTCTTTTAACACCTTCTCCTGTGCATCAGCAGGCATTTGTTCATAACGGCTAAACTCATAGGAGAATTCTCCGCTTCCACCTGTCATTGAGCGCAAATCCGTAGAATATCCAATCAAACTTGCCAGCGGGATGTCCGCCTCAAGCTCCTGTCTTCCTCCCGGCAGAGGATTCATGCCAAGAATCCGGCCCCGGCGCTTATTCAAGTCTCCCATCACATCGCCGGTGTTGACATCAAGGACATCCACTTTCAAATTGACAATCGGCTCAAGAAGAACAGGTTTTGCATCCATCACACCGTTTTTAAAGGCGGTAATAGCAGCCATCTTAAAGGCCATCTCAGAGGAGTCTACCGGATGATAGGATCCGTCCATCAAAGTGGCTTTCAGACCAACGACAGGATATCCCGCCAGAGGCCCTTTCAGACAGCTCTCGGCAATTCCCTTCTCCACTGCCGGGAAGTAGTTTTTCGGAACCGCACCGCCAAAAATCTTCTCGTCGAACACATACGGCGTCTCCAAATCTCCCGACGGTTCAAAATGCATGAGGACATCTCCGTACTGACCATGTCCGCCGGACTGTTTTTTGTATTTTCCACGGACATCCACGTTGCCTCGAATCGTCTCCTTAAAGGCTACCTTCGGTTTTACCAAATCCACCTCCACTTTATATCGATCAGACAGCTTGCTCTTGACAATTTCAAGATGCTGATCACCCAGACCGTAGAGAAGCATCTGGCGGTTCGCCTTGTCGTTGACTTCTTTTAAAGTCAAGTCCTCATCCATCAATTTCTTTAATGCGGAAGAAATCTTATCCTCGTCTCCCTTCGTCTTTGCGATATAGCGCATAAAGGTATACGGTTCCGGCATCTCCGCCTGCTCAAACACGATCGGATTGGACTTAGGAGACAGGGTATCCCCCGTCTTAGTTACGGAGAGCTTGGCGATGGCTCCGATGTCCCCTGCATAGAGAGCGTTGACCTCCAACTGCTCTTTTCCCCGCAACACATAAATCTTACCGATTCTCTCCTCGGTATCTTTATTTCCGTTATAGATGGTGGAATCTGCCTTCAAAATACCATCGGTGACCTTCACAAGAGAAAATCTTCCAACGAACGGGTCTGCGATAGTCTTAAACACATAGGCGCTCACCGGCTGGGTCACGTCATAAGATGCGCTCACCGGCTCATCTGTCTTCACCTTCACGCCGGTAAACTGGTCTGTCACCATGCCCGGTGCGGAGAAGTACTTCACCATGTCGTTCAGAAGGATGTTTGCACCATAGTCCGTGTTGATGGCACCACAGATCACCGGCATCAAATCCCTCTTTGCCACAGAGCCGATGATAGCCTCTTTAATTTCGTCCTCGGTGAATGGCTCCTCCGCAAAGAACTTTTCCATCAGGTCTTCGCTCGTCTCCGCCACACCTTCCATCAGCTGCTGACGATAATCGTCCAGCTCCTCGTTCGTTCCTTCTTCCACCTCGACTTCGTGGTAAGCTCCGTTCGGCTGCAGACGGCACTCCAACATCTTTACCGCATTGATGAATCCCTTAAACTCATGTCCTTCCTTCATCGGCATATGGAACGGCACGATTTTATTTCCGTAATTTTCTCTCAATTCATCCACGATGGCGGAAGCATCCACATGCTCATCCTCCACGCAGGTAATATATACGATCACCGGAATCCCCTTCTTGGCACAGAAATCAAAACTCCTTCTCGTTCCCACTTCCACGCCGGACTTACCGTTGATGACAATGACAGCCGCATCTGCGACACTGAGCGCCTCGTAAACCTCTCCGGAGAAATCAAACAATCCCGGTGTGTCAAGCAGGTTTACCTTAACGCCATCCACTTCCAGAGGAATGACTGATGACTGAATGGAAAATTTTCTTTTCATTTCTTCTTTATCATAATCACTTACCGTTCCACCTTCTGCCACCGTTCTTACACGCTTGATGATACCGGTAGTAAATGCCATGGATTCAATCAGAGAAGTCTTTCCACATCCACCATGACCAAGCAAAACGACGTTCCTAATACTTTCTGTTGCATAAACATTCATAATCAGTTCCTCCCATGTTGTGATTTCTATCTTGTTCCGCCGAAGATTTGTCGAAATAATATATACAATTTCTCTTCATCCGAACAACTCTACGACCATTTTACTAAAAAATCACCAATATGACAAGAGATAATTAATATATTTTTACTAAGATTGTGTAACGATTCAGCCATGCGCCTGATAATAGAAATCCTCCGGCACAAGCTTGCTTGTATAGGGGGATTTCTATTGTCGGGCATAGGGCGTTTCGCCCCAATCGAGGGTTTCGCTGCGCTAGCAGCGGGCAGCAGCGGTAGCTGCAAACCCGAGATGTCATGGCTGAATCGTTCCCAAGATTATTACCGCCTAGCTATGCGTCTGATAATAAACCCTCTCCGGCACAAGCTTGCTTGTATAGGGGGATTTCTATTGTCGGGCATAGGGCGTTTCGCCCCAATCGAGGGTTTCGCTGCGCTAGCAGCGGGCAGCAGCGGTAGCTGCAAACCCGAGATGTCATGGCTGAATCGTTCCCAAGATTATTACCGCCTAGCTATGCGTCTGATAATAAACCCTCTCCGGCACAAGCTTGCTTGTATAGGGGGATTTCTATTGTCGGGCATAGGGCGTTTCGCCCCAATCGAGGGTTTCGCTGCGCTAGCAGCGGGCAGCAGCGGTAGCTGCAAACCCGAGATGTCATGGCTGAATCGTTCCCAAGATTATTACCGCCTAGCTATGCGTCTGATAATAAACCCTCTCCGGCACAAGCTTGCTTGTATAGGGGGATTTCTATTGTCACTTTAACACTAAAAAGCGTTGACACGCCCCGCTTTCCATGTTAAATTTGACACAGGCCGTTTTCCCATATACAATGAACGGCAGAGCCATTTTCGGCTTATCACATAAAATATCGGAGGAATGATAATATTATGAATACAGAGCATTTATCCATCGGCTTCGTAGGCCTTGGGCTTATCGGAGGCTCCATCGCAAAGACCATCCGGCGCGTTCATCCTGACTGTGTTCTCTACGGCTTTGACACAGATGCCGAGGCCGGACGTTCCGCCTGCCGGGAGGGCGTTCTCAATGACTTTTTTGACGCAGTGGACAATCGTTTTTCCGTCTGCGACATTATCTTTTTGTGTGCGCCTGTCTCTGTGAATATCTCTTATCTTAAAGTTCTGAAAAATATTATTTCGGACAACTGCCTTCTCACCGACGTCGGCAGCGTGAAGGCTCCCGTTCAGGCGGCGGTCAAAGAACTGTCCATGGAGTCTCGCTTTATCGGGGGACACCCCATGGTCGGTTCCGAAAAAACCGGATATGCCAATTCTAACGACCGTCTTTTGGAAAATGCTTATTATTTTCTGACGCCGGGCGAAAACACCTTGTTCCATCTTTCTACCAGATTTTCCTCCTTTATACAGGGGCTGGGCGCCCTGGCTGTCACGCTGCGCCCGGAGCAGCACGATTATATCACGGCCTCCATCAGCCATGTGCCTCACATCATCGCCGCAGAGCTTGTACATCTTGTCCGCAGAGCTGACTCCGGCAACGGAATGCTTCGGCAGCTGGCAGCGGGGGGATTCAAAGATATCACGAGAATCGCCTCCTCCTCCCCGGTGATGTGGGAGCAAATCTGCATGAACAACTCCGCCAACATCAGAGAACTTCTCTCTGATATGGTAAAAGACCTGACTTCGGTGATAGAAGAACTGGACAAAGGCAACGGTTCTTACGTCAATGAATACTTTAAGACGGCAGGAGAATACCGCAATTCTGTTCCCGATGCTTCTGTGGGACTTTTCGGAAAAGAGCATAAGCTCTACATTGACATTCCCGACGAGCCGGGAACCCTCGCCACCGCCGCCTCCCAGCTTGCCTTTAACAACATCAGCATCAAAAACATCGGCATCGTCCACAATCGGGAATTTGAGGAAGGCGTCCTGGAAATTATTCTCTATGACGAAGAGTCCTGCAATCGGGCGGCCCAGGTTTTGAAAGAGAGAAACTACGTCGTCCACATTCGATAACCCACACATTCTAGACAAGGAGGAAACAAAAACCAATGAAACGACTGAAAAAACAAACCGGCCTTTTGGGCACGCTCACCGTTCCGGGAGATAAATCCATCAGCCACCGGGCGGTGATGCTCGGGGCACTGGCGGAAGGAGATACCATCATCCAAGGTTTCTTAAAGGGGGCAGACTGCCTTTCCACCATCGACTGCTTTCGCCAGATGGGTATTCATATAGAAGAAACCGGAGATACCCTCGTGGTTCACGGAAAGGGACTGCACGGATTACAGGCTCCCACAGGTACATTGGACGTGGGAAACAGCGGAACGACCACCCGCCTGATTTCCGGCATCTTGGCAGGACAAAATTTCGTCAGCACTCTGAGCGGTGATGCCTCCTTAAACTCCCGTCCCATGAAGCGGATTATGTCTCCTCTTTCCATGATGGGCGCTGACATCCAAAGTAAAAACAAGGACAACTGCGCCCCTCTCACCATCAAAGGCGCTCCTCTCCGCGGCATCCACTACACTTCCCCGGTGGCTTCCGCTCAGGTCAAATCCTGCGTTTTGCTTGCCGGCCTGTATGCCGACGGGCAAACCAGTGTCACGGAACCTGCCCTCTCCAGAGATCACACGGAGCGGATGCTTCGAGCCTTCGGGGCAGACTTGCAGACTCAAGGAACGACCTGCACCATCACGCCTCCGAAGAGACTTTACGGACAGCACATCCAGGTGCCGGGGGACATTTCTTCCGCGGCATTTTTTATCGTTGCTGCCCTCATCACTCCTGACTCCTGCCTTCTCATAAAAAATGTGGGAATCAACCCGACCCGGTCAGGCATTTTGACCGTCTGCAAACAGATGGGCGCAAACATCACTTTCCAAAATCTTCGGGAGGAGGGCGGAGAACCGGTGGCAGACCTTCTTGTAAAATCATCCAGGCTGCACGGAACCGTCATAGAGGGAGACATCATCCCTTCTCTCATTGACGAGCTTCCCGTCATCGCCCTCCTGTGCTGTTTTGCCGAGGGAGAAACCGTGATACGGGACGCTGCCGAACTTCGCATCAAAGAATCTGACCGCATTGCCCTCGTCAGCCAAAATCTGGCCGCCATGGGTGCAGATATTTTGCCAACGGAGGATGGTTTTATCATCAACCGCCATTCTCAAAAGATTCCTCCCCTCCACGGTGCGTCCATCCACTGTGCCATGGATCACCGCATCGCCATGACCTTTGCCGTGGCCGGCCTTAGTGCCGACGGAGAAACCATCATCACTGACAGCCACTGCGTGGATGTATCCTATCCGGGATTTTTTGAACAGCTTAAGCAACTTTGTCTCAAATAACAGCTCAAAATTTTTCTTCTGATGATAATTCTTTTGCATTTTCAGACATAAAATATACTCCCTTCCAGGTGACAAGTTTTTATGATTCTACCCGTCTGCCTGGAAGGGAGCATATCATCTGCTTTTACAACCAACCCTTTGGCATATCTTCTCTCAAGAAGGATGCCTGCTTTTCTGGCGCCCGCTTTTCTATGGAAGCAACAGTCCTCCTATCAACATAAAATAATCCGGAAGTTTTCCCTCCTCCATCCACTGAAGTTCCTGATGAAGGTACTTCGTCACAGTCAAACCCACGTTTCCTCCCAGCGCCTCAATGGAATAGCGCATAGTTTCCGGAAACCGGCACGGCTTTCCCTGGGGTCTGGTGCATCCGCCATCGCAAATCTGACAGGAACCGCCGCTCAGAGAAACACTTCCTTCTCTTTCTTTCTCCATATCCAACAGTTTTTTGTTCAGCGCTTCCTTTTTGGGAAGCAATGCGGCATCAAGCACTTCTTTTCTCTCTTCCTCCGTGTATTTTTTTTGAGTCAGGGAAGAAGGAAGCAGAATCTTCATGCCGATAATATGGAAAGTTCGGTATTTTTTCCAGTATTCCATCGGTGAAAAAGAAAAGGGCGGACAAGACCAGACCTGCCGATAGTTGTGACATTCTTTGCAATATTCCAAAAAAACAGGAACATCCACACATTTTTCCAGATATTCTTCCACAGACACTGTATGTTCATACCATTCTATCGTCGTTTCTGTTTTCTGTATTTTTTCATCCTTCATTGGGTGATCCGCTCCTCTTTTTTCTAGTGATGGAACAGACGAAGTCCGGTAAAGGCCATGACCATCCCATATTGATTACAGGTATCAATCACATTGTCATCTCGAATGGAACCGCCGGGCTGAGCCACATATTTCACGCCGCTCTTATATGCCCTCTCGATATTGTCTCCAAACGGGAAAAATGCGTCGGAGCCGAGAGACACGTCCGTCAGTTCATCCAGCCACTTTCTTTTTGCCTCCCTCGTAAAAACCTCCGGCTTCTCCTCAAAAATAGTTTCCCATACACCGTCTTTCAGGACATCCATGTACTCCTCTCCCATATAAAGGTCAATGGCATTGTCTCTGTCCGCACGGCGGATTCCCTCTTTAAATTTCAGTCCCATGACCTGCGGGGACTGACGAAGCCACCAGTTGTCCGCCTTTTGACCTGCCAGACGGGTACAGTGGATGCGTGACTGCTGTCCGGCCCCAATGCCAATGGCCTGTCCGTCCTTTACATAACAGACGGAATTGGACTGCGTATATTTCAGCGTAATCATGGAGATGGCCAAATCCATCTTTGCCCGATCAGGCAGCACTTTGTTTTCCGTCACCACATTGGAAAAGAGAGAATCATCCACGTTCCACTCGTTCCTTCCCTGTTCAAAAACAATGCCGAATACCTGTTTTCTCTCTATCGGGGCAGGAACATAATTCTCATCTATCTGAATAATGTTGTAATTCCCTCTTTTTTTTGATTTCAACAGTTCCAGGGCCTCCGGCTCATATCCCGGCGCAATCACGCCGTCCGATACTTCTCTTTGAATCATGCGGGCGGTGGAGACGTCGCATGTGTCAGACAGGGCGATAAAATCTCCGTAGGAGGACATACGATCCGCCCCTCTTGCCCTAGCATAGGCACAGGCGAGAGGAGAAAGTTCCTCCAAATCGTCCACCCAGTAAATTTTAGCGAGAGTATCCGACAGCGGCAGCCCCACAGCGGCGCCTGCCGGGGACACATGCTTAAAAGAGGTGGCTGCCGGAAGTCCCGTCGCCTTTTTTAACTCTCTGACAAGCTGCCAGCCGTTAAAGGCGTCCAGAAAGTTGATATAACCCGGACTTCCGTTCCACACCTGAATCGGCAACTCTCCCTCCCTCATAAAAATGCGGGAAGGTTTCTGGTTAGGATTGCAGCCATACTTTAATTCCAGTTCTTTCATCTGTATCTCGTCCTTTCTTTGTGCGGTGACAATGCGGGCCTGTTTCTCCCGTCAAAGAAGACTCCTCCTTCCGAGGCGCGAGGAGACACACCCTGCGCCTTCCCGACAGGAGAAGTCCAAGCTTAGACGGGCGGCAGACTATTGATTTTTATTGATAATTTTTGATGTGTAATCTCCTGTGGCAATATCAATATAGCGAACGAACAAAGATACCTTGTTCTCTTCGTTCAGGCTATTCCACAACATGTCCGCAAAACCGTCCATGTCATCCGGAATCTCCACCCGCTTCGGCTCTCCCTCAAAACTCGGCAGAGGATTGCCGTCATGCATATAGGTGGAAATAAAATGTCCCTCTCCCGCCGGACAATTGTTGTACGCATACATAAAGCGGCTGCAACTTTCCGGATTGCCGTCCGCCGTTTTTAAGATGGACATGGCGTAATTATAACGCCCGTTCTCCACATGCATCACAGCGGAAATGCGCGGCGTGTAGTGCGGAGCGTCCGGCTCAAACTCCCGGCAGCGCAAAGATTGTTCAAAGGTCATCTGTCTGTCCATCCCGTCATAAATGGTGTCCGTCTGATCCCCGTTGGTGATAATCGTCTTATTTCCCAGCACCCGAACCGGCGCATAAAGAATCAGACTTGGATCTTCCAGACTGGACGGATCAAAGGCCTGGGTGCGGATTCCCTCTCCATCCTCCACAAAAATGCGATTGCGGCTGTTTGCACTTCTGCCCATAATGAAATAAGCAGCCACCGCCTTGGTTCCATCTGCGGATCTTCCGACCAGGATTCCCCTTCCAGGATAAGCATTCGCTCTCAGTTCTTTTTCCATTGAAATCATTTTCATCTCCGGCATCCTCCTTTTTCAATGCTGGCCACACCCATCCCTCTCAAAGAACGCAGCCATAGGTTAAAATCCATCGGTTTCTTTCCTCAAAGTATACAATAAGATGCCGCCAAAGGCAACCGCAACCCTTCCTCCCGGAAAACTTTATAATATTTCTGAACATCAGTGGCAGAATATGTTATACTATCCATACGACAAAATTTTAATAACATGACGTTAAGGAAGGAATGTTTATGAAAAAATTATTTTATCCTGTTTTCATTGTTCTGATTACATTTTTTACTCTCACAGGATGCGACAGACAAAAGGCAGCGGTAGACTCCTCAGATTTTGCCGGCACATGGAACGGATGCGGTAATGCACTGGGAAAAGACAGTCGCTACCGGGCGGAAAATCTCAGTCTCTCCATCGGAGATGACGGCAGTTTCCATCTATCGGATATCGAGCAGAGTACCGTTTTGCTAAGCGGCACCTTCTCCCTCATCGACAAGGACGCCCTCACCGTCGTGCAGTCTGCGGATTCTCTAGACAGGCTTCCAAAAGGATGGGAAGATTTTTCCCCAAAAGACCGCCTGCACTACCGAATGCCTGACCGGCACCATCTCATTTTGACTTACGATTCCGTCAGCTACTATTTTGAGCAGGAGGAAGTGATTTTGGATCAGATGGAAAAAGGCTCCGTCAGCCCTCTTTTAGATATGGCGGAAACCGATATCTGGTACAGCAGCACCGGCCAGTCGGCGGACGATCCCACCTATGAGCTGGCGCTTTATGACCGCTATGCGGAACTGTACGCCCTCCCGGCCGACAACAGCAAAAAAGGAACTTTTCTGACAAACTTTTTATATTATTCCAACGAAGGCGAGACGTTCACTTTCTATACATGCCGGGATGAAAAGACTCCTCTGCCCGACGTTTTTTCTTCCCTGCCTGACGGAATTTCCAAAGTCTCCATGCAGATTTCCCCGTCAGATGATGCACTGACTGTCACCTACGAGGGGCGCTCCCTTTCCTTTTACAACAACGTCATTTACGGACAGGGTACTTCCAGCACCGCCTACTTCCTCAATGACAACAGCTTTTCCTGGAAGTTTGACGGCCGAAATCATTTTTGTTATTTTGCCACGGACCCGACATCCGGAGCACTCTATCTTTATGTGCAGGAATTGGACGAAAACCAGGAAAAGACCGATGCCATCTGCGGAACAATTACCATTGACGAGGGCAGTAAGGAACTTATCTTTTCTCTCAATAAAAAGGAGAGCAAAAAAACGGCGGGAAAACATTCTCCTTTGTTCCGGTTCTTCCGAGCTTTGGAAAAGCCGTCCGGAGAGCTTCGCATTCCGTTTACCTTAAAGGATTCCCGCCTGAAATTAAAAACCAAAAAACTTTTAGGACAAAACTATACTTTTGATTTAATCAGTTATCAGCCGAAAGCCAACTGACTTTCGACCGACCCACACCCGGAAGGCGTGCAAAACGCTCCAAGGCAACATGGAAGGGAAAAAACAATACTCCTCCTTTGCAAAATCCACAGGTGCGCCTTCCGTCCAACACAGAAAGAGGAAAATCTATGTCTCAAAGAGCAGAAGAAGCCAAGCGCTTATTTTTAGAAGGATATAACTGTTCCCAGTCCGTGGCCGCCGCCTACGCCGATGCTTTCGGCATCGAAAAAGAGACGATGCTCCGCCTCTCCGCTTCCTTTGGAGGCGGAATCGGGCGAATGAGGAAAACCTGCGGTGCCGCCTGCGGCATGTTTCTCATCGCAGGATTAAAGACCGGTTCCACCGACGGAAAAGATCAGGAGGCAAAGGGGAAAAATTATGCCGTGGTTCGGCAGATGGCCGATGCTTTCCGGAAAGAAAACGGCTCTATCACCTGCCAGACACTTCTCGGACTTCGCAGGGCGGAGGCTTCCGCCATGCCTTCCGAGAGAACAGCAGACTATTATGCCTCCCGCCCCTGTCTCAAGATGGTGGAGGATGCCTGTCGGATTATCGAAGAATTTTTTCCCGATTTGGCCTAATCCACCCTACGACTCAATACTATTTTCTTTCTCCCGCCTCTCTTCCTCCGACAGAGATTGGGAGAAAAATACCATACAGGAGATGCTGTTTTATTATGATTGAAGTTGAAGTTAAACTGCCGATTCACCGCCGCCGCACCATCGAAAAAGGACTGCTGGCACTTGGTTTTAAACCGGGCTTTCTCATCCGGGAGTCCGATTTATATTTTAACGGGGGCGGACATGATTTTATGCGCTCTGACGAGGCGCTCCGCATCCGAGAGAGCGAAAATTTATCCACCGCCTCCTCCAGCGCCTTCCTCACTTACAAAGGACCGAAGCTGGACGCAGTTTCCAGCACCCGCAAAGAACTGGAAACCAAATTGGAAAATGCTGATGCAGGACGCCAGATTTTATCCGCCCTCGGCTATCAGTCTCTCGCTCCGGTAGAAAAACTCCGCCAGTATTATCACCGGGAGGACATGACTGCCTGCGTAGACCAGGTGGAACATCTCGGCTCTTTCTTAGAGCTGGAAATTCTTGTGGAAGACGAATCCCAACGGGAACACGCCCTAAAAAAAATCGAGGCCCTGCTTTTGGACCTCGACTGTCGTATGGAAGATACCACCCGCTATTCTTATCTTTTTATGCTGCAACATCATCCGACTTGTTGACAATGTAAATACCGATACATACCAGGATGAGTGAGGTCAGGCCGCGAAGAGAAAAGGCCTGGCCATTTTCTTTTAACAGCCATGCTGACAAAATGACCCCGAACACAGGATTCATAAATCCAAACACCGTGACCTTCGACACCGGATTGTATTTCAGCAAAATAGCCCAAAGCGTGTAGGCCACCGAGGAGATAACCGCCATGTAAAAAAACAGCGGCAGGCATCCGGCCTCATGAAAAGTCAGCCTTCCCCCCATCAATCCGCCGACAACCGCCATAACCAGACCGCCGACACAAAACTGCCAGCCGCTGAGCAGCACCGGGTTGGCCTTTGCCGAATACCGCTTGATAAACACTGAGGACAGGGCATAAGCCACCGTGGACAAAAGAATAAATCCTTCTCCGTTCCACCGAAACTGTGCATCCATCCCTCCGCTTCCCAGATTGATCAGCACCACGCCGGCAAAGCCAGCGGCACATCCCACCATTTTTCTTCCGGTCAGCTCCTCCTGGTGAAAAATCAGGCTGGCAATCAAAATCGCCACAAATACATTGGCCGCCTCAATAATGGAAGACTTCACCCCTGTGGTATGGGCAAGTCCAATATAAAAAAACAAATACTGTACGACAGTCTGCATCACCGACAGCTTCAAAATCATCGGCACATCCTTCCTTTCAGGAAGCAGCAGTTTTCTTTGCAATACACTTCCGAACAGCAGCGCCAGCACACCGGCAAGAAAAAACCGCACGCCGGCAAACACAATCTGGGACGCCGTGTCCGCCGCCTCTATCTGAAATAATTCATATCCGATCTTGATACAGGGGAAGGCACTTCCCCATAAAAGACAACAAATCATGGCCAAAAACCAGACCATTCCCGTTTTTTGCAACATATTTTTATCCATAATAAATATCCTCTCTTCTTCCCTTTTCTCTTCCATGTGAATTTTCCTCCTCACGGCCGTCCACCGACCGGAACTTGCTTCCATGTCCCTTCCACATGCTGACATCCTGAGCCATCATACCACAAACAGAAGAAAAAAACAAAAATATTGATTTTCCCCGTCCGCTTCCACTTGTCAAAGACTCCTTTTTTTTCTATTATTATAAGGATTAATGACAGATATCATCTGCGAAGCCATACATTCTCAGACACCAAAGGAGGCATCAACCATTATGAAAATTATCCACACTGCCGACTGGCATCTTGGCAAAAATCTGGAAGGGCAGAGTCGCCTGCCGGAGCAGGAGGCATTTTTGCGGGATTTCGTGGACATCTGCGAAAAGGAGGAGGCAGACCTCATCCTCATCGCAGGAGACATCTATGACAGCTACAATCCTCCGGCAGCCGCTGAACAGCTTTTTTATGACACCTTAAAACAACTCTCCCGGGGTGGAACCTGTATGACCGTCATTATTTCCGGCAATCACGATAACCCCGATCGTCTCACTGCCTCCGGACCGCTGGCGAGAGAACATGGCATCGTCATGGCGGGAACTCCTGGAACGGTGGTTCCCACCGGAAGCTACGGACATAACACCATCACTGACAGCGGGCCGGGATACGTCCACGCAGTAATCAAAGGGGAAGCAGCGGACATTCTTCTTGTTCCTTTCCCCAGCGAAAAGCGCCTGGGGGAACGATACCTCACGGGAACGGACGAGACAGAGCGGGGCAAAAGCTATGAAGAGCGGATGCGGCAGCTTTTCTCTGACCTTTCCTCCCGATTCACTCCCGGCTCCCTACATCTTGTTGTCAGCCATCTGTTTGTCATGGACAGCGCCACCGATGGATCAGAGCGCAGTGTTCAGCTAGGTGGAAGCTATCTCCTTCCCGGCAGCATCTTTCCTGAGAAGGCAGATTACATCGCTCTGGGCCACGTTCACAAACCTCAAAAAGTACCGGGACAAAAAAAGGCCCGCTACAGCGGCTCCCCCATCCACTACAACCAGCGGGAGATTCATTTTTCCAATCAGGTTTTATCTGTTTCTCTGCATCCCGGCGGAGAATGTCACGTTAAGGAAATCCCTCTTCCCGTTTACAAACCCATCGAAATCTGGCGGTGCGACAGCGTCGAGGACGCTATTTTGACATGCGAAAAGCACAGCGGGGAGGAGAGCTGGGTTTATATGGAAATCAAGATCGACAGCTACATTCACGAGGAGGACATCCGTGCCATGAAGCGTCTGAAGGCAGATATTTTGTCCATCCGACCCATCTTTCCAAAAGATTCCGAACAAAGACAGGACATCCGTCGGCCGGAGGAACTTCCTTTTGACGTCCTGGTCAAAAACTATTATCGACAAAAATTTCAGACGGACATGACGGAAGAAACTATGGGCGTCCTGATGGAAATCCTGCGGGAGGAGGATTAGTCTGACTGTAGATATCCACCTCTTTCCTCATTTCTTTACTGCTTTGCCTAAGAAAGGAACTATTTATGAAACCATTACAATTGACATTAAGAGGCATCAACAGCTACCGGAAAGAACAGACCATTGATTTTGCAAGGTTGACCTCCGCCGGACTTTTCGGCATCTTCGGACCAACGGGAAGCGGAAAATCCAGCATTTTAGATGCCATCACCCTCGCTCTTTACGCCAGACTGCCCCGCTCCACCAAAAATTTTATCAACATCAATGAACAGACCGCCTTCGTCTCCTTCCTATTTTCCATCACCACCACGGTGACGAAAATTTATCAGGTGGAACGCACATTCCGATACCATAAAAACGGCGACACCTTCACAGTGCGAAACACCGCCGGAACGTTGACAGAGATTACCGAAAAAGAGTCGGTTGTCCTCGCAGACCGCCCGACGGAAGTTACTCAGGAATGTATCTCCCTTTTGGGTCTGACTGCCGACGACTTCATGAAAACCGTCGTTCTTCCTCAGGGACAATTCAGCGAATTTTTAAAGCTGAAAAACGCAGAGCGTCGCGGCATGTTACAGCGCATCTTTCATCTGGAAAAATATGGGTTGGAGCTGACCCAGAAAATTGCGGCGGCCAGACAAAAACAGGAACTTTTGTTAAGCAATCTGGAGGGACAACTGCAAATGTTTTCTTCCTATACGCCAGAGCGGCTCGACGATATCCGGCAAAAACTCTCCGCCACCTCTTCCACATTATCAGATGCGGAAAAAGAAAAAAAAGCACAGGAGGCGACATTTCAGGAAATGGACGCTCTTCGTTCCCTGTGGGAAGAATACGAGCCGTTAAAAAAACAATATGATACCGCACTCCTCTCGCTTCCCTCTATAGAAAAAGAGGAGGCGACACTCCAATTATCAAAAAAGGCCAATCAGCTTCGTCCTTTCGCCTTGCAGGCAGAGGCAGCACAACAAGAAAGACAGCAGGCGGCCGCCGCCTTGGCAGAGGCTGAAACCGCCTTGGAGGAAGCAAAAAAAGCTGCCAAAACTGCCGAGCAGCAAAAAGAAGAGTTTCTTCTTCAATATGAAAAACACACCGTCTCACTCCATCAGCAAGAACAGCTCTTTCAATCCTTCCTTGAAAAGAGCCATTCTATTTTGAAATGGAAAGAAAAGCAAGAAGAAATCCAGGCAAAACTGCATCAGGAAAGGGGTCTCTTTCACACTCTCCTGCAAGAGCAGGACGTCTTAAAGGAAAGGTTGCAAAAATCTCGCTCCGCTCTCCAGACTTTGGAGCAGAACGCCGCTGCCCTCCAAGTTCCGCCCGACACACTGGCGGCCTTTGAGCAAGGACACATTTTGGAGGAAACCTGGAGAGAAAAAAAGAATCGTTATGAGAACGAAAAAACATTCTTTTTAGAACAGCAAAACGCTCTCCGCCAGGAGCAGGAGAAACAAAAAGCTCAGGAAAAACAACTGATAAACTATCAAAGGCAGGCAAATGCCATCCATCGGCAGCTTCTTCACCTTCTGGAACAGGCAACGGCACAAAAAAAAGAGCTACAGCAACTGCAAAATGACGGACAAATGCAGTTGGAACAGCTACAGCACGGACACATGGCTCTGGTACTCCGGAGCGCTTTAAAACCGGGGGAAACCTGCCCTGTCTGTGGGCACCCTCATGTGGAATCCATACCTTTAGAAACTTCAAACACTGCTTCGGAAGATGTGCGGTTATCCGAAATTCAAAGAAAAAAGAAAGCGCTAAAAAACGTAGAGACCAAACTTTCTGCCTTATCAGAAAACATTTCTTTTCTGGAAAAATATTTTTCTCTTTTTGATTCCTGTCTTCGCACCATCCATGGACTTTTGCCACAAGACATTGCCACAAGCCATGAAGACGACGATTCTTCCGCAAAAAAAACAGAAGAAGCAGCTCCCTTATCCGAACAATGTCTCCATTCTCTGCTGCAAACCATCCAGCAGGAGGCTTCTGCCTTTGGCAATTCCCAGGGAAGACTTTCCCAGAGCATCTTGCAGCAAAAACAGCAAAAACAACAGTTGGACAGGCAGCATACTCTCCTGCAAAAAGATGCCGATGTCATCCTCTCCCTTAGACAGCAATGGAAGACAGAGAATTTCACCGAAGCACTTTCTTCCCTGAGAAAACAGGGAGAAACATTGCAAAAGATACAAAAAGACATTTCTTTGCGACGGCAGCAGGCAGACGACGTCTCCGAGAAACTCTCCTCCCTCTCCCAAACCCTCTTGCGCGCCTCCGCATCCATCTCCTCCATGGAGGGAGAGCTTGGCCAGTATGAAAGTCTTTGCAAAGAGGAGGAGGCAACATTTACGGACGGCTATGATTCTTCTACCGACTATTCCGGCCTCCTGCAAAAAATACAGCAGACTTTCTCAACCATGGAACAGCAAAAAAAAGAGCGGGAAGACGTCTTTCGGGAAAGTGAGCGGCTGCTTCTCGAAAAAAAGGAAGTCTTTTTGACCAGGGAAAGCTTGCTGGCAGCCTGCGAAAATACCTTGCTCTCCTCCCGGAATACCTTTTTAGAACAACTTGCCCTCTCCGGCTTCCCCGATACCTCCTCTTTGGAAAGTTTGTATCTGCCCGAAGAGAAAATCCAACAAAAAGAGCAAGACATTCAGGAATTTCGCGATCAACTGTCCCACACGAAAGCCCGGCTCTCTTACCTGGAAGAGAAAATAAAATCCAGAACCTTCTCACCGGAAGTCTGGGAGAACACCCGCCAGCTCTTGACGGACATCATCAAAAAAATCGAGACACTTCGGAAAGAAGGGGCACTGTTATCCCACGCTTTTGAAGACTGCGAAAAACAGCTTCAAAAAAAGAACCAGTTAGAAAAAGAGAAAGAACAGGCCGTCCACCGACGTAGCATCATCCGAGAACTGGAACAGCTTTTTAAAGGAAATGCCTTCATTGAATATGTGGCAAAATCCCGCCTTTCTTACATCGCCTCCGAGGCTTCCGACATCCTGGAGGACATATCCAACGGAGCTTATACGCTGGAAATCAATGCCCTTTCTGAATTTATCATCCGGGACAACAAAAACGGAGGCGTTCTGCGTCCCTGCGACACACTCTCCGGCGGAGAAATTTTCTTAACCTCTCTCTCGCTGGCTCTCGCCCTCTCCTCTGTCATCCAGCTAAACGGGACAGCCCCTCTGGAACTGTTCTTTTTGGATGAGGGATTCGGAAGTCTGGATGAAGAGTTGCTGGACGTGGTGATGAACTGTCTGGAGCATCTGCAAAATGGGAGCCGGAGCATCGGAATTATCAGTCATGTGGAAGCTATCCAATCCCGCGTACCTGTAAAATTAATGGTCACACCTTCTGACATCGAACAAAATGGCAGCAGCATCCGGATGGAATAAGTCGCAAATTCAACGTTTTTGTATAAATCGCCCAAAATTTGGTTTCCCTTTTGTCTAATCTGTGTTACACTGATAGCCATGTACCGGGTGTGTCCCATCACACCTGCGGCGGGATGTCGCCGGCTTTTTTCCGGCACCTCTCCCGTCTGAGAGGACAGTTCCTTTTACAGGGAATCTCTGTTGGGAAATATAAAAAAAGAGGAGAATTATTATGTCATCTATTATTCGACGCGTCGTTCCGGCATTGGCGAGCGCAGTCTTGTTGACAGCTTTCCTGCCCACCTGCGCTCAGGCTGCCTACCGTCATACACCAAAAACCATCTGTCGCACGAAGGCAAATGTTCATGTCCGCCGGGGACCGGGACTGCGCTACTCTGTAAAGTCCACGGTTCGCAAAGGAACTAAAATTAAAAAAATAGGAGAGAAGGGATCCTGGAGCGCCGTGAAAGCACAAGGCTCCACCTGCTATGTCAAATCCTCCTACTTAAAACCATTGTACCGCTATGTCTATGTGGCAAAAGACCGGGTCAACCTTCGCACGGGTCCCGGCATAAACTACAAAATACAAACTACCCTCCCTCAAAACGTCCGGTTGAAATGCACCGGAAAAACGAGAGGATGGATGAAGGTGAAATATAAACGCAAGCTCTGCTACATTTCCGCCTCCCTGGTATCTTCCAAAAAGATTCGCCAGGAAACGCTTCACGGCTCCGGCAATGATTTCGGCGGCGGCACCCCCGACGCTTCCCCTTCATCTCAGCCGACTAACCTTGCAGCACCTTCCCAACCTGTGTCAAATTCTGACATCCGAAACAGGGCAATTGCCGCCGCCCAAGCCAGACTGGGAGATGCTTACAGCCAGCAATACCGGAACTATCCCGGATTTGCCGACTGCTCCAGTCTGATAAGGGATGTCTTTTTGTCTGCGGCAGGCGTCAACGTCGGAGAGACCACCGGCGCTCAGATGCTCACCCTTGCCAACTATCAAAAGCCACTTTCTGCCTTGCAGGCAGGCGACATCCTCATGCACATCGACGACAAGGGAGGAAATCACGTCGGACTTTACATCGGAAATCAGCAATACATTCACGCTTCTTTCACGAAAAAACAGGTCATCCTATCCAATTATTACCCTGACGTTTATTGGACCTGCTGTTATGACGCCGCAGCCTATTGTAGCAGCCGACAATAACCAAAAAAGTCTCTTTCCTGCCCTTCAAAAACACTTCGTTAAAAGTCGAAGGGAAGCGGCTTCATAAAAGAATCCCCGGTCTCCGGCGTGCTTTCACACACCGGAGACCGGGGATTCTTATGATTTGTGATGATTCTTGTCCCGGTTTAGCTTAACGCCGCAGTCACCAGAGCCATCTTGTACACTTCTTCTGCATTGCATCCTCGACTCAAATCATTGATCGGCGCATTTAATCCCTGCAATACCGGACCAATGGCCTCATAACCGCCAAGGCGAGCTGCAATTTTATATCCAATGTTTCCCGAGCTGATATCCGGGAAAATAAAGGTATTGGCCTGTCCTGCCACAGGGGAACCCTGGCATTTTAAAGCCGCTACCGTCGGTGAGACTGCCGCATCAAACTGAATCTCTCCCTCAATCGCCAAATCAGGTGCCGCCTCTTTTACTTTAGCCGTGGCATTGGCCATCTTCGTCACAGAATCTCCCTTGCCGGAACCAAGAGTAGAATAGGACAACATTGCTACCTTAGGGTCGATGCCAAACACCTTCGCCGTCTTCGCACTCTCGATGGCAATCTCCACCAGATCATCTTCCGAAGGGTCAATGTTGATGGCGCAATCGGCCATGGCAAGTTTTTCCTCTCCCTTTAACATAATGAAAGTAGAGCTTACGATCTTGCTTCCCGGTTTCGTCTTAATCAGCTGTAATGCCGGACGAACAGTATCTGCGGTAGAGTAGGTTGCTCCACCAAGAAGACAATCGGCCTTTCCCATCTTCACCAGCATCGTACCAAAATAGTTGCCTTTGGAGAGTGCTTCCCTTACCTGCTCCTCGGTCATTTTTCCTTTTCTGAGCTTCACCATCTCCTCAACCATAGGCTCTATTTCCCCGTAGGCAGCCGGATCGATAATCTGGCACTTGTCGATGCAAAATCCACCGTCCTTCGCCGCCTTTTTTACTTCCTCTTCCACTCCGATTAATATTACACTCAGGATACCCTGACCTGTCAGCTTATCTGCCGCCTCCAAAATACGAGCATCTGTTCCCTCTGTAAATACAATCGTACGCGGATTTGCTTTTAATTGTTCCGTCAACTTATCAAACATCAACTGTTCCTCCCATTGTTTATAATTATTTTGCTTTATCGCCTTTGTGATACATCCGTTCGTATCTCCATAAATATCTAAAGATTTCCATCGGCGTAAAACCCATAATTACTATTTTACACAAACAGCCTTAAAAATTCAACAGTGGAAATGCTTTTGTTTGTGTCAAGTAAACGTTGGCAACTTTTCTTTTGTTTTTCTTTCAAATG
>JAUNJG010000103.1 GCA_030533385.1 Eubacteriales bacterium | reverse complement strand
TATTGAAAAAATCCTTGATTTTCAAGGAAAAAAGACTTGACTAAATAGGGAGGAATGATATCATGGAGAAATACGAAACACCGGTTATGGAAGTGATTGAATTTGAAACAGAGGATGTGATTACTACAAGTGATGATGACGATATTACGATGCCAGAGATTTAGGTCAAAAAGTTAAGTTGTAAGATGGGCGGAGGCAGTCAGTGTTTCCGCCTGTTTTCATAGGGAGATGTTGAAAATGAAGAAAAAAACAGTGATATACGTGTGCAGTGCGTTGTCTGTTTTGATTTTGCTGCTGTTTGTTGTAGTTCTGAATAAGAATACCAATGAATCAACAGATACAAACGGCGGAAAAGAACAGCAAACCACATCTGCTGATGTACAGAATAAAGAACAGAAGGATAACGTTGACAATTTAGATACAGATAAAAGCAAAACTGGAGATTTGGATACAGATCTAAATATGCCGGAATTACCAGACGATAACGAGAAAACAGAGGATGAACAAAATGCTTCCACAAAACAAAAGGACAAAGCTTCGACGAAGGAGAACAGTACTGACAAAAAGAATCACACAGATGTAAATGATCAGTCGAATGATAAGAGTAAAGAGCAAACGACCAACCAAAACACAAAAGAGGATGACGAAAAGTCATCCAGCGATAATGATAAAGATGCGAATAAAGATATGGACAAAAAGCCGGATGATTCCGGCAAGGATGATAATAAGTCTTCTGATGACAAAAATGAGGAACAGTCAAAAGACAATGATGCCCCAATAGAGTTGCCGGAAATCTAAAAAGAGGGATTTAATTGAATGAAAATAAAGCTGGTAGACAAAACAATTGAAATTAACAATCGATATCCTTATATTGAGCAGTATTGTAAAAACTATGTTAGCACAGATTGTGAGTGCAAATCTGATTTTATTATTGGTATTTCTGATACGGATATAGAATATGAACGAAGAAAATCGGAAGCAGAGGATATAAAAGAGAGTATTCCTGTCCGCCATTTTACAGACGAGTATCTGGAAACCCTTGCGGTCTACCGCAAGATTGCGGAGCAGATGTTATCCTACGATACCATTTTGTTTCATGGTTCGGTCATTGCAGTGGATGGGGAAGGGTATCTTTTTACAGCCAAGTCCGGCACCGGCAAGTCCACCCACGCAAGACTGTGGCGGGAAAGCTTTGGCGACAGAGCTGTTATGGTCAATGATGATAAGCCCTTGTTACGGATAACGAAAGATGGTGTTATTGCCTATGGGACGCCTTGGGACGGCAAACACAGGCTAAGTACCAATATATCCGTACCGCTAAAGGGTATCTGCATCTTAGAGAGGGCGGCAAAGAATCACATCATAAGGCTGGATACAAAGGAGCAGATTAGAAGTGCATACCCTATGATTGTCCAGCAGACACATAAGAGTACTAATCCTGCTAATGCCCTTAAGACAATGGAACTGATAGACAGACTGATGGAAGCTGTGCCAATCTACCGGCTTTCCTGCAACATGGAGCCAGAGGCTGCAAAGGTGGCTTATGAAGGGATGCAGGGGTAGGCTTTGATACGGTTTACCGGACAGGGAAAGGAGAAAACCACATGAAGTTAAAAGACACCTATATTACCCACGATAGTGACGGAGAGCAGATTTTGTTAGACACAAGCAGCTCCTTTGCGGGACTGATTCGTAACAATAAGACAGCGGCATTTATCGTGGAGTGCTTAAAGGAAGATACCACGCAGGAGAAAATCGTGGAAGCCATGTTTGAAAAATATGATGCACCGAAGGAGGTGCTTGCAAAGGATGTGGCAGATGTGATAGAGAAGCTTAGGAAAGTTGGAGCATTAGATGAGTAAGACAACTTACGAAGAATACCTGAAACGGTATGGAAGTCTGACCTATAAGAATACCGGAACCAGTATGCTGCCCCTACTAAAGCAGGGCAGGGATGCGTTTATTGTGAGGGCAGTCGGTGAGTATGAAACCTGTAAGAAATGGGATGTGGTTCTGTACAAAAGACCACCGGAAAGCTATGTGCTTCACCGGGTGGTGCGGGTACATGATAAAGGCTACGATATTCTTGGAGATAACTGTATCGGGATTGAGAGAAACATTCCAAAAGATGCTGTCATTGGTGTGATGACCGGATTTATACGGAATGGAAAGAAATACCCGGCAGACAGTACACTTTATAAGCTGTATGTTTTATTCTGGTGCAAGCCATACCGGATTAGAATACTGCTAAAGAAAATATGGCTGAAGTGTTCTCATATATTGAGAAAATGTAACTGTTCAGAGCCAAGCAGATTTATCAAAAAAGAGCGATGAATGCTTGCATTCAAGAGCACTTTTTTGTATAAATCTATTTGGCGGATACGCCACACCGAGAAAACGACAGTTTTCGAGGTTGGCTCTGAACAGTTACGAGAAAGTAATAAAAAATGAATTTGTCTTTACGGCGAAACATAGGCAGGAATGAATGATATTATGAAAGAGAATAAAAAGGACAATCAGACCACTGCCCTTCGCTTTATCAGCCGGGTGGCAGGTCGTGGCAAATTGTATATTGTTATTTTACTGCTGGTGCAGATGGTTCTCGGTATCAGCAGTGTTTTTTATGCCCTTTTGCTTCGTGGTATCATAGATGCTGCCGTATCCCATGACAAGGACGGGATGTTACTTCATATCATTTTATTTGCTTCCCTTGTAGTGGGGCAGATTGCCCTTCGGGCAGTGCTTCGCTTCTTGGAGGAATTTTCCAAGTCAACCTATGAGAACGCCTTTAAGAAAAGGCTTTTTCGTGAACTTCTTATGAGGGATTACGGGGAAGTGACGGCTGTTCATTCCGGGGAATGGATGAACCGACTGACCTCAGATACGGTAGTGGTAGCGGAAGGACTTTCTACCATTGTTCCGGGAGTGGCAGGCATGATTACCAGAATGGCAGGTGCTCTTGTGGTGATTCTCATGATGGTGCCGAAGTTTTTCTATATCCTTGTACCGGGTGGGATTCTGCTTGTTCTTCTGACCTATGCTTTTCGCAAGAGATTAAAGAAACTCCACAAAAGGATGCAGGAAAAGGACGGCATTGTCCGAATCTTTCTGCAGGAGCATCTGGGAAGTCTGATGATTGTAAAGGCATTTGACAGGGAAGAGGAAAGTGTCTTGCAGGCGGAAAGCACTATGGCAGACCACAAAAAGGCTCGCATGAAGAAGAATCATTTTTCCAATATCTGCAACATCGGCTTTGGCGGTGTCATGAATGGAGCGTATGTACTGGGTGCCGTATATGGAGCCTTTGGAATCTATAATGGGGCTATGACCTACGGAACCTTTATGGCTTTGTTACAGCTGATCAGCCAGATACAAAATCCCTTTGCCAATATCACCGGGTATCTGCCAAAGTATTTTGCCATGACAGCCAGTGCCGAAAGACTGATGGAAGTGGAAGAGTTTAAGCCGGGTAAAAAGAAATCCCTGACGGTATCTCAGGTAAAAGACTACTATGAAAACCACTTTGAGGCACTTAGTATGAACCATGTGGATTTTTCCTATGAGGAAGATAATGAAGTGCTTCGTGATTATTCTCTGACTGTCCGCAAGGGTGAGTTTGTGGCATTTACCGGAGCTTCCGGCTGTGGCAAGAGTACGGTGCTAAAGCTCTTGTTAGGATTATATAAGCCGCAGGCAGGTAGCGTTACCCCGGATGAAAGCTATAAAAGGCTCTTTGCCTATGTGCCTCAGGGCAATCATTTAATGAGTGGAACCATCCGCAGTGTGGTGGCATTTGCTGACCCCGGGGAGCAGGGGAATGAGGAGCGGTTAAATAACGCTCTTAATCTAGCCTGTTGTGATTTTGTAAGTGAGCTGCCCCAGGGGGCAGATACGCTTCTTGGAGAACGGGGGCTTGGGCTTTCGGAAGGACAGATGCAGAGACTCGCCATCGCAAGGGCAGTCTTTTCGGAAAGTCCCATACTGATTCTTGATGAAGCCACTTCCGCACTGGACGGTGACACCGAGAGAAAGGTGCTTCAGAATATCAAGTCCATGACGGATAAGACCGTCATTATCGTAACCCACAGACCGGCGGCTTTGTCGGTATGTGACAGACAGATACATTTTGGAGAGGAGAGGGAACATGCAAAAGGAGATAGATAAGACCGGTGCAGACATGCTCTATCTGATTACCTGTGCGCTCCACAGTCAAACACCGTATAAAGACAAAGTTTGTGGCATGGACATTGCTACTCTCTATCGTTATGCCAAACGCCATACCCTTGCAGCGATTACCTATGATGCACTGGAACTGCTTGGGGAGAGCACAGGGGATGGACTATATGCCTTAGCAAAGGATGATACCGTTGTTTCTATTCTTACAAAATGGAAAGAGACAAGGGATAAAGCACTGCGCAAGAATCTGATGTTAGATGTAGCCAGAAAGAAATTGTTTCAATACATGGATGCAGAGCATATTTGGTATATGCCCCTGAAAGGTGCGATTTTAAAAGAACTGTATCCCAGACAGGAAATGCGTCAGATGGCTGATAATGATGTTTTATTTGATGCAACCTGTGAAGCGGCTGTAAAGGATTATTTTGTAAAGGAAGGATATGAAGTGATTTCCTATGCAAAAGGAAATCATGATGTATATGAGAAGGAGCCTGTTTATAATTTTGAGATGCATACCTCGCTATTTGGAGAGGCGCATAATGAGATATGGGCAGAATATTATAAAGACATTCAATCAAAACTGAATAAGAGCGATAATCATTTTCAGTACTCATTTACCGATGAGGATTTTTATATCTATTTTATCGTCCACGCATTCAAGCACTTTGACGGATGTGGCACCGGAATCCGGTATTTTGTGGACTCTTATGTCTATCAGAATGCCAAGAACCTGGACTGGGGTTATATTGAGGAAGAACTGGATAAGCTGGGTGTACTTGCATTTGAAAAGACTTTCCGCAGTGTTTCCATGAAGATATTTGGAAAAGGTGAGGATGTAAGTCAGCTAAGCGAGGAAGAATACAGTATGCTTTGCGACAGTATGTTTGCCGGAACCTACGGAAACTTACAATCCGGTGTTGAGAAAAAACTTCACAAAATGCAGGGTAATGAAGATAAGATAACCAATAGGACAAAAATGAAATATTACATGAGCAGGTTGTTTCCGCCCATGTCCTTCATTAAAGCATATCACCCACTTGTTTACCGCATAAAAATAATCATTCCTTTATTTATAGTGTTCAGAATGGTCAGAGGGGTTCTGATAAATGGGAAGAAGCTAATGAAAGAAGCTAAAATGGTTTTGAAAGAATAGTGCATGCGGTATAATGTCCTGAAAGATATAGAGAGGGTAATACATATGTTAGTCACATAAGTGGGAATTATAAAAATGTGACTAATCCTATAAAATTAAATTATACTTTTATAGGAGATGTTTCGCATGCAAAGTACGAATGAGTATGTTACTGATTTAGGTCATCTTCATTTGCGGATTGAAGAAATATTGGATGAGCGTGGAATTAGTAAGAATAAACTATGTAAAGATATGGATATACCACGCACAAACTTCAATAGGTATTGCCAAGACAAGCAAACCCGATGGGACTTGAAATTTCTATGTAAATTGTGCTTGTATTTGAATGTGGATTTAGGAGAATTGACAGAGTACATACCGC
>JAUNJG010000102.1 GCA_030533385.1 Eubacteriales bacterium | reverse complement strand
TATCAACATATTTTCTTTTATTTATTCCAGTTAATGGACGAAATAAATTCTCATCCACTTCATCAAAAATGTTCACATTCTCACTCCTTCTTACTGATATAGCCTATAAAATATCAGCATAATGCTTTCCCTCAACCAGTGAAAATATCACTTCCGCTGGAAACATGTTCTCACCCAAATTCGCCATACCCACAACCGTCATTGCCCACTCACTATAATCTCCTGGCAGCTTATAACACACTGGTGTATTGTCTTCCTCTATCGTAACCACTGGCACTGCAAACCTTGAAAATCCTACCGATAAAACATAATATTTATTCTGTCCATCGTGCAGCGGCAACATTGGCTGTTTTTCAATATCCTTATATACCTTTGCTCCTCGCTGATTCAAAAAGTAGTCCTTGCCATCATCAGCTACTGGATCTAATGGCAGCTTATTGCGCATCATCTCATACTTTTCTGATAAATTCCTGCAAACCAATGAATTGTAATATTCCTGATGAAGCTCCAATGCGCTGCTCTTCATCTCATCAACATTTTCAAATTGGTTCATATACTGTAACAGCGCAACAAATGCAATTAAGTTATCTGCATATATACCGGCGTAAGATTTATACCAATAATTATTCTGCTCGCAAATAATACGATATAACTTGTTATATAAGTCAAACTGTCTTTTATGAAGCCCAAACCATCCTGTACCTAGTAAAGCTTTTTCTACCCCTCCATCTTTATAATTACCATTTAATGAAGTTCCCAGGGATTGCATTAACTTTGAGATGATCCCGGCAAGCATATCGGCCATTCTTATACCCACATGTGATTTAGAATCTTCCTCAGATACATTAATAATTCCTGCTTCTTTTGCAGCCACCAAAGTACGAGAGGTATCTCCTTCACGATCAATAACCAAACTCAAATCGGATATATTCATCTCTGTCAGCAGTTTACTAAAGCCATCAAATGCTGGTCTATAATTCCAAACTAGTGCTTCTGGCACTTCCACATCATCCAGCAAAACTAATATTTCTTCAAATGCAGCATTTTCATGCTCTTTCAAAATAATATTTACATGATTCTTAGCAATACGGTCTTTTAGAAATATCCTTAGCTCATCAACAAACGCAACCGAGCCTTCATAGATAGCCTCCAGCACTCTTTGAGGTTGATATGTATTTATCGCTTTAATAATCGAATACTTCATTGCATCGATATCCACAAACATTGAATTGTGATAATCAGAAAATAACTGGTGTACAATGTATTCCATTTTACTGAACACCGAAAAATATATGATGATGTCATCTGTAAACAAAGACAGCAAGTCCTCATAAAATTCAATTATGTGATTATTCAATGATGCGAATCCGAGTCTGAAATCTTTTGATTTCATAGTCTGGCTTTTCAATTCGCCGTTCCGTTTTCTGGCTTCATATTTTGTTTCAAACGCTAAATACTTCTCTAAAACTCCTTGTTCGCAATCTGCAGACCAACCAACAATAGCAGCAATAAAATTATCACAGTAATTATTGGCTGTTATTGTCTGATAATTTATTTTTCTGCTATGCTCTGTTTCATCGTAATAAAAGTTGTACTGCATATTATCCTCATTCAAATCAATGAAAAAGCATCATCTAATATTTTGTTATTCTCTTTTGTTCCTTAATAGTAAATATTTATTTCCCGAAATGATATCCCAACCAGCATTTCTCAGCTGCTTATCAATTTTCACATGAGCATTTTCTTCTAGGTTAAAATTTCACTGCCCCCATCTATCCTCTATCAAATTAACTGTCCTTTTTTACAGACTCTATCTGAACAATATCATCAAATCCACAATTTAATGCCACACATATACGTGCCAATACATCCATGGATACCTGCTGGTCGTTATTCATCTTCGTAAATGTACTTGGTGCAATCTGCGTTTTCTTTCTTAAATCAATTTTATTCATTTCACGGTCAATGAGCATCTTCCACAAAGGTTTATATGTTATTTTAATCCGAGCTCCTGACATACTATTATCCTCCATATTTCTCACGTCAAAACAGCCTATAATACTGCATAATATTATATCCCACCTATTTCCATTTTACAATCAAATCTTTTGAGTTCTCGAAATCAATCCCTGATGGTGCCATACTGCATCGGGACACGGATCAGTGAAACCTTCGGATAGATCTATCATCGGATATAGATTTCGCAAAACACGAAATACATATCCCCATCAAATGTATAAGATCGAAAACAAGTGGTTCCTGAAACCGCCAAAGTACGATTCTTACCGGCCCGTAAAAATCGGTGCCACAATCTCTCTCAGTTTCTGAATATGTGAAGCGGTCTTTGCTGTGAACGCATCTTCAATGTTCACTTTTTCTTTTTCAATGTTCGCTTTTTCGCCTTCAATGCTCACCTTTTCTGGCTCTGCAAACGCTCCGCTGATATGCAATGTCCGGTTATGCAGAGAATGGCTTTCATTCAACAGGAGATTACGCAGGAAAGTTTCAAGGTATTCTGTTGTTTCATAAATGCCGTTTTTCAGGTCATTATAGTTTCCCTGACCAACGAATTACGGAAATACCACGCATTCTCGGCAAAGATATCGCTTGTCACATCAAAGCCCAGCGTGCGCAGATATTTGATGAAGAATACCGCCGTCGTTCTGGTGTTGCCCTCGCCAAAGACATGGAATATGAACTCACCTCGCTACTATTTCTTAATTTGAACATACACAGAATCCACCGCTTCCGCAAGTGTCATCTATTAAGACACTATCTTTGATACAATGTTCTTTCCCCGAATATGTACTCCAAGATCCGCAGAGAGCTTTATTCTGCGGGCTTTTTGACATTTCAAAAGGCACAAACCGGCCTGCGAAATACGGCCGATATGCTCCCCGTGTCGCTGTACTCATTCCGGCTGTGCCTCCTTTCCGAAACCCCTAAATGGCAATCATTAAAAAGTACATCTATCGTTAGTCCTCCTTTTCGGTTCCGTATGGCGCTGGATCTTCTGCCACCATTGAAAGCGGAGGCTTATAGTCAAATGAATATACTTTCCCCGTGTCGGACTTAGGTGCCGTCGGTTTTTGGTATGTAGCATGAAAAATCAAATCCAATAGCCAATCTCTGAAAGACTGATTACGGCGACTCCGCGTATCTCCCTGATAAGCGGTATACAGTTCCATGCCACTGGACATATTGCGGAGAATCGCCTCCCATGTAGCACGTTCGCTCTCGTCACGGGCATTCTGAATATCAGAAAATTGCATAGCATTTTGATAGCGTTCGTCTTTCTTGACTTCCTCGGCTATTTCCTGAATCTGCTTCTTGATTTTGTCTTCATCCGTCCAGTCACAATTACCCCATACATCATGGAACGACTCAAGGATATGTGTTAGCGTATCCATTTCAGGAACCGGAATACCAATATCTGTCTGAACCGGAACCGGCTTAACCTCTGCATCCTCATTTGCCAAAGAGATAGACATGGTCTGCTGGGCTACTACGCGATAGCTATCCAGATCAACACTCTCGATAATTTTTTTATAATCATCATTCTCGTCGCCCACCTTCGGAAGTTTAGGAACCAGCAGTGTAAGGAAAATGGACAATTTTTCCCAGTCAGGAGAGCCATAAGGCAGTATGGAGGACAAGAAATTATATGTACGAACAAAGCTCTTAGCGCTCTTCTTGAACTCGACTTTGTCATCATATTCCAATTCCTTAAACAGCTCGACGCACCTGTCGATGATTGGATCGAGCTGCTCACGGTCTGCATTATTCAGATAGAGCTCAACAAATGTGTTCACATCGTCATCCGAATAGACCTGCATAGGCTCCATGTTATCGATCAGATCATTCAGCTTACCCTTAGTCTTCATGCGGACATTATTATAAAAATGCTCGACAATGATCCCGGCTTTTCCTCGATAGCATGAGGATCACTTTCGACATATGAGCGCAAGATTTTATTCGCTCTTTTTTTATCAAAAAGCGGATCGTCACTTACGGTCTTGATAAGATGGTAATAGCTCTGATAAGGCGTGTAGTATTTAAGGACATCAAGGATAAACTTCTCCTCGATGGCCTGTTTCATTGTATATACATCATGCGGCTTGGCTTTCTTTGTACCATCTTCATTCAGGATCGGATTGCCATTCTCGTCCGTTATAGTTTCTCCGAACATTTCAAGCGTCTTATTCTTCGGCGTAGCAGTAAACGCAAAATAGCTCGCGTTCTTAGCCATTTTCTTGCCTTCAATGATTGAGTTGATCCTGTCCTCAAATTCATCATCATCGGTATAGACATTGCATCGTACATTTTGCCGTTGATGATAATGAAATCATGATGTGCACCGAGCTGAAGAAGGACGAATCGTATTTCATGCCTTTCAATAAGGGCTTTAATGATGGCGCAGGCAATCCGCCTAATCCAAGCGATGTAAAGACAGATTATCTCTGGAAGGATATTTCGACAAAGCAGGAGTTCTCTAAAATTTTGGAGAATTATGTACAGGTTGTCGCAGACAAGGATGAAGATACCGGAAAGGTGTCTTATAAGCAGATTTTTCCAAGATACCATCAGTTGAAGGCTGTGACTATGCTTCTTGATCGTGCGAAGAAGGAAGGCTCCGGTCAACGCTATCTCATTCAGCATAGCGCGGGCAGCGGAAAGTCTAACTCCATAGCATGGCTCGCCCATCAGCTCGTTACCCTGCAGAAAGACGGGAAGAATGTCTTTGATACGGTTATTGTGGTTACCGACCGTATTAACCTTGATAAGCAGATTAAGAACACAATAAAGCAGTTTACACAGGTGTCCTCCACGGTGGGCTGGGCAAAGTCAGCCTCTGATTTGCATACCCTTTTGGACGAGGGAAAGAAGATCATTATTACTATCGTCCACAAGTTCCAGTTCATATTAAATGATATTTCCACGGCCTACAAGAACCGCACGTTTGCAATCATTATTGATGAAGCTCATTCGAGTCAGAACGGCAGCCTTGCTGCAAAGATGAATATCGTTATTTCAGAGATCATCGAAGCCCTGACGAATGAGGACATCACCAAGTGGGCTTTCAATGCAAACTTTGAACGCGTCTGCCTTTCCCGATATCTGTCCGACCTCGGTGTCAGCCTTGATCCCTCCATGGCAGCCACCCGCTCTCGACTGAGTGTGCTCGGTTCTTAAATCCAGAAGGCTGGAAATGCTCTATGGTCTGGACAGCCACGATGGGACTGCCGCTTTCCCTAAAAGGCGTCGGTCAGGTCTTGAAGCTCGAAGATCAAAAGACGGACGAGAGCAAGGCGCTCATCAAATACTTCTCCGTGCCCTGTGCTCCTACCAAGGCCAACGGAGGTCGCACCCGTAACCTCCCGTTCCACGATCCTGAGAAGCGGACAACCTTCAAGGCATATAACAAGCGGGAGGTCGAGGTCGAAATGGCAATCCACAGCGCCTTACGAATTTCCCGGTTCCGGGCTTCGTCTGGGATGAATACCCCATCGATCAGGAAATCAACGACCATGGCGTGCGCCTGAATATGGATCTGGTGGCAAAGGCCATCGAGATGGACACCCGCTCCCGGACGGAGCTGACCTTGGCCATGAAGAAGCTGACCGATCTTGACGATCTTGAAAACCCGAACAGCGTCCAGCAAATAAAGCAGTGGCTCTCAGACAACGGCCTCGAAACCGACAGCCTCGGTAAAAAGG
>JAUNJG010000101.1 GCA_030533385.1 Eubacteriales bacterium | reverse complement strand
ATGTGTGTCTGCTCATCTACCATAACCGTTTTATCATCTTCCTGATCCGCATACGTGCCATCTTCCTGCTTGATGCTTACCACAGAACTTACACTGCCATCCTCTGCGGTCTTCTGCTTTATCTGATATACAATGGCATCCGCTGTTACATATCCATCTGCCGGGCGGGTTTCTGTCAATGTATAGTCCTTGTCATGAAGCAATCCTCCGACACGAAGATTTCCCTTCTCATCAAAAGAATATTTGAGGTTGCAGTATCCGTCTTTTTCTGTGACCGATACTTTGACCGAATCTTTATCTCCTGAAGTCCAAGAAATGATTTCTTTTCCTTCAGCATCTGTGATAACCAGATTACATCCTGCAATCTCACTGGAATCTGCCACCGACAACTTGTCAATCTCATTTGTAGTCTGCTTATTCTCCTTCCGGCAGTTCACATAGATGACTGGGGTAACTGCATCCTTATAACACAACTGAACCGTAATCAGATCTTCATCCAAATAATAACTGTCTGAAACGGAAATCTCCTTCAGATAGTACATCCCGGAATTTAATGCCTGGGAAATAGGATTTTCTTCTGAATTGCCTGTTTCCACCGCTGCACCTTCTACAGAAACGGCAGAACCACTTACTGCGCTTCCCGATACCACATAATTTTCATCCTGCAACGGTAACATCATATCACAGATGGCAGTTCCATCCTCACCGGTTGTCAAGGTGGTAAGTTCCGTGCCTGCTTCTACAATCTTTTCTCCATCCACATTGTAAATATCCTGAGCTGTACACAAGGAGAAAGCAGCTCCGCTTACTGTTTCCTTCGTATCCGCATCTTCTTTTATGAGAGAAATCTGTGGTCGTGCCAGTTCATTGCGAAGATTCAAACTTCCCGATTTATCGGTATCCTCTGTGGAGTTCAATACAAATTCGTCTTGTCCATTTTCCCATGTAAACTCAAGATTCCATTCGTTATCTTTCGGAAATACATATCCATAAAGTGTTTTCACTTCTTTTACCTTGTATTTTCCTAAAGGTAATGTAATATGAACCACATCGTTTTTATCCACAGAGTAATTGCAAATGCCCTTGCACTCGGATGTAAACTCCGCCTTTTCACCTGTGGTTATTGTTGCCACCTTTTCTCCATCCTTAAACCATGTATCCCCCTGGTTATCCTGCGTCACAATATCCCCGTCGGCATAGATTTCAAATTCTGCTCCTTTCAGAGAACGATCCTCATAGATAAATTCCCTTTTCTCGGAATCCCATCCCATCAGCATCTGTCCGGTTTTTGAGATTGCCAGTTTGCCATAAGTTTCCTCGTTGGTATACGTCACTGTAATAATGGCATGAGTATATCCATCCTCGTCCACATAGGCCTCATAATTATCTGCTTTGCTGTTAATTTCCACTTCAATGAACTTTTTCACAATATGAAGTCCATTTGCCGAATCCACTTCATAGATTCGGTATTTGGCAGAACGAAGCGGCTTGACCGTCATGATTTCTCCGGATTCATCCGTCATAAAGGTATCAATGGTCTTCATCTGGTTTCCATTGCTGTAACTCTGGCTTACCAATTCCTCGCCCTCATCCGTTACACGATAAATCTTGTAAGCGGTTCCCGGCTTCAACACCTGCTTTTCCGTCTGTTTATCCTTTTTCAGTATTTTGAGATATGCCTTAAACAACTTATTGTTCAATGGATAGGCATATACTTTTCCATTCTCGGTTACTTCCACATCGAAATCATCCACATGGATAGCATCGACATCTCCCGAATCCACCTGATGAACAACATAAGTACCATAATAGAGATTGCCGGTAACTGCGTAGCCATTACTATCTGTCTTGATAATGGCACGTTCGTAATCCGTACAAGTCTCGTAGCTGCCTTTACTCTTTAAATAAACCTGAAATGTGGTATTCGCCTCCGGGTCTAATAGTCCAGTTTCCCCATCCGAATAGTATTTCTGAATGGCAACCTTTCCAAGTATTGGATTATTTCCATATTCCGCATTAGAAATCTGGCTGGTATATTCCACTGTCTTACCGGAAGCATCTGCCATAATCGGTATCACTTCCGTAGACAAATTGTAACCAACAGGTGCCTTAATCTCCTTCAGATAGTAGGTCACACCACTGCGAAGGTAATCCGTAGTCACTTTTCCATTTTGAATCGTATAGACTCCGGCAGTCATTTTTGCTCCATTTGCGTTGTATACAGTAGCCTTTGTTGTACAAGCACTATCTGCATATAACTGGAACTGTGCTCCTTCTAAAGAAGCATCTCCATGTGCCTTTTTGTCCGCACTATACTTATCTGCCTTAATCACATTGATGGAAGCCTTTTTGTAGTGATTCGTCACCCCGGTAATGTAAGCCTTCTCATAATCAGACGGAATCTCATCGTCACTCTCCGGCCATGCACCACTGGAATCTCTTTGCCAACTGTCATCTTTGTCCAACGTAATTTTTACGCCTTTTGCATATGTCGGGTCCACAATCAGATGCTTATTCTCTCCGGTGTTGTTTTCTGTCAAAGTATAGGTGTTAGAAATGTTATCCATCAAATCCTTGATTTCTTGTGCTGCCATTTTCTGTGCAGATGCCTTAGTCAAATCAGATGGAAAATCAATCCCTTCATCCAGTTCCAAATCATCCGTCAAAAACTTCTTAGCAGCTTTTTTTGCATCACTATCCATATCTGCCAAATCACTATCCGTATAATAATAGTAATCCATCGTCTGCAAACGATATGTCATGCGATATGCCAATCTTCCGGAATCTCTTGTATATCCGGTAAGACTAAAGGATGTTTCATTATCATCATCGGCACTATTGCTTTCCACACCATCTCTATCTGACACGGAAAAAGAATACAAATCATCCAGATTATCTGCATCTAAGGTAAACTGAATGCCTCCCAGTCCATTTCCATCCTCGTCTTTTTTCTTAACCGTAATTCTCTGACGATAATAAGTTGTATCGGTCAATGTAGTAGGTGTATATATTTGTGGTAGCTTTTCCGCATCAACCGTAATCAACTTCTGATACCCTTTACTGTTTCCGGTCTTTTGCCAGATGGTTGCCGAGGCTTCCCAGTTTCCACTTGGTTCAAAGATGGAATTGTATAATTCGTTGACCGTCTTAGAACTATATGTGCCAGTTTTCTCCCTTACCTGTTTAATCACATCCTTTAACTGTGCTTCGGAATTACGCCCCTCGGAAACCGACCATATCAAAGCCTGACTCATCACAAAACTTTTTTGCGTACGTTTCCCGTTTAGCACATACCAACGGATAATTTTCGCATAATACCCATGCTTTTCACCGCCCGTATCCTGATCCCATTTATAACTGTTTTCTGCTGCATAAGTATTTCCCGAATGGCAGGTGTGTCCAAGGCTTAAGCAGAACGCCTCTTTTGAACCCAAACGCATCTTCCACCATGTTCCTGATTTTGATTTGGAGCCAAAAGATACGGTTCCTTTTCGTCCCAACGAGGACAAGCTGACATTGGCTGTTGTTGCTGCTTTTGATACCGTAGCATTAGCCGGAATGATTCCGCATAACATGACCACTGCTAAAACTGCCGATATAATTCTTCTCGCTTTCTTTTTCACTCTTCTTTACCTCTTTTCTGTTTTTGTTAGATTACTTCGCCCCTCTTCGCTTCGGTGGAGCACGTTCGAGTTCATTCATACAGTTCTCCTTTCTCTGACAACATCACCACGTTTGGACATTTTGTCCAAACGCTTTTAAATCGAGTAGGATGGCTCCTACCCGATTTCGTATACATAAAAAAGCCCTTTAGCTTTTTACTCACTAAAGGACTTTTTCCTATTTCTATATAAAATTTAATTGCTCAAAACAATTTCATTGATTCCATTTTCTTCAACCGTTATCTGAACAGTCTTTGCTTTCTCATATCCACCTGGTACAATGCGCTCATAAAACACATAACTTTTTCCAATTTCCAGATAAACCACTTTTCCTTCTGACGATGGAATCTTGTCTACCTTCAAAGTATCATTCTTATTTGATTCTTCATAATAGGCAAATCCGGAACCCTCAATATAAGCCCCCGAGCCGTTATCATATCGTTTTATGGTCATCCTTTTTATCTGATAGGATTTCCAGTTTATGAAATCAGTTTTATCTTTATCATAAAAGATTGCAATCCACATATCTTTATAACAGGCAATCGCCCCACACACATGTCGTTCTGCCAGTAGGTTTCTATAATGCCCCTGACTCTTTTTCCAGGATTCCATTGCATCTCCTGCTGAATACCCCGTTGTCAGATTCTCTGAGAAAAACAAATCTCTGCATCCGGCAAATGCCCCAAAGTAAGAGTTCATATCTCTTCCCAGATTGGCATGATTATCATATCCACTGGTTTTCAAGCGGTATCGGCAGAACTCATAAA
The DNA here is from genome assembly GCA_030533385.1 of Eubacteriales bacterium. Taxonomy (GTDB): domain Bacteria; phylum Bacillota; class Clostridia; order Lachnospirales; family Lachnospiraceae; genus Anaerobutyricum. The sequence continues at coordinate 1,298 of JAUNJG010000101.1, read as the reverse complement.
TCTCATCGGACCATTGAAGTTCCTTAACGCCTTTGGCTTTCCGATACTGGTTCTGAATTGCGAATGCCTTTTTGCTTCGTTCCAAATCAGTGGGTGCTTTCGTTTTTATTACTTTGACCTTGTACCTCATTTTTTTCGTCTTGCCAGTTTTCATTTTGCAAGAAACAGTAATCAATGCACTTCCTTTCTTCTTTGCCTTGAAGCAAATTTCTTTCTTTCTCTTTTTGAATTTTACTGTCACTACAGATTTCTTACTGCTTTTCACTTTTACTGCTTTGGCTTTTCTGGCAATTTCCGGTTCTCTAATTGCCGTATTTCCACCACGAAGATCAATGGTAATCTTCATTGTCTTAATCTTGGCAGAAACATCTGTCTCCTTGCTACCAGCCATTGTCAGCATTAAAAGTAACACAATACTTATTTTCACAATTATTCTTTTCATAAAAATCACACGCCTTTCGCTGTACGCTAGTCATTCCTAGCAATTCGATTATATCGTATTTTGTAGTTCCTTAAAACATATTTTCTAATTTGTCATAATCAATGACTTTACAAACGTTTTTCCAGTTCGATTAAAAGTTCCTCCTTGCATTCCTGTATCACATTTCGAATATCATCCAGAATGTCATCTGACTTCATCGAAATTCCATTATGTCGATAATAATAAATCACTGCCTCACGTATGTAAGCACTTTTGTTGTCTACATTCTCCAAAATGTTGTAAACTAACTGATGTTTTGGATTATCCATACGAAGCAGTATCGGGACCCGAATACATTCGCTCTTCTTCCCCATTGTCATCACCTCCTACATCTTCCAGTTGACCGGCTCCATAAAAATCGTACATGACCTGATTACTAATATCCAAATCACATTGCGCTTTTGCCTGATATAGAACCGTCAGCATATATGCCTTATGATTTCTTACTTTTGTCACCTGCTTATTATACTGTTCTATGGCATAATCAATATCAAGCCTGTCCAATTTCAAAAGTCTGGACTTCACAACAGCTGCCGGTTTGTCTTCACCCATCACACGAATGACAGGCTTTTGGGTATTCAATGCATCATAAAGGACATCCTTCATCGTGTTTATCTGCCTTTCCTGATACAAAGACACAAACTCTTCATCCAGATCGTAATGATGTTCAATAAACTCCATGGGATACTCTTCTCCCCTCGCATCCTCTTCTTGATATTGATTAGGATTAGGATTTATTATTTTAGGTTTTATATCAGGTTTTATATTATAGTCTTTATTATTGTTACCCCCATTTGCGTTGCTACCGTAAGCGTTA
>JAUNJG010000100.1 GCA_030533385.1 Eubacteriales bacterium | reverse complement strand
GATATGACATGAGTGTAATTTCAATGAAACAGTTACTCGAAGCCGGTGTTCATTTCGGACATCAGACAAGAAGATGGAACCCTAAGATGGCTCCGTACATCTACACAGAGCGTAACGGCATCTACATCATCGATTTGCAGAAGTCCGTTGGCAAGGTGGACGAGGCTTACAATGCAATCAGGGACTGTGTGGCAGAAGGCGGAAAGATTCTTTTCGTTGGTACGAAGAAACAGGCACAGGATTCTATCAGAAACGAGTCCGAGAGATGTGGAATGTACTATGTAAACCAGAGATGGTTAGGTGGTATGCTCACAAACTTCAAAACAATCCAGAGCCGTGTTGCCCAGTTAAAGAAAATTGAAGCTATGGCTGAGGACGGAACCTTTGACGTACTTCCTAAAAAAGAAGTCATCGCTCTCAAAAAACAGCAGGAAAAGCTGGAGAAGAACCTGGGCGGTATCAAGGAGATGCAGGAGATTCCTGACATGATCTTCGTTGTGGATCCTAGAAAAGAAAGAATCTGCATTCAGGAAGCACATACCCTTGGTATTCCTTTGGTTGGTATCTGCGATACAAACTGTGACCCTGAAGAGTTAGACTATGTAATTCCGGGAAATGACGATGCAATTCGTGCCGTGAAGTTGATTGTTTCTAAGATGGCTGATGCAGTTATCGAGGGAAATCAGGGACAGGATGCAGAAGCAGAAGACTTAGCAGAGGAAATGGAAGCAGAAGAAGCTTAATTCTGGAAGTTTCATTCTATTGTAAAATGGTTTGCCTCAGCCTGCATCAGGCAGGCTGGGGCATTTTGTCTGTGTGGATGACGGCCAATGTGGTGTCTGCATGGGCAGCCGGGCAAAAATAGATGGGAAGAGCGGATGTTCCTGAAGTTTTATATGAAAAACAGGAAAGAGTACCGGGATATCCTGATGTCTGCCTGGAGATTCTGCCACTGGGCGTGGAAAACCTGCCTGGAAGCAAAGGAATTATGATTTGATTTTTGGAGGAAAGAAAATGGCTATTACAGCAAAACAGGTAAAAGAGTTACGCGAAATGACAGGTGCCGGAATGATGGATTGTAAGAAAGCTCTTACAGCCACCGAAGGTGATTTTGATAAAGCAATTGAGTTTTTAAGAGAAAAAGGCCTGGCTACCGCTGAGAAAAAAGCGGGAAGAATTGCGGCGGAAGGTCTTGTGAAAGTTCTCGTATCTGAGGATGGATCCAAGGCTGTTGCAGTGGAAGTCAATGCGGAGACAGACTTCGTTGCCAAAAACGAAGTGTTCCAGGCTTACGTTGACCAGGTGGCAGAGCAGGCGATGGATACCGAGGCTGCTGACCTTGATGCTTTCCTCGCAGAGCCTTGGAAGTTTGATGATACCAAGTCTGTAAAAGAAGCGCTGGCAGGACAGATTGCCGTGATTGGAGAGAACATGAATATCCGCAGATTCCAGCAGGTGAAAGAGGATGCTGGTTTCGTTGCATCCTACACACACATGGGCGGTAAAATTGGCGTTTTGGTTGACGTTGCTTCCGATGTGGTCAATGACGAGATTAAGGAGATGGCAAAAAATGTATGTATGCAGGTTGCCGCTTTAAGTCCAAAATATACAAGCAGAGCAGAAGTAGATCAGGATTACCTTGCAAAAGAAGAAGAAATTCTGATGGCTGCCGCTAAAAATGAGAAGCCGGATGCCAACGACAAGATTATCTCCGGAATGGTAAAGGGTCGTCTGAACAAAGAATTAAAAGAAATCTGTCTCTTGGATCAGGTTTATGTAAAAGCAGAAGACGGAAAGCAGACAGTTGGTAAATATGTGGAAGAAGTTGCAAAAGCAAACGGTGCAAAAATCACGGTGAAAGGATTTGTTCGTATGGAAACAGGCGAAGGAATCGAGAAGAAACAGGACGATTTTGCAGCAGAAGTTGCAGCGCAGATGGGAATGTAATTGCGGTTTGATTTTGTCGGAGAAGATTTTCTGCCAAAAGAGTGTCAGGACATTTTTAAACACCATCTAAAATAGAAATTCGGAACCCCTGGGAATGCCGTGATTGGCGTTTTCGGGGGTATTTTTGTCTCGTTTTCAGCACTTCAGGTCAAAAATTTTTGTCCTCACTCCAGCGGAATATGTTATGTGGACGGCGAAAATCCCGAAAATTTCTTTGAAAGTCAACATTTTGAGTGTCAAATGGACGGAGTGGATGGGCGCTGTCTGTTCCGTGGTGCGTCTTACAAGAACTGTTGACAATTAGTGGGGGGGGTAGTAATATATAACTAAAAAACATAACGCAGGATGATTTGCCGGAGAGAAGCAAGGGGGCGTCGCCGGCAACTTTGTGGTTTTGTAATAGGGTTCTTTTTTGCAAAAGGGAGATGTATAAGGAGCGGGAAATGTATGAACAAAATAATAAAGAACGAATTTGGGTTGAGCAAAAAAGATAAGACGGCCCTGGCCATGGGGATGTTGATATTTTTTTCTTTATCCTTGTTTATTTATTTTGGACTGTATAAAGTCATAACAGAACTGGTCAAAAATCAGTCAGTGAAAAACATTGTCAACATCAGTGAATTAAATGAGGATTCTGTTTCCCGGGCCATCGCCAACAGAAAAACCTTGCTGGAAAGCTTTTCTATTAACATAGCCAGGCGGAAGATGGACAATAAAGAAGCCATTTTAAATGAGATGGCCACCTATGCACAGACTTATGAGTTTTATAACATGGGTATTTTGACCGAGGATTTTATGCTTCATTTGACGACCGGAGACGTCATAGACGTAAAGGGAAAAAAGCAGTTTGAAGATGCATGGAGCGATGATTTTTGTGTGTCAGAAAGTTATGCGTCATCGCCTGAAAAAGAGTATATGATCAACATGTTTTCCTATCCGGTACAGTTTGATGGCAAGATACAGTATGTCATCACAGCCGCCTATGGCTCTGTAAATCTGACCAAACGAATGAATATCAAATCTATGAACGGGAAAGGTTATAATTTCCTGTTGGATTCTAATGGAAATGTTGTCATTTCCTCTCCAAGCTATGAAAATGAAGCATATATCAAATTGATGAAATACTTAAATGCTTCCTCTGAAATTCTTCCGAAGGAAGGAAAAGAAGCACATTTTAGCTATGAGGGCGAAAAATATTATGCCCACATTGAAAAAATGGAGATCAATGACTGGTATCTGATGACTTGTGCCAGGGAGAAAGATGTGTTTGCCGACGCCAATAAGATTTTGTGCGTGGTTTTTATTGGTATGGGTATGCTTTGGATGATGATTCTTCTGGCTCTTTCTTCCACTATGCTTTCCATTTATAAATCAAAGGAAGAACTGCGGAACGAAGTTTTTTATGACCATCTGCTACATATCGGAAACGGCGAATATTTGAATGTGTTTTTTCGGGAACTGTCCAAAAAGAAGCGGGACAAGATGGCTTTTCTCATTTTTGACGTTGATAAATTTAAAGAGTTTAACTACATTTACGGAGAAGATGAAGGGGATAATCTGCTAAGATATATTGCAGAAGTGTTTAAGGAAGAAATGCCCAACGACTATCTGTTCCGCTATCTGGCGGATCATTTTGTGGCGTTGGTTCACTGTGAGTCAAAAGAGGATTTGACACAAAAGCTGGATGGTGTTCTCAGACGATTTTCAAGCGATATAGAAAAAGGACGGATTCAGCCTTTCGATGTCTCAGCTGGAATCAGGAAGCTGCACAGAGGAGATCCTCTTCGGAGAGTGATGAGCGATGCGCTGATTGCAAAAGGGACGGTGAAGGGAATCCAGCTTCAGCAGTATGCCTTTTATGATGAGAGTATCCGAGACAGGAGAATGAATTATATGGAGATGGAGTCCGACTTTGCCAGGGCCTTGCGGGAAAATGAATTCCAGGTCTATTACCAGCCAAAATACCACATGGAAACGGGGGAGATTCTCGGTGCGGAAGCTCTGGTAAGGTGGGTCAAGCAGGACGGAACCATCGTCTCTCCGGGAGCATTTATCCCGTGTTTTGAGGCGAGCCGCCAGATTGTTTTGCTGGATGAAGCCATGCTTGAATCAGTCTGCCGCCAGATGAAGGAGATGGAAGAGGAAGGATTGGAGATAAAAAACGTATCAGTCAACCTTTCCAGAGTACATTTGAGACACCAGGGAATTTTGTCAAAGATTGAGCGGATTGTCAGAAATTCGGGAATTGACCCGACGAAATTGTCCTTTGAAATTACGGAGAGTGCCTTGTATGAAGACAGCATTCCTCTGAAACGCATTGTGGATTTTATGCATGATCTGGGGTGTGGGGTGGACATGGATGATTATGGAATGGGGGTTTCCAGCCCCAATGCGCTGGTCTCCAACCGGTTTGATTTAATCAAACTGGATAAGACCTTTATAGACGGCATTGGAGATGAGAGGATGGAAGCCGTGATTCGTTCTACCATCACCCTCTCAAGAGATCTGGGAATGGATATCCTGGCGGAGGGCGTGGAAGAAAAGTACCAGGTGGACAGCCTCGTCAGATGGGGATGTGTGCTGGCTCAGGGGTACTATTTTTCTCCTCCTGTGCCTGAGAAAAAATATCGGGAGATGTTGAAGAGACATTCCTTCTAAAGTATGATGAAAATACCTGTTGCGATTTTTTTGCCTGTGGACTGGAAAAAATGATTTCATAATGTTATAATTATAACAATTATCTGTGTGCGGATAATAATGTAGATAGTTCAGAGGTTGAGATAGGGGAATGGAGAATCATAAATTATATAAAAAAATTGCGTACTGGTACTACAAACTGGGGTTGACGCAGGATGAGATTGCGAAGAGACTTTCCTTGACAAGGCAGAAAGTAAACCAGATTATTAATTCGCTGATTGAGCTTGGAGTAGTATCCATCGTAATTAACGGGTACGAAGACCACGATGCTTTTTTAGAGAATTATTTAGAGGAAACCTATCAATTAAAGCAGGCCATTGTGGTGAACGCTTATGAAGAAGAGGACGAGGAGCGGATTTTTAAAGGAGTCACTGAGGCGGCAGCCAGACATCTGGAGAGAATCATACAAAAAAAGTCTATCATCGGTGTGTCCTGGGGAATCGCACTCACCTCGGCTATTGGGCAGATGAGGACAAAGCGAAGGCCGGAATGTAAGGTAGTGCAGATGATAGGCGCCCAGGATACGAGCGAGGCTGCAATGAGAACAGATGAAATTGCCCGTCTTCTGGCGGACAAGCTGGACTGTCCAAGCTATATGCTGTACGCTCCCGTCATCGTGGATAATCCGGAGACAAAGACGGCCCTTCTCAACGAAAAATATATTCAGAGAATCTTTGATTATATTCGTTCCTGTGACATCGCCATAGTAGGGATTGGGGAGCTGACCGAGGGCGCCACCATATGCAAGAGAGGACTGTTGTCTATCGAGGATATTCATGCCCTCCGAGGACAGGGGTTTTGTGCGGACATCTGTTTCAATGCTGTGTCGCCGAACGGGTCGGGAGAAAACAGCTGTATTTCAGACCGGGTGATAGGGGCAGACTTAAATATTTTAAGAAAGATTCCCAATGTGGTTGCCATTGTGGCTGGCATGGAAAAAAAAGATGCGGTGGAAGGAGCTTTGAGGTCGGGCTGTATCGACACTCTCATCATAGATGCCAGAATTGTAGAGTATATTTACAAAAAAAATACAGAGAAAAAAACATAATGGATATTAAACAAAAAAACAGGGTTTTGCGACAGCAAATCCTGTTTTTTTTGT
>JAUNJG010000099.1 GCA_030533385.1 Eubacteriales bacterium | reverse complement strand
GAAAGCCCTTATAGGGCGTAGACAAACCACCGGCTAAGCCGGTGGTTGTGATTGTAGCACAGGCCCGGCAAGCGGCATCATGGTTACATGAAATAATATTTGTCGGACATGAGAACGTGGAGCGCATCAGTGCGAAATGTTCGAGCGCGGGAATCGGGAAACAAGGCTGTGATCATGAAGGGAGAATTACCGGGAAGATTGGTATAAACCTGGCAGGCAGTTACATTTTTTTGTGAAAAAGAAAGGGGTTTCTGAATGAAACGAATCAGACGAGCTTACAGCAAGACTGTAAGTATCATTGAAGAGACGGCGCCGGAGATTTACCGGAATTATGTAGGAGATGGCAAAGGCTTTTTGTTGGAGAGTTATGATAAAAATTATGATAGATATGTATTTATGGGAAGGGAACCGGAAGAAATTATTCAGACCGAAAAAGACCGACTTCTCATCCGTGGCAGGGATGGAGATATAGAGGTAATGGAAGGAGATCCGGTGAAGAGGCTGGAAGAGTATTACCGAGAGTTTGAAATTGTGCCGGGAGGAGTGCAGCTTCCTTTTTCAGGAGGACTGGTGGGAGCTTTTGGTTATGATTTTGTTCGGTATTGGGAAGAACTTCCTGATGATAACCCTGATGAAATTGGAATAGATACCATTCAACTTATGCTGGTGACAGAGTTTTTGTCCATCGATCATGTGGCGGAAACTATGACTGCTGTGGTGTTGGAAGAGGAAAATGAAGAAGGACAGCAGCGGGCACAGCTTCTCATGGAGAAGATGATTAAAGAAGCGCTCGAAAAAAAACAGATGTCGAGACCAAAACGCTTTCAGCCGGATGGCGTAGTTGTCAAGCAGTCCGATACGCTGGAACAATATTGTGAGAAGGTAGAAAAAATAAAAAAATACATTGTGGATGGCCATGTATTCCAGACCGTGCTTTCCCAGCGGTGGACGGTGGAGACCAGGCAGAATGGTTTTGACTTGTATGAGGAACTGAGAGGCATCAATCCTTCTCCATATATGTATTACTTTAACTTTGGAGACTTTGAAATCATTGGAAGTTCTCCGGAGATGATAGCGAAACATCGGGACGGACTTATCACCACCTGCCCCATTGCGGGAACCAGGCCAAGGGGAAAGAACGAGGAAGAAGATATCCGGATGGAAAAAAGTCTCTATGACGATCCGAAAGAAAAGGCAGAACATGTCATGTTGGTGGATCTGGCAAGAAATGACATGGGAAGGACGGCGGAGTTTGGCAGTGTGAAAGTAAAAGACTTCATGCACATCCAGAAATATTCTCATGTGATGCACCTTGTTTCTTTTGTGGAAGGAAGAAAGCGAGCAGATTTGAATCCTATGGATTTGCTTGGTTCCTTTTTACCGGCAGGTACTTTGAGCGGTGCGCCGAAGGTGAGAGCGATGGAAATCATCGACGAGCTGGAAGAAGTTCGTCGGGGTCTGTATGGCGGAGCCGTGGGATATATTGATTTTGGTGGGAATATGGATTTTTGCATTACGATACGAACCATGATAAAAAAGGGGAATCGGGTCTATTTGCAGGCAGGAGCCGGCATCGTGGCAGACAGCAATCCGGTGGGCGAATATAAAGAATGCTGCAACAAGGTGAGAGCCCTTGCCAAAGTTTTAGTGCGGGAGGAAAACTTATGATACTTCTCATTGATAATTATGATTCATTCACTTATAATTTGTACCAGTATATGGGGATTTTTCGACAGGATATCGAGGTGGTGCGAAATGACAAGATTACAATAGAAGAAGTCCATCGAAAAAATCCGGATAGAATCGTGCTGTCCCCAGGACCAAAAAGCCCTGCGGAAGCGGGAATATGCATGGACGTGGTGAAACATTTTTATGACAAGCTGCCTATTCTTGGCATTTGCCTTGGACATCAGAGCATCGGCGCCGCCTTTGGAGCAAACATTGTCCATGCGAAGGAGTTGATGCATGGCAAGCAGTCTTCCATCGTTCATGAGGGGAAGGGAATCTTTGCCGGCGTGCCAAGTCCGATGAAGGTGGCAAGATATCACTCTCTGGCGGTGGATGAGAGTACGCTGCCATCAGAGTTTGAGATTTTGGCGAAGACGGAAGACGGAGAAATCATGGCTATGGAGCATAGAGAATATCCGCTCATCGGCATCCAGTTTCATCCGGAATCTATCTACACTGACCATGGCAAAAAAATAATAGAGAATTTTTTGGAATATGATAAATAGACAAGGGAGAAAAAAGAAAGGCTGACAAATATGATATTAGATAACATTGTGGCAGATAAGAAGGTTCGTCTGGCGGAACATAAACAAAGAATTTCTGAAAAAGAGATGAAGGAGAGGGCGCTGGCCTCCACCAGAAAAAGTATTTCTTTTTATGATGCTTTGGCAAAAGATGGCCTGTCCATTATCGGAGAGTTTAAAAAGGCATCGCCAAGTATGGGAAAGATTGCCATGACCATGGAGTTGACAGATCGGATTGAGGAGTATAACCGATCGGCGGATGCCATCTCCTGTCTGACGGAGGAAGATCATTTTCTTGGAAATGTGGATTATTTCATGGAAATTCGCAATATCAGCGGATTGCCGATGATTCGGAAGGACTTTATCATTGATGCCTATCAGATTTATGAGGCGAAGGTCATCGGTGCAGACTGCATTTTGTTGATTGCCGCCATTTTGAGTGATGAGAAGTTAAAAGAGTTTTATGCTCTGGCTTCCTCTCTCGGCATGGACGCTCTGGTGGAAGTGCATGACGAAGAAGAGATGCGCCGGGCGTTGTCCATTCATCCGAAAATCATCGGCGTGAACAACCGGAATCTGAAGGATTTTACCATTTCTTTAGACAATACAAAAAGACTTCGTCCTATGGTGCCGGAAGATATCGTGTTCGTGTCAGAAAGCGGAGTCACGCAAAAGGAGCATATCCGGTTTCTGAAAGAATGTAAAGTGGATGCCCTTCTCATTGGCGGTGCATTTATGTTATCAGAGCATCCGGAGCATCTGGCGAAGGAGTGGAAGGATATTTATAATTATAATAAGTAAGGATGAGGGGAGAAGGAATGAGACGCAGAAAAACACTCATCAAAATCTGTGGACTGACCACAGAACAAGATATAGAAAATGTAAATCGATATCAGCCTGATCTGGTGGGATTCATTCTTTTTTTTCCAAAAAGCAAACGATATCTTCCGCTGGATGTGGCGAGGAAATTAAAGGATCATCTTTGCTCAGGTATAAAAAGTGTGGCAGTAGTAGTTTCTCCCGACGTGGAGCAGGTGCGGCAGATTATGAAGGCGGGGTTTGATTATATCCAAATTCACGGCAGTCTGCGGGAAGATGTCTATGATTTTCTAGAAATTCCTGTATTTCGGGCTTTTAATGTGAAGGACATAGATACTTTTGAGGAGATAAAACAAAAGGAAAAAATTGCCGGATATATTTTCGATGCCAGCGAGCCGGGAAGTGGCAAAACTTTTGACTGGGCTTTGCTGGATAGTTTGGAGCGGGATGACAAGCTGTTTTTTCTGGCAGGAGGAATCAACGAAACTAATGTGAAGGAAGCTATGGAGCGGGTACAGCCTGACGGCATTGATGTAAGCTCAGCGGTGGAGAGAGAAGACACGCCGGGAAAAGACCCGGAAAAAATAAAAAAAATAATAAGGATGGTGCGTTATGAGTAATAAAAAATATGGAGAATACGGCGGACAATATGTGGCAGAGTCTTTGATGAACACGTTAAAAGAACTGGAGACGGCGTACCGGGAGGCCATCGCCGACCCGAAGTTCCAGGAGGAATACCAGTATTATCTGAAAGAGTATGTGGGAAGAGAGACGCCTCTCTATTTTGCAGAAAAGCTTTCTCGCCGTTATGGAACAAAAATTTATTTAAAGAGGGAAGATTTGAATCATACCGGTGCTCATAAAATCAACAATGTCATCGGCCAGGTATTGCTGGCAAAAAGGATGGGAAAGAAGAAGGTGATTGCGGAGACGGGAGCTGGACAGCATGGAGTAGCCACCGCTACGGGAGCTGCCCTGTTTGATATGGAATGTGTGGTATATATGGGCGAGGAGGACATGGAAAGGCAGGCTTTGAACGTGTTCCGCATGGAGATGCTGGGAACGAAGGTGGAATGTGTTAAGACAGGAAGCCGTACCTTGAAGGATGCTACCAATGAGGCCATTCGTACCTGGGCGAAAAATGCCGAGGATACCTTCTATATTATTGGGTCTGCCGTGGGTCCTCATCCGTATCCCGAAATGGTGAAAGAATTTCAAAAAGTTATCAGTGTGGAAACTAAAAAACAGATTCTTGAAAAGGAAGGACGCCTGCCTGATTGCGTGATGGCCTGCGTGGGAGGCGGTTCCAATTGTATCGGAATGTTTGCGGAATTTATTGAGGATAAGGACGTGGAACTGATTGGTGTGGAAGCTGCCGGCTGCGGGATTTCAACAGGAAAACATGCCAGTGCCTTTGCGGAAGGCCAGGCGGGGGTGCTGCATGGAATGCGCTCTTACCTGTTGCAAAATGAAGATGGAAACGTACAGATTGCTCATTCCATCTCCGCCGGACTGGATTATCCGGGTGTGGGACCGGAACATGCTTATCTTCACGACAGCGGCAGGGCAACCTACGTTTCTATTACAGATGACGAGGCTATGGAGGCGCTGAAAGTTCTTTGCCTGGAAGAAGGAATTATTCCAGCGATAGAAAGTGCCCATGCGCTGGCTTATGCCTTCAAAAAAGCAGAAACCATGACGCCGGAGCAGATACTTGTCGTAAACCTCTCCGGAAGAGGGGATAAGGATGTGCATACGATAGCAGATTATTTTCACAGGAAAGCCTGAGACGGCGGAGGCGGTGTGTGGAAATGGCCGACATTGAAGCAGAGCCGTCGGGGAAGGAAATGTGGAAAAGGGAGACGAAAGTCGGGTATTCCCGACGACGGGCAGGAGAAATAAAGATATAACAGTCATGTTTTTAACACAGGCAGGGAGGATCATCAATGAATCGTATTGAAGAGAGGCTGGCGCAGCTTCAAAAAGAAAACAAAAAAGCATTTATTACATATATGACGGCAGGACTGCCGGACATGGAAGGCACCAAAGAAATTATTCGGGCACAGGCAGAAGCAGGAGTGGATGTTATCGAGCTGGGTGTTCCGTTTTCTGATCCGACGGCGGATGGCCCGGTGATTCAGGATGCCTCCTACCGCTCCATTTGTAAAGGGACGAATCTCAAAAAAATCTTTGATGCGGTGGAAGAAGTGAGAGAAGACTGTCAGGTTCCTATGTTGTTTATGATGTATTACAATACTATCGTTCATTACGGACTGGAAGCCTTTGCAAAAAAATGTGCCCAGGTGGGAATTGATGGCCTTATCGTTCCGGATGTTCCAAAGGAAGAACAGGATGAGTTGGCCAAAGCGCTGGAGAAAACAGAAAATGCGCCGATTCTTATTCAGCTGGTGGCTCCGGTATCGGCAGACAGAATCCCGAAAATTCTTGAGGGAGCCAGAGGTTTTGTGTATTGTGTTTCCTCCATGGGTGTAACCGGGCAGGCTGCTCAGTTCCATAAAAATGTGAGAAGCTATCTGGAATATGTAAAATCTGTATCTAAAATCCCGGTGATGATGGGATTTGGAATCCGCACTCCTGAGGATGTAGAGCAGTTAAAAGATACTATAGACGGCTGTATTGTCGGCACTCATTTTATTGAGTTGATGGAGCAGTCCGGCTATGACCCGGAGACTGCCAAAGAGTATATCCGCAGTTTTAAGGCGGGATTGGAATCTTAGAGTATAATTATCATTGGCAAAAAAGAAAAAAATAAAGGGAAGAGATC
>JAUNJG010000098.1 GCA_030533385.1 Eubacteriales bacterium | reverse complement strand
AAGCATTGAATGTACCGTTCGCTTACAACCTGCCGCGGTATAAAAATCTTTCCATCAAAGAATTGTTTGACAGAAATGATTATAAGCCGAACAAGGGGAAGGAGTGGGAGCAATAAAACAGTGACATAACACATCGGCCTGGATAGTTCACAGTTGATTAATAAACAGGAGGAGTTGGATATCACCATGAAAAAGGAAACTACAAGAAGACTTCTTATTTTTGTTTTGGCTGTTGTGTCCCTGGCGGCGGCACTGCTGTTAAATAAATATGCGGGTGGCTGCGCTGTGAAGGGATGTGATGATGAGCGAGTCTACCAATCTCGTTGGTGCGAGTTCCATAATCGGCCGGATGAGCAGAGAAAGATTCAAAGAGCATATATGTTCCATGAAGAATATATTGATAGAAGGACGCCGGAGGAGAAAAGCAGGGAAATTGCAGAGAGTACAAGAATTAGAGAGGAAACCACAGAGGCGACACATAGTACCGAAGAAACAAAAAGAGTTACAATTATACCGTATTCTCCGCCGGACAACTATCCGTCTTACACACCGCGTTCAGGCAGTGGCAGGAATTCTTTGAATAACGACCCGGACGATTATGACAATCCCGATGATTACGCCGATGATGCCTGGGGAGAGGATTTTGATGACTGGGATGATGCTTATGATTACTGGGAGGATTACTAAAAAGGCTCTCAAAAAATCTGTGATTTGGTAGATGCCTATCATAGCGATGATATAGACTGGGTGAGTAATGATTTTATTTGAGAAATAGAAATTAAATAAGGAAAGTTTGATAATGTAACAAAGTGATAACCGCCGAATTCTTTAGAACTGAGGCGGTTATTTCTATTTCTTCTCCGCCTCTGCCGTCGGAATTTCAAGAGTGGAAAAAAATAGTACAAAGGCAATATTTTTTTATGTAATGTAGATATAAATCAAAAATTCATATCATGTTATGACGCATTTTGTGATATGATATAAAAAAGTACGTGATGATACGGAATTTGAGGACGATGTTCTATCTACATAAATGAAGTATTCAACGTGAGAGGTGTACGAAATGGATAAAATGTTAAAAAATGAACTGGGCTTGAGCAAGGCGATGAAATTTTGGATGACCGTAGGATTGACATCCCTCCTTGTCGTGTCTGTATATTTTTGTTATCGCCTGTATTTCATTACGAGAACAGCTGTCCGGGAGCAGGCGATTCGCAGCATTACCAATATCAGTCAGCTGAACAAAGACTCGGTCAGCAGGCCGATTGCGAACCGGCGTATCATGATGGAGATGGTGTCCTCTCGCATGGAAGATGAAAAACTGGAAGGTGTGGATGAGATTCTGAATATGTTGGAAGGATACCGGACTGCCAATGATTTTTACAGCATAGGCGTGATTACCCAGGAAAAGTTCCTTCATCTGACGAACGGCAAGGTGGCGGATGTGTCGGGCACAGAGTTTGGCACGGTAGCCTGGGATGGGCAGTTTCATCTTTCAGCGTCCTACCGCCCTTACGCCGGAGGAGATTACCAGACGAACGCCTTCACTTATCCGGTTTACTATGACGGCGAATTAAAATATGTATTGCTGGCCACCTATCTTTCCAGAAATCTGACAGAGCGGATGAATCTTTCCTCCATGGCGGGAAAGGGATTCAATTTTATTATAGATACCCAGGGCAAGGTGGTCATCTATCCCCGGGACTATGAAAATGAGGAATACAATGCGCTGATGAAGTATCTCAATGACACTTCTGCCGTGATACCGAATGCGAAGAAAGATGTGCATTTTAATTATCAAAACGAATCCTATTATGCCCATTTTGAGGAGCTTGGGATCAACCAATGGTATTTGATGACCTGCGCCAGGGAGTCTGACGTATTTGCGGAGGCTTATGTGATTACGCAGAACGCCTTTCTGAGTCTGAGTCTTCTGTGGTTGGTGACAGTGATTTCTGTCGTGTCCATCGCCTATTCCATTTATCGCTCCAGGAAGGAGCTTCGCCGCTCGGTCTTTTATGATGAGCTGCTGGGGATTGGCAATGCGAATGCCCTGAACGTCTATTTTAGAAAACTGCCTCCGGAACGACTTTGCGGTATGTATCTGGTCGTGTTCGATATTGATAAATTTAAGGAGTTTAATTATATTTACGGCAATGAAAACGGAGATAAGCTGCTTCAGTACATTGTCCGGGTTTTTCGGGAGGAACTGCCTCAGGTGTATCTGTTCCGGCACGGGTCGGATTATTTTATCACCCTGGATGAAAGCGACACACCGGAACAAATTGACGAGAATATTCAAAAAACGCTGCGACGGTATGCCAAGGACATAGCTGACGGCGTGATTCAGCCCTTTGATACTTCGGCCGGCGTGAGAAAGGTAGATTTAGAGGTGCCGGTGCGTCAGCTGGTCAGCGATGCTATCATCGCCAGAGACGCCATCAAAGGCAATCATTTGCTGCATCACACCTTTTATGATGAAGAAATTCGTCTCAAGAGAATGCGTTACATGGAGATGGAGTCTGGTTTTTCGAGAGCTTTGCGAGAAAAAGAGTTCCATGTTTATTATCAGCCAAAATATGATATGAAAACGGGAAAAATCATCGGAGCGGAGGCGCTGGCAAGATGGATAAAAAAAGACGGCACTATCATTTCACCGGGGGAATTTGTCCCATGCTTTGAGGACAGCCGTCAGATTACTCTCCTTGATGAGGTCATGCTGGCGGAGGTGTGCAGGCAGATGAAGGAGATGGAACAAGAAGGGATAAATGTCAAAAGAGTGTCCGTCAATCTGTCCAGGGTTCACTTGCGCCAACAGGGAATTTTGACAAAAATCGAAAAAATTATAAAAGATTCGGGAGTGAATCCTGCCATGCTTTCCTTTGAAATTACAGAAAGTGCGTTGTACGAAGATAACATACCTCTTAAAGTGATTGTGGATGTTCTACATAATTTGGGATGCAAGGTGGATATGGATGATTATGGGGTTGGCGTGTCCGGCCCGAACGCTCTGGCCACCAATCAGTTTGATACCATCAAGCTGGATAAATCTTTTATTGACGGCATTGGAAATCAACATATTGAGGATGTCATTGAATCTACCATCACCCTGGCAAATAAATGGGGAATGGAAATTTTGGCAGAAGGAGTGGAAGAGAAGTATCAGGCGGAACGCCTGTTGGAGTTTGGCTGCGAGATGGCGCAAGGATTTTATTACTCAAAACCGGTGCCGGAAGCGGAATACAGGAAGCTTTTGGTGATGGATGGGGCCGGAACGACAGGATGGTCGTAATGATTATACACAGCCGTTTGGAGGTGAGCTTTGTGTATAAAGAAGCAAAAGAAGAAGCGATGAAAGGAAATACTAAAAAAGTGTCGGGAGGAAGTGCAGGCAGGGAAGCTTCCCATGATAAATATTTTCCAGAAGATTTTTATCTGTCGTTGGATTATATGTTTTTTCCCATATATATTATTGATCCGGAGAATTTCCAGGTTCTCTACTGCAATCGGGCAATGCAAAAACACCTGGGATGGAATCCGGTAGGAGAAAAATGCTATAAGGTGATGCGCGGGATGGATGCGCCCTGTGACAGTTGCTCGGCCATGCGGCTTTATCGGGATAGAGACTTTACGCCAAAAGAGGTGCGCGTGGGAGATGGCGTGTGGGCTTTGCTTCAGGCCTCTCCTCTGTATTGGAAAGAAAAGGAGTATATACAGATTACCTGTGTTGATATTTCAAAGCGCAAGCGTTTGGAGGAGGAACTTTATCTGCGAAATAAAGAATACGGGGCGGTTGTTCGCAAAAGCATCACGGGAATCATGCGCTATGACATCGAGAAGGACCGAGCCGTTGTCAATGTGGATCGAAATCTTGATCGGGTGGATGAATATACGATAGACAATTATATCAAGGTGGTTTGTGGCAGCAGTCTGATAGAACGGAACAGCGTTCCCATAGCAAAATCTATCTTGAACGATATCCGAAGTCGTATTCCCGGCAGAGGTTATGATCTTCAGCTTGCTCTGGAGAGAGACGGACTGCGATGGATTCACATTGATTATATCCTGATAGATGATGCGGAGGGGAAGCCTTACCGAGCCGTCGTTTCCTTCTTCGACAATACGGAGCAAAGGGAGCGGGAGCTGGCATATCAGAACTGGAATACCAGGCTGAATGCCATCATGGATGAACACGCCGCCTACATGTGGGTCAATCTCAGTTCGGATTTCATAGAAGTGGAAAATCGATTCAGCCCTCTGGAAGAAAATATGGGAGGGCAGTGTTATAGCGAAGTCATGAAAAAAAGAGAACTGGAAGGGATCTTTGAGGAAGACCGGATTCGTTTTCGGAATTTTTTTGACAGAGAACGGTTGCTTGGACAGTTTCTTGCGGGAAGCAAGGAGAGTTGTCTGGAGTATCGCGTCGTCGAGGAGGGAACGCCCCGATGGCACAGAGCAGAGCTTCAGATGATACGGGATCCGTCCGGAGAGTCGGTGAAAGCTTCCATCATCCTCAGCAACGTGGATGTGGATTTCCGGGAGCGGGAACAGCTGACGAGGCGAGCGGAGCGAGACAGCATGACAGATCTTTATAATCATGCGACGCTGGAAAATGTGATTCGTGGGATTTTGGAACAAAAGACGGGAGAACGTAGCTGTTTCCTCATCATAGATTTGGATGATTTGAGTGACATTAACAGTTGTCTGGGCCATCCGGAAGGGGATCGGGCGCTTCAGATCATTGCGGATTGTATGCGGATGCAGTTCGGTCGGGAGAGTATTCTTGGCCGCATCGGCGGAGATGAGTTTGCCGCCTTGCTGCGGGATATTTCCGAGGAGGAGGTTTCCATCCGGGTTTCGGATTTTTTAAATAAAGTCAATGAGCATAGCATTGGGCCGCAGGCAGACTGGCCGGTTCACGTCAGCGTGGGCGGGGCCATCGGCACGGAGGGAGATTCCGATTTCCAAACCCTTTATTATCGGGCGGATTTGGCCCTGTATTATACGAAGGCCATGGGGAAAAATGCCTTCCATCTGTATGAGCCAAAGCTGGAGCATCGGGAGTTCAAATATCATCCTCGATCTTCCGCCACACTGGCCAAAATGGACGCCTTTGATTCCTCTGAATTTAAGAAGCTGTTACAGGCGGTTTCCGCCTATTTTCCTATGGTAATTTCTGTGAATTTAACGAAAAATACTTATTATATGATGGAATATATGTCTTACACTATGCAAAAGCACAAAGAAGAAGGGTGTTTCGACCAGCTTATCGAAGACGGAGCAGACAGTTTTCATCCCAATGACAGGGAGAGTTTCCGACAGGCCTTCTCAAGAAAAAGTCTTTTGCAAGCGTATGAGCGGGGAGAGCGGATGGTACGTCACACGGGACGCCAGCTGGGAGATGATGGAGTCTACAGGGTGACGAGAGGCGTGGTAGTTTTTGTAGACGACGAGGAGGAAGGGGATATCTGCGAGATTACCTTTTCCCGGGCTTCCTTTGATTTGGGCAAAAATGCAAATGCGCACCATGACAAGGCGCCATCAGAGTGAGCCAAAAATATTTGAACGCAGAATAAGCAGTCCCCCGCTTCAAATGCGCAGAGCATGAAGTGGGGGCAGGAGGGCGCTTATTTCAGTGGAGGATGCAAAGCACCTGCGGAAAGTTGCAAAGCAGTCTGCGTTCATGAGCAAGTAGCGAAGCAGATTGCGAATGTCTGCTTTACATAGGAGTGATTGCAAGCCTGCCATTTTCATTTGCTGGAAATGGCGGTTTTTTTATGAGGTTGAAATCCGGCGCATCGTCGCAGACGGTGGTCAATGCGCCGGATTTGTCGAGAAACTTAGAGTATAATTATCATTGGCAAAAAAGAAAAAAATAAAGGGAAGAGAT
>JAUNJG010000002.1 GCA_030533385.1 Eubacteriales bacterium | reverse complement strand
GATCTCTTCCCTTTATTTTTTTCTTTTTTGCCAATGATAATTATACTCTAAGATCCTTCTTTGCCGCCTTTTCAGCTCGTCCGTCTTTTTTCCATGTACCAGACTGACAGCGCAAGAAATAGACAGCCGACAAGAACACAAAGCAGACTGGAAGTTTTATAAAATAAAAAAATGAACATCTTTTTCGTGGTATCAATCCCCAGATGGCTGCAAAGGGTAGAAAAAATCCCCACATCCCCCGTCACGCTGCCATAGTATCCCATGTAAGACGACAGGGGATTCAACAACAGCAAAACGAGACACAGGTGAGAAGAAACATCCGTCATCTCTCCGGCCTGACTCATCATGAGGGCAGTGTTTCTGATCATATCTGCCATCACCAGCGTTCCGAAACAGAAGGCCAGGTAGGCGCACACCGTTCCTGCAAATGCCCATATCGTCTTCTCACATACCGTGTAGAAAAATATGGAGATAGACGCCCCCCAGAAGGTGTAAAGTAAAATCATCGCTCCAAGTCTCAGTATCTTCATCCCACTGATCCCGGTATATATGCAGCACAGCGTCATCACGGGCAGAGAGGAAAAAAACAAAAGGCCGTTGATTTCGACCACAAGACAAAGCTTTGCCATGATATACTGGATGGATACTCCCGGTATCATCTCGAATTGCTCTATCATATTTTTTTCTTTATCGGTCAAAAAAAGCCTGGACACGGAAAAGGGCATCATGAGAAAAACCGCAAGAATCTGGAAACTACAAATAATCAAAAATTGATATTGATAGGTGGAAGTATCATAATAGTAGCCCTTCTGAAAGGATTCTTCATTAAAGACCATGAACAAAATCATGACGAAGGCCATAATCGCATTATAAAAAATAATTGTCAGGGGGAGACGTATATTTCTCCCTTCCCGCAGCCATCCGGCTTTTAAAAACGGATTTATCATAGCGCTACCTCCGAAAGATTTCCTCTATATCAATGCGGTCTCTCATGTAATTTTGTATCAGGGAACCCGCCGCCACCAAATCTGCCAACAGCTCCGCCTCTTCCCGCTCTCCTCCATTAAAGCGGAAAATAACATCCTTTTCATCTACCGTCACCCGGTCCACCAGCGCATTTTCCTTCAACACTCCGAGCGCCTGCTCCATTCCGGCCAGAACGCACATTCTTACCGGACTGCTTTTCAAGGCATTTTCAAAAATCTCCTCCGTCAATCCTTCCGCCACCATCTTCCCTTCTTCTATCATCGCAACATGGGTGAAAAAATCCCTCGTCTCCACGAAAAGCTGGGTGTTGACTATCATGGATTTTCCCGACTCCTGAAGAATAAGCAGGGTCTTTACCATGGCATTTCTTCCCGATGCATTCAGACCTGCGAAAGGTTCATCCAGAAGAAGCCATTTCGGGTCATGCAAAACAGTTTTTGCCAGACAGAGAAAGGGAAGGACATCCTGGGGAAGCTCCATAATAAAGGAGCTCATGTACTGGCGAAGCCCAAACAGCTCCGCCACCTCCTCCATTCTTTTTTGGCGATATCTTCCGTTTACCCGGTACAAAGACAAAAACAAATCAAAATATTCGTCCACCCGAAGCAAATCATAAAATCCGTACTCCTTCGGCATATATCCGAAATTCAAATAAGAATTATTCCGGTTCTGATAAACCGGGACATCATCCAAAAGGATTCTTCCATAATCTGGAGCCTGACTGCCGCTGGCCGCCGCCAAAATCATAGACTTCGCCCTGTTGTCCGATCCGAGCAGTCCCATGATGGCGCCGTCCGGCACCCGCAGACTAAAATCATCCAATATTCTCTTTTCCTGCCGATAAATCGAAGTATTTTGAAATTCCAACATTATCCTGCCCCCTCTGCACAAGTCCACGGTCATCGTCTTGCCCGGTTACTGACTGGTCACTTCATGACTCAAACTCTTTTAACACTACGGACAGCACCGGAGCGCCCCCGTAGTCAGAACCTTTAGACAGACAGAAGGTGAAAATCATGCGGTTCATGTCTGAGACATAAGGCTCCATCTGTCCACAGTTCATCACATCATCCTCGTTTTTAAAAATCTCATCCATCTTTCCGGTGAGATAGTTATAAGCGTAAATTGTCCCCTCAAATCCATCCCGATTCCGAAACATTTTCCAAACGACTTTATTTGCATCAAATCGATAGGTGACCTTTGTCTCATTTTTCTCCAGGATATCATACTCCAACGCCTGGTTCCGACTCTCCTCATCCAGACAGGAATCATTGATATTGACCACACATCGCTCTCCTTCTACTTCCGGCAGCTCATACCGATTGATATACAAAGTCAGGTGATTACCCAGCTCTCCCTTTCCGGAAAAAAGGCGAAACTTATTCTCATTGGTAATTCCCACCGCAATGATCGTATTTTGCTGTTGGTTTTCTAAAATATACTCCTGCTGCAAATATTCCACCATATTTCCAATGGCAGAGGCTTCCTCTCTGTTTCCTAAAAACGCTGTCTCCTCCTTGTATCCGGTCCAAAAGCTTACCTTCTGTGCGTCAATGTTTTTTTCCTCTCCCGGCTTCACTTCATCCATCACATAATACTGCCTTCCCCGAATCAGAACAACTTTATTAAAATTCCACCGGGACACGTTGGTCACAGTCCCTCCGAAAGAAGTGTCCTCCGCCTCCACATTCAGGGAAAAACAATTCGCCTCCTCTTCCTTTTTTGCCCCGGCAGAGCATTTGAGAATGTAAGAATTTCCCGGCGCAGTCTCCTCAAACACGATATCAAATCCATTTCTGGCATTATTAATCGTATAGTCCCGGCTGATGTTTTGCAGGGAGGAGCGATCCACCCCATCCACCTCATAAGAGTAGTCCAGCGGCTCCACTCTCTGTATCTCCGAAATCAGATCTACACTTTCCGCCGCCCCCTCATTGTTCTGATATAAAAAGTAATATTCGTCCTTTTTTTCTGATGCATCATACACCCGCAGCGCCGAAAACTCTTGTTGAGATGTCTTGGTTCTTCCCCCGGAATAAAATAACAGCAAAGCTGTGAACACGAGAGCAAGCAGAGGAACGACCTCCCAGATATACTCTCTTTTTTTTAGTTTTCTCAAAAGATAATAGGAAAAAAATCCAAGCGCACACAAATAACAGATAAAGAATAATGCATAATAAAAAGTGTTTGGATGTCTGGCATTCATGAAGGCGTACAACGCCTTTTTTATATACCAAAGGCTGGTGTCTCCCTGACGGTTCTGCGAAAGATCCTCCGCTATGCATTTCTGCATCAAACGCTGCACGACCTGATCTCTGCCCGTCCATTGTAAAAAGGTCCTGTCTCCGAGACTGTAGGGGAGCAGCAGCACTTTCCCCTCCCCCTGTTCTCTCTCATAGGCGCTGCACGGAGACGATAAGGAAAGTTCCTGCCACTTTGGAGACAAGGACAACCCTGCACTGTCAAGCCTCACATTTCCGGCGTAGGACAGTTCGCTGGAAAAATCGTACTGTTGTTCCGCCATTTTTTTTATCCGAATTCCCAGCAGGCGCTTCAAACCGGACAGCACCATGTCCGCCCTCTCTCCCGTGCCAAGAAGAAGGGTTCCGCCTTTTTCTTCCACCCATTGAAACAAACACTCCCTTTGCATCTTAGAAAGGGATGACGTCTCGAAACCGTCAATCATCATCGCTGAAAGACAATCCAGCTCTCTGATATCCACGGGGAAATCTTTTTCCAAAAAACGTACCAGATGAACGCAGACCTCCTCGCTGTCTATCTCCATAATCTGCTCGTCGATATATTTCAACGCGGCGTACTGGCTGCTAAGCACACCCAGATATACATCTCGTATCTGAGACGGCTCCTTTGCCGTCTTTTCTTTACAAATCACCTCTTCCGAAAATCGCACGGCCCCAAAGGAATCCAGCAATTCAAAAGAAAACCAGGACACATCTCCCAGTCCCGGCACCTCCATGACAACCTTGCTTTTGGAGCCTTTTTTACAGCTGACCGCTGATTGATGCGAGACGCCCTTTCCATCTATGCCCGGCAGGGTGATTCGCAGCGTTCCCGTAAAAGAGTCCTCCCGGCAGGAAATTTCCATAAGAACCGGCACAATTTTATGCTTTGCCATGTAGCCTCTCGTGCCAAATATCACATTTCCTTCCAGGGATGATGTCTGGAAATGATATCCTTTCCCACCGGATTCTGACAGCCTGGTTTCCTCCCATGTCTGCGCGGCCTCCCCTCCGCCTTTTTGACGATGACATCCGTAAAACCAGAACACCACCCCGCTGAGTAAGATTAAAACGAGGATAATTATTTTTTTGTAGGTTCTAAATAAATCATTGAGCATAATTTGTCCTCATTGCATTTCCGCCGCCATGGGGAGCCACAACCGGAAGCTCAATCTGGAACCGGGTGCCATATTCGTCACTGGTCGCCCAGATATTCCCATCGTGAAGACTTACAATGTTTTTGGCAATGGCCAACCCAAGTCCCGTGCCCCCGGTTTTTAAAGATCGGGAGGATTCCACCCGATAAAACTTGTCAAAAATTTTGTGAAGCTTTTCAGAGGGAATCAGCTTTCCATAGTTAATGACGGCCACAAACACTTTGTTCTCCAGCCGTCCGGTTTTTACCTCAATAACCTTTCCCTCTGCGCCATATTTTATGGCATTGGACATCAAATTTCCGATAGCTCTGGCCAAAAGTTCTCCGTTTGCCTCCACATTCAGCGCTCCCTCATAAAATTCGGTGCGACATTCCAACCGGTATTCCATCAGACTCGGATAAAACTCATCTACAATCTGCGGCATAAATAAGTTCAAATCCAGAATCTCCTTTTTTATCTTGACCTTGTCCCGGTCGTAGCGGGTATAATCAAACAAATCTTTGATCAGCGTCTCCAGCTGCCTCGCCTTGGAAGAAACGATGCCCAGGTACTTTTGTTTCTGGTCTTCCGTCAGAAAATCTCCCTGGGAGAGCAGATCCAGATATCCGAGAATGGACGTAAGAGGCGTCCGCAAATCATGGGCCACGTTGGTTATCAGCTCGTCCTTCGTCTTTTCCACCGCCCTTTGTGCCTCCAGCGTCTCAGAAAGGTTCCGGCACATTTCATTGATAGAATAAGCAATTTCTGAAAATTCATCCTCGCCCCGGACCGGAATCTCCTCCTGGAAATCCCCGGATTTCATTTTTTCCACCCCGCTAATAATCTCTCTCACATAGGTAACAAAACTATGAGAGATCAGGATGAAATACATCACCAGCAGAAGCATTGTAAAAATGAGAATCACCATGATGTCCAACATCGTAGTCTCCGACATGGTCATCATGTTGACGCTCATCCTGCCCTGCCCTGCCGCCCCCCACACTCGCTTGTACTCTCCCGCAAGAATCTCCGTCTCATAAAAATAGATTCCCGCAAAGATGAGCCCCTCGGTGGCCACCGTGGCAAGCACGCTCAAAAACATATAAAAAACCATTTTAAAACGAAAGCTTTTAAATCTTTTAACCTTCAATTTTGTAGCCTACCCCCCACACGGTCTTTAAAATCTTAGGACTTCTGGAATTGTCTTCGATTTTTTCTCTGAGGCGCCGAATATGTACCATCACCGTATTATTCACCTCATAAACTTTTTCATTCCACACCCTCTCAAAAATTTCGTCGGTGCTAAACACCCGGTCTTTGTTGGAAGCCAGAAGGTATAAGATGTCGAACTCAATCGGGGTCAGGGCAATCTCCTCTCCGTTTTTTCTCACAACGTGGGCCGCCTTGTTGATGGTCAGGTTCTGAATCTCAATTTCTTCTTTTTTTTCTGCATCATTTCCGGTTCCCGTCTCAATGGCTGTGTACCGCTTCATCTGGGACTTCACCCTCGCCAGCAGCTCCAGCGGGTGAAACGGCTTCGTCAGATAATCATCCGCCCCCGTACCAAACCCTACAATTTTATCCATGTCCTCCGCCTTGGCAGACAAAATCAAAATCGGAATATTGCTCGTCTTTCTGATGGTACGGCACACCTCCAACCCGTCGATTCCCGGCATCATCACATCTAAAATCAGCATACGAATCTCCGGATGTTCTGCCAGCATGGAAAGACATTGTTCCCCATCGGATGCCTTCAGCACCTTATAGCCGTCATTGACCAGATAAATCTCCACCAAATCCGCAATTTCTTTATCGTCATCTACAACCAAAACACTTGTATTTTGCTCCATGATTCATTCCTCCGTACTTGTCTTTTCTCCATCGGACAGCGGGAGAAGACCCCTCCCGGTTTTCGCACATGAACCTTTCTCAACCGTGCGTCTCACGTCCTCACGCCCGGCAAAAAAACGTCTCTTACGCCCGGGCGTACCTGCCGATATTTTATCATACTTCCTCGTAAAAAGTCCTTAAGAACTTCTTACCTTGACTTTTTTGCGCTGCTTTGCTAGAATGGGAAAGATTCAGAGTCGGATAAATGATCGCTCCTTTTGATATCGAAAGATTGAAGGAGAGGAAAGTCCGGGCTTCGCAGGGCAGGATGCCGGATAACGTCCGGTGGAGGTGACTCCAAGGAAAGTGCAACAGAGAGATACCGCCCCGAAGACCCAGTCTCCGGCGGTAAGGGTGGAAAGGCGGGGTAAGAGCCCACCGATTTTCTGGTAACAGGAAATGCCATGTAAACCCCATCCGAAGCAAGACCGAACAGAGAACGATAATCCGGCCCGGATTGTTCTCAGGTGGGTCGCTAAAGTCTGTCGGCAACGACAGAATCAGACAGATGATCATTCACGACATAACCCGGCTTATCGTCCGGCTCTGCATTTTAACAGGGGGGACAGCATCTGACAGGCAGCAGATGTTGTCCCCCCTGTTAAAATACAAACCATTTGCTTATGACATAGTTGGCCACCAGCACCAGAAACTGAGCGGCAATCTTCACCGGCATGTCCGGAAAATGAAGCACCGAAATCAATACGACAAGAATAAGTTCTTCCATCACCAGGGTGGAGAACCTTCCTCCATAAAACCGGAGCATCTGTTTCAATGCCCCGGTTTCTTTTTCAGAGGAAAACACCCATTTTTTATTGGTCACATAAGCAAAGCTCACAGATAAAATCCACGAAATCACATTGGCAGCAAGCGGGTTCATCCCTGCGATTTTGACACAGACAGCAAAGGAAGCAAGACTGACCACCGTGGTCCATCCCCCGAAGAAGAGATATCGAATCCACTCTTGATACTTTTTGCAATATTCTTTTATTTTACCCATATGTTCTCCCTTTCTACCACGCAGATACAGGAATCTTCCCCGACTCCACAGCAGCGGCAGCCGTCAATCATTTGCTATCTTCTTCCTCTCGCATCGTGATATATGCCGTCGGCTCCTCCAACTTGCAAGGCGCACTTCCCTCGCCGCCAAGGATACAGTTTCTCCAATGTTGCTGCACATTCTCCTCCGTCAGCATCCACGCTTCCAGTCCGCCTTCCTTCTTCCATAGTTCTTCCAGCATCGGAACCGCCTGGTATAAACTGCCGATGTATGTCACGGTGAAGACATCCGCATCTGAAATTTCTTTTCCGTTTCTTGTCAGTTTTTCCAGACAATATTCTTCTCCGCTCCGAGTGACAGTCATTTCGCAGCCCGATAATATGGGCAGAAAATAGCGGTTGATGACGGAGATGCCGCCATACTCTTTGGTCAGCAGACATTCTATCATCTGCCTAAGCTGCGCTCCCGTCAGCTCCTTCGTATAATTTCGTATGGTCGTGTCCGTGATCATATAATCCAGCTGACGCTGAGTATAAGTTGTCGGATATACGATTCCGGCATAGCTGACGCCCTGAGCGATAACGATGTCCGATCCAAAATAATTTCGGAGCGTGTTGGTTACCGCAGAAGCCGCCGGATTGCCTCCTGCCGGATCAAATACATTCGGATAGCCTTTCTCAAAACGCACCACCGGCTTCTCCTCTTCCTTCTTTCCCTTCATGAGAAGCTGATTAAACGCCTCGTAAGCTTCCTTTGCCGTATATTCTCCCGCAACCATCTTTCCCACCGTGTCCAGCGACGCACTGAAAATCTCCGTGGAAGCCAGACGCAGATACAGATAATTTTTCTGAATATACGGTTCCAGATTCTTCATGCTCTCATCCAGTTCCAGCTTCACTCCCGTGTTGTACGGAATCATGTTGTGACTGCCCGCAAGAATATTTTGCGCTCCTTCCGAAAACATGACGTCAAACACTTCCAGGCAAATCCGCTCCTTCTCGCTGTCCTGCGCAACCGCCCGGTTCACCGCCGCATTAAAGGACGGATAGGTCAAAAGCCAATTGTCCTCCTGGGTATCCCCGAAATAAGGGAGCATCCCCACATTCATTCCCTCTTCCTTGAAAGCAATCACATCATTACCCGTCCCTCTCATTATGGCCGCCTTTCCTTCCCTAAATGGCTTCACCATGTCCTCGAAAGTATTTTGTGCCGCCTCTTTCGGAATATCCCACACTCTAAGCTGCCGTTCCAGTCTCTCGAAGGCGGCAGGCCACACGAGGTCATCCAGCTGCCTTTCCTCGCCGCTTTCATAAGCGGTTCTCCACTGAATACCCTCTCCGCTCATCAATTCCTGGATGGACAGACCCTGCAAAGTTTCCAGACATGTATAGTCTTTCCCGAAATCATTGCTGTAAGGCATCACCCCCGCCGACCGAAAGGCCTCGCAGGCAGCGTCAAAGGACGCTCTGTCCGTTGGCACCGGCACATTATATTGCTCAAATAAATCCAGATTGGCAATGTAGCCGTCCACCTCCCCGCAAGCAGGAAGCCAGTTGATTGTCCCATCATCAAACCGATAATTTTCCAGATAAATGTTATGAAATGCCGCTGCTGTTTCTGTCTCCGACAAATCCAGTAAATCCTCCCTGAGATTTTCCGCATCAATCATGGACATGCGGCGCACGGTGAGAATATCCGGCAATGCCCCGTTTTCTTTCATAAATTCATAATAATCCATGCTGTTATGTCCGGCCACAAACACAACATCCGCATCGGGTACCTGAGACTGGACGTAGGCCGCATAGCCGCTGTAAATCATGTGCTCACTCCAACAACATACGGTAACCGTCTCTCTTTCCCCGCTTTCGCTTTTCTTCCTTTCCTGCTTTCCCTCACAGGCGGCAAGTGACAATATCAATGTCAGCGCCACCAGAAATGTCATCTGTTTCCTACATTTCAATACATTCCCCTCCCCTCTCTTTTTTCTGCCGGCCTCCAGACACCGCACGGTCTGGTCACATCCGGCAAAAAAATCATATGACGTTTTTTCTTTCGGAAATTCCCCCACACCTCACGATCGCCCCTCCAGCACCTCAACCAGCGTGGATTCCAGCAGAGCAGCGTTAACCGGCTTTGTCAGATAAGCGTTCATTCCCGCCGCCGTCGCCTCCTGCACATCCTCGGCGAAGGCGTTGGCCGACATGGCCACGATCGGGATGGATGTCGCCTCCGGGTGAGAACTTTCCCGGATCCTTCTTGTCGCCTCGTACCCGTTCATGACGGGCATCTGAATGTCCATGAGAATCAGGCTATAATAGCCCGGATCCGTATTTTCAAACTTTCTGCTTACTTCCATCCCGTTTTCACAAACATCACAGCTCACCCCGTACATTTCCAGAATGCCCACAAGAATCTCTGCATTCAGAGCATAGTCTTCCGCAACCAGAAACCTCTTTCCTTTCATGCGGCTTTCGCTGTTTCCCGCTGTAATCTTCGCAGTATCCGCATCGTGAATCTGTTCCACCGTCTTCTTAAAATTGGACAGGAAAAAAGGCTTGGATAAAAATCCATCAATCCCCGCATCTCTCGCTTCCATCTCGATGTGACTCCAATCATAGGCGCTCAGAATCAAAATCGACAGTTCCTCCGACGCGAATTTCCTAATCTGCCTTGCAGTCTCCAGCCCGTCCATACCCGGCATTTTCCAATCCAGAAGGACAACGTTATATTCTCTGTGCTGCTCACGGGACAACTTCACTTTCTCTACCGCCTCCTCTCCGCTCAACGCATACTCCACCTCCAGTCCGCTGTGTCTTACAGCGTCCACCACATTGTCACAAATGTCCTTGTCATCATCTACCACCAGCCCCCGGAACAGGTGATGTTTCGTCCAAAATTCCGCATCTACCTCTTCTTCACAAATTCTGATACCCAGTTCGATGACAAACGTACTTCCCTCCCCAGGCTTGCTGGAAATCGAGATGGAGCCGCCCATCACATCCACCAGATTTTTCACAATAGGCATCCCCAGCCCGGTTCCTCTTACTTTAGAGGTTTTTGCGTTTTCTTCCCGGCTGAAAGGCTCAAAAATTCTTTTTTGATACTCCTCCGACATTCCGACCCCATTGTCAGAAATCACAAACTGCGTCGTCACTATATTTTTCGTTGTCTGAGGGAGCTGCTGTACCCTCATTTCTATCTTTCCGCCGATGAAGGTATACTTTACTGCATTGGATAAAATATTGACGATAATCTGACTGATTTTCATAGAATCACCCAGCAGATTTTCATATCGGATATCTCTGACATAGATGTCGAACTCCTGTTTCTTTGCGGCAGCCTGCGGTCTTATCAGCATGGAGACCTCGTCTATAAGATTGGCCAGGTGAAACTCCCTGATGTTGAGCGAAGTCTTTCCGCTCTCAATTTTGCTCATATCCAAAACATCGTTAATCAAGCCCAGCAGGTGACAGCTGGACGCATTGATTTTTTGCGCGTACTCCCTGACCTTATCCGCATTTTCCGCATCCCGCTGCAACAGGGGCATAAATCCTATGATCACGTTCATCGGCGTTCTGATGTCATGGCTCACATTGCTTAAAAAAGCACTCTTGGACTCATTGGCGGCCTTGGCAACATCCAGGGCAATCTTCAGATTTCGTTTATCTTCTCTCTCCTTGGTCTTGTCCTGAAGCAGGACGATGTACCGCTCCACCTCCCCGATTTTTACATGATAAACCAGCTCGTCAAACCAGAGCTTTTCCCCCGTTTTCGCATGCCTTCTGGCAGTTTCCAGCGTCCGATTCCCCCCGACGGGAATATTCTCCAAATCCTCCCACTTCAAATCAGGGTGATCGATGTATTCCGCCTTTTTTAAAAGAGAGAAGGTATCCTTCATATCTTCATCAGAAAATCCTAAAATTCTCTTTATGTTGGAGCTGGCGTACTCTATTTGATTCGTTCCCGGCTCTATCACGACGAACATATTGAAAGTATTGCTGGATAATAGCTCAAATATCTGCTCTCTATAGGCAATTTCCTGATTTTTCCGGGTGATCGTCCTTCTGTTTCTCGTGTAAAGCAGCCCCGCCATCAATGCCACCACCACTCCGAAAGATAAGGAAGTCAGAACGATGGTCTGCCTTAAAACCTGTTCCACATACCGCCCCACCACATTTTGGGGCACCAGACCTACCAGCATCCAGTTCTGGAACCCAACCGGCTGATAGTAAAGATATTTTTTCTTTTTCTCCCCAACGTACCGCCAGGTCGCACTCTCTCCGCCGTGGATCTGCTCATGCACTTCTTCATAGGTCGTGTTCTCAAACTTAACTTTTCTTAACAACGTATAAAGATTTTTATTTTCTTCCGTCTCGTCCTGCATGGACAGCAACATCCGCCCATCGGGATAAAGCAAAAAGCAATCCGCCTTCCCTTCATAGGCCTTATTGTGCAGAGCCTGCCTCATGGATGCCTTGTCGTACACCAATGCCGCCGCCGAAAAAGCAAACCCTTTGTATGTGCCTTTCGTCGCGGGAATAGCAAACAACATGACCGATTCCGACCCTGCCAGCGTGCCATCTACCACAATCTGCTCCTGTCCATTCGTCAGGAGTGAAAAATCTTTGCCCAGATTCAGATAGCCCCTCTTTCCTTCGGTGTCAATATAGCTTCCATTTTCGTCCACGAAAAACCATTGATTAAAGTGCCACTGTTTTTTTAATTGCTCCACATAGGAATCTAAAAGGGCCTCACTCCCTGATAATTCATAGGCAAGCATACCATCGTTGAGCAAATTCCAGTTTTCCTCCGACATCTCATTAAACTGAGTGTTTATCTGTCCATAGACCTCTGAAAGCTGACTGGCGACCTCCTTGTCGAGGGTCTCTCCGATAAAAGAAATATATTTCATAAAAAGCCCGAACAAAATAGCTATCATGAAAATGCCCGTCATAACCATATACCATTTTTTTCTTTTCTCCCGCATAGACATCACGCCTCAGCTCCTTATTCCGTTTCCCGGCAACCGACAGTATTACACTGACATCCGACTGGCAAATGTCAGACTCACACTTTGTATCATGCCAGCACTCGCTAATTCATACACCACTACAAGGGTACAGGGTCATTATAGCACATATACAAACCGTGTAAATGAATTCCAATGCTTTTTTAGGGCGGATGGCTAGGTCGCGTTCAGACAGGTGATAAACCGGAGCAGCTGCAATGTGTTTTATCCCCCCATCAAAATCATCTGAAAAAAATTTGTCTTCAAAAGAAGATTGTAGTACAATGAGGCAGTAAATGTATTTTATTTTATCTGATAGAACAGAAGAGACTTCTGTTTCAGGCATCAGAAAGAATTTCAGGGAAAAGGATGGTCATGTCATGAAAGAATTTAAACCAATGAAAGAAGGAAAAGTCCGGGAAATCTATGATAACGGAGACAGCCTGATTATCGTAGCAACCGACCGCATTTCCGCATTCGATGTCATTTTGAAAAACAAGATCACGGAGAAGGGCACCGTACTTACCCAGATGTCAAAATTTTGGTTTGATTATACCAGCGATTTGATTCCAAACCATATGATTTCCACTGACCCAAAGGATATGCCGGAGTATTTTCGACAGGAAGCTTATGCCGGAAGAAGCATGATGTGTAAAAAGCTCACCATGTTCCCGGTGGAATGTATCGTCCGGGGCTACATCACCGGAAGCGGCTGGGCAAGCTATCAGGAAAACGGTACGGTCTGCGGCATCCGTCTCCCTGCCGGCCTGCGGGAATCAGAGCGGCTTCCTGAACCAATCTACACCCCTTCCACCAAGGCAGAACTCGGAGACCATGATGAAAATGTTTCCTTTGAAAAAACCATTGAGATTTTAGAAAAAGCTTACCCGGGCAAAGGGGAATATTATGCGGCTCAGCTAAAGGAAAAGACCCTCGCACTTTATAAAAAATGTGCCGATTACGCCTTGAGCAAGGGCATCATCATCGCTGATACTAAATTTGAGTTCGGGCTGGATGAAGATGGAAATATCGTCCTGGGCGATGAGATGCTCACGCCGGACAGCTCCCGCTTTTGGCCAAAAGAAGGCTATCAGCCGGGACAAGGACAGCCTTCCTATGACAAACAGTTCGTCAGAGACTGGCTAAAAGCCAACCCTGACAGTGATTATCTCTTGCCGGACGAAGTCATCGACAAGACCATTGATAAATACAAGGAAGCTTATGAGCTTCTAACGGGGCATCCTTTAGAAGCCTAGTGTTCCGATCCGGATTTACACTGCAAAAAACGGGCCGAAGCGCAAAGACTGTACTTTTTTATGTCTCTGCGCTTCGGCCTGCGGTTTCCAAACTTTTGCTTTTTCATCCTCTATCTCAGATGCTCCCGATCGTTTTGCCCCTTCTTATGTATTCTAACATTTGTATTCCAACATCCTTGTTTATCTTTCATTCCTATTTTTTATTTGCCTTTTTCTTTTGCCATATAGGATATTCTTTACACACATCACTCAGGCAGCACTTTTCACAGTATGGCGTGGTTCTGGCCGTACACACCTCCCTGCCATGAAATACCAGACGATGACAAAAATCATTGCCCTCTTCCGGCGGTATGATTTTCCACAATGCCATCTCCACCTTTTTGGGATCCTTTTCCTTATCCACCAGACCAATGCGGTTGCACAGGCGAATGCAGTGGGTATCCGTGACAATGGCCGGCTGTCCAAACACGTCTCCCATGATGAGGTTGGCACTTTTTCTTCCCACCCCCGGCAGTTTCATCAAATCATCAAATTGGTCAGGAACCTTACCGTCAAATTCATCCCGAAGCATCCGCATACATTTGCTGATGTCTCTCGCCTTGCTTCTGCCCAGGCCGCAGGGGCGGACAATCTCCTCAATTTCTTCCGGTTCAGCTGCCGCCAGCGCCTCCACATTGGGATACTTTGCAAACAAATCCTTTACGATCACATTGACTCTCTCGTCAGTACACTGGGCCGCCAGACGCACGCTGACCAAAAGCTTCCATGCTTCATTATAATCCAGCGTACAATCTGCATCAGGATACTCCTTCTTTAATCTTTCAATTACAATTGCAGCTCTCTCTTTTTTTCTCATAAGTATTCTCCTCTCTATCCTCTTTCCCTTTTACTGATACCAGAAGGCAGGCGCCGATAATCAACACAAACCCAATTAAATCAATGGCAGCAAACTCCGTCTTGAGCCACAGGGCGGACACTGTCGTCGCCACCACCGGCTCAATACATGCTAACATACTCGCCTTCACCGGCCCCACATCCGCCACGCCTTGCATATAAAAGGTAAAAGAAATGACCGTCCCAAACACTATCATCACAATCAGCGCCATAAAAATGGAACGGGAAAAATCCCAGCCCTCCTGCCAGATGTGGAACTTCACACCCATCACGATGCCTCCTAACAGCATGGCATATCCGTTGACCAGAGGTGTTCCCCATCTATCCAGTAATTTCCCCGGCAGCAATGTATAGCTCACCAGGGCAATGGCAGCCAGCACCCCCCAGGTCAACGCAGCCCGGGAAATCACCAGGCCGCTCAGATTTCCGTGAGTCGCAATCAGCACCACACCCACAAGAGTCAGGACAGCGGCGGCAACCTCGTTCTTTTTTGGCCATCTTCTCCCAAACAGACAGGACAGCGCCATCACCATGATAATTCCGGTATTTTGAAATACGGTGGCCGTCCCCGAATTAGAATAACTGATGGCCGTCAGATAGGCATACTGGGAAAACATCAGGCCAAAAAGTGCAAACAATACAAGCCTGACGGCATCTTTCGGCTGCTTCCATATATCAAGCAACCCTTTTTTTATTTCACTCTCTCCACGGCGCAGCGTTTCACCTTTTCCCTGGCGCCCCGTCTCCACGTCTTCCTTCCGCCCATGTGCCATCTCCTGTTTTTTTCTGTCCTTCCCACCGTCCTTTCTTCGAGAAAAAAGCAGTCGACAGACACAAAAAAGAAGCAGGATTCCCCCTGCTCCCAACATGCGGATGGCGGCCAGCGTTCCCGATGCCATATCACTGTGGGCAAAAATATACTGGCCACAGGTGCCGGAAAAGCCCCAGGCCGTTCCCCCTGTCAACGCCAGAATGGTTCCTCTGATACGTTTTTGTTTCTGTGTTATCATGTGTCCTGTTCCTTTCGTCTGATCGGACAAAAATGGACAGCAGAAAATTTTACAGTCCTCTTTCATCGTAGCGATCATCCCTTTTCTCCTGCCATGATATATCTCCCGGGACGGCTCATCTTCCGCTCCGATTGTCCCTTTTCTTCTTGGCAATGATACCATTATTTTCCGGGAACCACAACATCTATCTCGTCACTTTTCTTCTTTCTCCACCATTTTCTTTCTCTGTTCTCCGACGAAACTTAGAATCTCATCCTGATTTTCTAAAATTTTATCCATTTTTTTATGAAGATCTTCTATGATAAATTCTGCTTTCAAATTGATTTTATAATCATTCTCCGAACGCCGCCGATCCCTCTCCTCCCTTCGGTTCTGACTCATCATAATAAGAGGGGCCTGCACCGCCGCCACACAGGATAACACCAAATTCAGCAAAATGTAAGGGTAGGCATCAAAGGCATTATTTTTTAGCCAATTATTTCCCAGCATCCACAAAAGAAGTACCGCCGTAAAAGAGAAAATAAAAGTCCAGCTGCCCGCAAATTTTGCAATCTTATCCGCCGTCCTCTGCCCCAAAGTCTGTTTTTTCAGCGGATTGTCCTCCGGATTCGATGCAATTTTCTTTTCCAGCATCATATGAAGAATATCTTCCTCACTAAAATCCTCCGTCACATTTTCTACCAACACCCGAAGCAATCCCAGCTTTTGTTCCGTATTCACCTTTTGCCCTCCTGTTTTTTATACAGTATGCGCAGCTTCTTCTCATTCTATCGCTCATTTTCACATCGACTCTCTGCTAAATTTCGATGGATGCACATCCTGCTTTTCTAACAACTATAACACATCCTCTTATCATACCTGACTTTTACCACAGTATTTTGTCTATAATCCACCATAAAATCAGAAGCCAAATCAGAGCGATCGGTATAGCATAATACCATTGTTTCGGTTTGCCGTCTTTCCATAAATCCTTCGCCGCCAGCTTATTTTTCTCCCATATTTCTTTTGGTATCATCTTTATCGTCACCGCAACTAAAACAGGAAGCAAAATCACATCATCGAAATAACCGAGAACCGGTATCATATCCGGTATCAAATCAATGGGGGACAGAGCGTATACGACTACTATTGCGGCCATTATTTTTGCCCCAAGCGGCGTATCTCCATCTTTCAGGGAGAGAAAGACTACGGGAATGTCTGATTTTAATTTTCTTGCTCTTTCTTTCAAACTCACCATAGATTCCTCCTTCTTTTTATTTTTATCAAATTTTGCTAGAACAGTAACGATGCAGTCATCATATCCCCGGCTCGCAGCTAATGCCGCAGCAGCAGACGAGACAAGAAAACCAAAGTTATCTTCTCATCGACCTTTTTCCATCTCCTGCCGAACAAACACATATTTTTGTATATCGGAATATTCTTTCGCATATCGGTATCCGTGACTGTCAAACTTTTTGATGTCTTCCAGTGATTCTATTTGATATTCCGCCATAAAACGTACCATCTCTCCTCTGGCCATCTTTGCATACGTCCCCTTCTCCCTCACCTTCCCGTCTGTCACTTCTCCAAACACGCAGGTGATGCAAGGTATCGACGCAGGCACATAGGGCAAAACTGCCTTGCTGTACTCTTTGGAGGCCAGATTGACCAGACCGCTGCAATCCTTCAAGATTTCTTTTGCGATGACATCCCCCCAAAAACAATACAAGGAATCTATATCCTTTTGCCGAAACCTTGCCTGCATTTCCAGGCGGTACGGCGTCACTCCGTCAAAGGCCCTCACCGCTCCATAAAATCCTGACAAAATATACAAATGCTTCTGCAAATATTCATAGGCTTCTTCCTCAAACACGGCGGGCGCCATGTATTTGTACTGGATACCCTCATAAGAAAGCACCGCCGGCGTCAGATTCTTCCGCAAGTCCATATTCTGAATCCGCTCATAATTTTCTTTCGCAATGGATGCATTACACCTCCACAACTCTCTAAGCTGACTTTCTGACATTTCCCGCATATGCCCCAGCAGTTTTTCCGTATACGGCAAAAAAGCCGGCACAGTTTCCGAGGCCAGCGCATCCTTCTCCTTCATTTTCTTCGCCGGAGAAATTATAATTTTTATCTCTTTTTGACTCATGCTTTCGCACTCTCTCCTCTTCCATGACACCAGACTTCAAACATCCTTTGACCCCAGCATCCCTTTTATTATGATCGGATAAACCAGCCCGGTCCTTCTGGCAACCTGGCATATGAACGCCATTGACCATATTCCTGTCCATCCGAGAAATGATTCTATGCTACCTTATACATTATATCCATCCCATACCATCAGGTCAATCACTCTGACAAAAGGCCGCCGGGAATCATTCCCCGACGGCTCTTTTTCCATCCTTTTTTATTTTATATCCAGCATCGACAGTCCCGCCTCATCTGGTGTGACTGACAATGTTTTTCTTTTTCCATTTTCCAGATAATAGACTGTGACTTCAGCATCGGCAACCACATTCATCCTAAAGCCGGCGGCTTCCGGCCCGTAGGTAAATTCATTGGACCAAAGATGGTCCTTTACTTTGGCTATCACAGCCGGGTCCGTCACCCGATATTTTGTATCGTTGGCATACTCGTCGTATTTTATCACTTCAATTTTTGTGATATCCAGCTGGCTGACGGTCCGGCTCTCCTTGCCCTGACTTTCCAGAAACGCCAGAGTTTTGGTGAAGGACGGGTAAATGAAATAGTAATCGTCCGGTTGGCTTTCGCTTCCATGGCTGACAATCAGCTCCGCTGTCGGCATAACCGTCTTCATCTCCTCGTAGGTGAGGGCATCCAGCTCCGACAAATAGATGGTGAGAAACTGTTGTTTTTCCTCCTCTGTGAGATTCATCCTCTCCTGGCGGCCAATGGTCTCCCAGCGGATATTGTTAATTTTACTCCAATCCGCAGTGTAAAGAGAATACAAAGCTTCTTTATACCCCTTTGACTGCATCAGCTCCTCCACAATGGCGTCATACTGTTCCCCGGTCAGTATATAATTCCGCTTTTTCACGGCACCGTTTTTCAAATAATAGGTGATGTAGGCTGCATCAGGGGTATTCTCTGTCTCCATCTTCCTCTGGCTTTTTGCCACTTCTCTGAGAAGTTCCATGGTCTTTCCTGCCTCCTCTGCCCGGGCACCTTTGGAATCCTCTCCCCAGAAGATCCATTTCCGCTGAAGCATCCCGTCATTTACCACCTTCACATAGGCAAGATCCTCTGTCTTCGGCACATAGCTTTCATATCCAAAGATATCGAAATAAAAGCATCCTACAATGCCCAGCACCGCAACCATGGTGGCCGCCATCTGCTTTTTCTTAGACCAAAGGGCCCGGATATCCGCCTGAAAAATAGCCTCCACCACACCGTGGAACTCGATGGTTCCTGCCACCACGCCAAAGAGCATCCACATCAGGGAAGCTTCTATGGTAATATTGAAAAAATACCCTCCGGCATACATCGCTGCGGGAACCACCAGCAATACTCGAATAACGCCATTGACTTTCGGAAAAGCCATGGACTGTCCCGCCGCCTCGGAAGGTCTTTTGACAAACAGCCAGCGGCAGAGAACACTCAGAAGAACCGTTCCAATGAGCAGCGAAACCATGTATTTTCCTGCCATGGAGCCTTTCACAGCTACCGTCAGCACCGAGAAATAATCCAGCTTATTCAGCATGGACGGCGCATCCGCATAGGTGCGGAAAAACATGCTCCCCAGCATGGATGGCATCCAGCGGATAACGATGGGATAGATAAGAAATACAATCGTTCCCAGCACACCCACGACCATCGTTCCCGTCATAATCATGGCCAGCGCCGCCGTGAGAAAGGACATAGCAAAAATCAGACAGTAATACAGGATGGAGAACAAAAAGCTCCTCGTCATAGCCGCCGTTCCAAAGCCCATGACATTGATGATAATCAAAGACACTGCCGTAATCAGAATCTGGGCTGCCGCAAAGATAAGCAGGCTGCTTGCAGCTATCACATCAAAATACTGCTGCCGCTTTACCGCCATGGAGTGGTAAAAATCCACTTTTGTCCGGGAATGTAAATAGGCAAACCCGCTGATTGCCATGAACACTCCTAAGAAAATGGATGCCGGCAACATGAGAGGATTCGGTTTTGCAAAAAACATCAGCATATCTCTCATATCGGAAAGCCTCCAGCCCTCCTCTGCCATCATCCCCTGTATCCGTATCACCAGAGTCAGTATCATAAGCAGAAAATAAAACAATGCTATAAGTATAGTGCCGATACGATGTCTTAAATTCTCCTTTTGCAATTTAGAAAATGATATTTTTGATGTCATATCCGACTACCTCCGTTTCACTGATAAATATCTCTTCCAGAGACAATGGAAGAGCCTCGCAATACACCGGCTCCATCGCTTTTACCTTAGACAAAATCTTCTCAATGTCCCCCCGCACCGTCATTGTGAGCAATTTACCTCTTCGATTCATGTTCAAAATGTCCAGTCGCTCCTTGAGGGTTTCATCTACCTCCTCCGGCAGAACACATTGAATTTTGTGGAGATTACATTTCAACTCATCCAGCTCCTTTGAGAGCAGTACGCCACCCTGATGGAGCAGACCGATGTGGTCGCAAATATCTTCCAGCTCCCGCAGATTGTGGGAGGCAATAATCGGCGTCATGCCCTTTTCATCCATTTCTCTTGCAAAAATGGCCTTGATTCCCTGGCGCATCACCGGGTCCAGGCCGTCAAAGGTCTCATCACAAAACAAATATGGCACGTTGGCACAGATGCCCAGCAGGATAGAAAGCTGCTTTTTCATTCCTTTAGAAAAGGTTCGGATTTTCCTCCTCTCCTCCAGCTGAAACCGCAGCAGAAATTTGGAAAATCTTCTGGCATCAAAATCCTTGTAAAAAGTACTGTAAAATGTTGCTATATCCGCCGGAGTGGCATTTGAAAAATAAAACTGGTCATCAGAAATGTAAAATATTTTTTCTTTTGCCAATGGATTTTCCCACACCGGCTCGCCGTCAATAAATATTTCCCCCTCGTCGGCCTTCAAAACACCTGCCATCATTCTAAGCAAGGTGCTTTTTCCTGCTCCATTGGTTCCCAGCATACCGAACACATTCCCCTCCTGCAAGGTCAGGCTTACATCCGATACGGCAGGAATCCCGTCAAAAGACTTTCTTACCTTCTTTATTTCAATCATCTTGTTTCCTCCTCATATACCTGATTCACCCTTTTTTCCACAGCTTCTTTCGTGATTCCCTGCTCCTTGCAGGTTTGAATCTGCTTTTCCAATGTGTCCAGCAGCTTTTCCTGCTGTTTTTCTTTCAGGCTGCTGTCCGCCTTCACAAAGTTTCCTCGCCCCTTTACAGCATAGATAAATCCGCTTCGCTCCAACTCACTGTATGCCCTCTGTATCGTATTTGGATTGATGGAAAGCTCCACCGCCAAAGAGCGCACCGAGGGTAGTTTGCTGTCCGGCTCCAAAACGCCATTGACAATCAAGAGCTGTAACTTATCTGCCACCTGCTCATAAATGGGTCTCTTATCACTATAATCAATGATAATCATAACACCCTCCTCCAATGTAAAGCGGACATTCGCAATCCGCTTCGCTACTTGCTCATGAACGCAGGCTGCTTCGCAGCTTCCAATAAATGCTTTGCATCTCCTACTGAAATAAGGGTCCCTTACTTCCACTTAATGCTTTGCGCATTTGAAATCGGAGACTGCTTATTCTGCGTTCAAATAAGTGTATTAATACTATTAGTACACTTAGTATACGCTTTCATACAAAAGATGTCAAGAATCTTTCAGTCTGCTTCCTTGAAAAAATTAAAAAATATGTTTATTTTTCGTTTCTTTATCCATGCTATTATTATTCCATGATGTACCCGTCCCGGCCTCGTCCGAATGCTTTCGTCAGCCGACATCAGGAACATTTCCATCAGGCCGGAGGCAGCATCATCTTCCTTCCGATACTACTCACCGGGACGCTAATCGGAACACGCATTTTTATTTTAAGGAGGAGTTACCATGAAAAAACTACCGATTTTATTTATGACCACCGCCATGTTATGTGCCGGCATCCTCACCGGATGCTCCGGCTCTTCCCGTCAGGAAACCAAGCCCCCAGCGGATCAGCAAAGTGCCGTCTCCACCGCACAGAATGAATCCGACAAGCAAATTTCCGACGATAACCGGGACGCAGACAATGAGGTGCCGGAAAACAGCATGACAACCGATATGTCCGGCACCACAGAGAGTACTGATTCAGACTTTGCAGATGATGTCCCTCTAACAGGTGAAGCAGATGACCGGACAAACGACGTAGGACAAAATCTCAAAAACCATCTTTCAGAAGAAGAAGCTTCCAACATCGCTTTAGAACAAGTATCCGGAGCCACAAAATCCGATTTGAGAATCCACAAAGATACCGAAGATGGAAAAGAAATCTATGAAGGTTCCATCGTTTATCACGAAATGGAATACGATTTTGAAATCGACGCTTCCACCGGTGAAATCATCGAATGGGAAA
This sequence comes from Eubacteriales bacterium, assembly GCA_030533385.1. GTDB lineage: Bacteria > Bacillota > Clostridia > Lachnospirales > Lachnospiraceae > Anaerobutyricum. Next base: position 76,528 of record JAUNJG010000002.1, on the reverse strand, counting down.
GCGAATCTATTTATGATGATTGAGTAACAATGTCTGCCTGCTCCATACTCCCGGCCAAAGGCCGTAATTTCTTCTGCCATTATGGATACAGAAAAACCAGAACTGAGAAAACCGCAAATTTAAGAGACTGCTTCCGCCTTTACGCATACAAAAAATGAGACGCATCATACCAGCCGATATTTTTTGCAACTTCACAAAAACTTTTTTCGCTCCCGGAGGAGATTCCCGCCTCCGGGAGCTATTTGTTATCCCCATTCCAGAGGCAGATATGTTTGGTTCCTCGCCGTCCTCCCGCATCATTTCCAGGAATTCGATATCTTTTATTCCTATCTCTTGACATTTTTTATATATATGTTATTATCTTATATATAAAATTTTTATATATAAATTTAATATTGCTATTGCTCCTTTTCCAGACCGGCAAGGTCTTTGGAACACAGATGCCTACATCAAAGCAACTTATCGGAAAAGGAATGCAGCAGCTAGAAAGGAAAGACTTATGTATTATCCCGTATCATCACTGCTCATGGAGTGCCTGATTCTTTCTGTGGTAAAACAAAACGATTCTTATGGATATGAAATCAGCCAGACAGTAAAGCTGGCAGCCAACATTAAGGAATCCACTCTGTATCCCATCTTGCGGAAACTGGAACAGGCAGGTTTTCTTACCACCTATAATCAGGAGTTTCAGGGAAGAAACCGTAAATATTATTCTATCACCGAGGCGGGGCAGGAAAAGCTGACATCTTTAAAGGAAGAATGGCAGTGCTACAAGGATACCATTGATAGCATTATTGAAGGGAGGTTACGAAAATGAACCGAAAAGAATATTTGAAGCAATTGGAAAAGTATCTGCGACGACTCCCGTCGGAGGATTATCAAAATGCCATAGACTATTTCACCGAGCTTTTTGATGAAGCCGGCCCGGAAAGAGAGGCGGAGGTCATCGCAGACCTGGGAAGTCCGAAGGAGGCGTCCGCAGAGATTCTATCGGCTCTTTTGGATAAACAAATGGAGCGGCATAATGAATTACTCCTGCCTTCCACGGGTTCCCATGCAAAGGAAAGTAACGACGGCAGTCCCAAAAGAAAAGGGTCTCTTTTCTCCGTAATTTTGCTTGTAGTTCTCACCATCTGCGCCGCTCCCATCGCTGCACCGCTGGCAATTACGGCTGTGATATTTTTATTATGCGGAGTCCTGCTCATTCTCTGCATGCTCTTTTGTCTGTTCACCGTCGGCATCGCCCTGATAGGTGCCGGAATAACGGCCGCAGTGCAAAGCTTTACACTATTAGCCGGCTCTTTCGCCGTCTTTGCCATGACCTTCGGCGTCAGCCTGCTTTTTATCGGTCTAGGAATCTTTCTCTTTGTTGCAGGAATCTTCCTCTCCAAATGGATGATTTTTACCCTGATTTCCATGATAAACCGCATGATCCGACGCCGGTAAAAGTCCCCGGCCGACATAGGTCTCTTTACATCTTAAAATAAAAAACAATTTATAAACGACCATACCCTTATGTTGACTGAGAAAATTCAGAAGACCGGATATTCCAATCATTCATCGAAAGGAGACTCACTATGAATAAACTGACAAAAACCGTTTTGATCATCGCCTCTATGCTTTGTCTTGTAGGTGGAGTGTTTTTCGTGGGCGGCCTTGCCACCGGCGGTCTGGGCAAACTGACCGCTTCCGACCACAGCACAGCCGCCTGGGGCGGCAACGGAAAAATCTACTCCATGGAAAAAACTAAACTGGAACCTTTCAACCATCTGAAAGTAAATCTTGACACCGCTGATTTTATCCTGAAACCCTCCGATGATGATTCTTGTTATCTTTCTTATCATCTCACAGGGAACAAAAAAGCCAACCCAGTCTCCTACCAGACAGAAGACGGACAACTGACCCTCACAGAACAGCAAAAGTCTAACGTTTATATTTCCGTCAACTTTTCTTTTCTGTCAAATCTGCTCCGCGGCAAAGCCAGCGCTCCGCTGGAAGAAGAGCAAGTCGTACTGTATGTACCAGCTTCCTTCCGCCTAGAGCAATTGGATGGCCATCTCAAAGACGGCGATGCCTTTTTGGACGGGACTTTGTGTGACACCATGAATCTGACCCTGGACTATGGGGATCTTTCCTTGAAAAACGTTCAGTCTTCCACCTCGCACATTACCACCTCTGACGGAGATGTGTCAGTGACCGATTTTTCTTCAGATAAATGTAATCTGACCTTAAATTACGGCGATTTGACAATGAGGCACTCTTCCATAAAAGACGGAGCCATTCGTATAGATGATGGAGATTTTATTGCAAAAGATACGTCCTTTATCGGTAAAGTGGATGTCATTCTCGCCTATGGGGATGGAAAGTTGTCATTGGAAAAAGAGGAGTTTGACACCCTTTCTCTTCTGTTGGACACCTCTTACGGAGAGATTACGGTGGACAATCTTTCCATGGATTCCGATGATGTCAATCACTATGAAAAAACCGGAACTCACCCGGAACAAATGCTCTCCATCCGCTCTGACGACGGAGATATTGTCATAAAAACAAAATAGAGTTTGTACCCAAGATTTCCGACAAACTCTTTTGTCACCTCTTTATCTTTTGTGCGGGTCAAAAGAGTCCCTTCTTCCTGCAAGTAAACTTGCATCAGATTTGTGACCTTTTGACCCTGACATCATACCATAATACAGGACCTCTCATGGAAAGGCATCTCTTATATGAACACTTCTCTTAATTTGAATGATATAAATCCGGGACAATGCGCCACTGTAAAAAGTCTTCTCACTACCGGGGAACTCCGCCGCCGTCTTCTGGATATGGGACTGACCCCGGAGACAACACTATGCTGTCTCGGTCGCAGCCCGCTGGGAGACCCGTCTGCCTTCTTCGTCCGAGGAACCGTCATCGCCCTGCGGCGGCAGGATTGCAGAAAAATTTTGATTGAAAAGAAAAAATCTCAATCCTACACGCAAGAGGAACCTGATCCGACGATGGAACCTCAACCGGAGCAGGCATCTCAACCGTACATTCAGGAGGAAGCGCCATGGGATTGACCAATCATTCTGTGGGGAAAAATGCTCTCCGCTCCTCTCTTCTTTCTTTTCAATCACATTCCGACGAAAAATTGATTGCGCTGGCAGGAAATCCCAACGTAGGAAAAAGCACCATCTTCAATGCTCTCACCGGCATGAACCAGCACACTGGAAACTGGCCGGGAAAAACAGTGGCAACAGCCTGCGGTCATTGCCGCTCCGAGCGCCATGCCTACTGCATCATTGATTTGCCGGGAACCTACTCCTTATCCGCCCATTCCCCGGAAGAGGAAGTCGCCAGAGATTTTTTATGTATGGGGCAGGCCGACGCCATCGTTGTCGTCTGTGACGTCACCTGTCTGGAAAGAAATCTGAATCTGGCATTGCAAATCCTTGAAATTTCATCAAATGTTATCCTATGCGTCAACTTCATGGACGAAGCCCGGAAGAAAAACATATCCGTTTCCATCGACGGCTTATCCCGCCTGATGGGCATACCGGTCATCGGGGTATCGGGACACCACCCTGAGACGCTGTCACCCCTGCTCTTCGCCCTCGACAGACAGACGGAACAAAGGCATCCTTCCCACCCAGCCGTCATCCGCTATCCTGCGGCAGTGGAACAGGCCATCTTGCAGCTGGAACCTCTTGTGGAAGAGAAAACCGGCGGATTGGTCAGCAGCCGCTGGATCAGTTTAAAGCTGCTGCAAAAAGAGAACACATTTTTAAAAAGTCTGGATAAGGAAACAGGCACATCCATCTATGACGACCAGGAACTTCTAAGGGGAGCCGCACTGTCTCTTCGCCGATTGCTCCCCCGCCTGCCGGAAAACCAGACTCTTGACGACGTTATCGTATCCACTCTCATGAACCGGGCAGAAAATATTTGCAGACAGACCATTACTTTTCACGACAAGGCATACCACAAGCGAGATTTCGCCATAGATCGCATCATCACCAGCCCGTGGATCGGATTTCCACTGATGCTGCTTCTCCTTCTTTTTTTATTTTGGATTACCATCGTGGGAGCAAACTATCCGTCAGAATTGCTGTCCTCGCTCCTGTTCGGATTTCAGGATACGCTCACTGTATTTTTTCAAAACATTCACGCCCCCGACTGGCTACACGGACTTTTCGTACTTGGAATATACCGGGTGGTCGCCTGGGTGGTGTCGGTGATGCTGCCGCCCATGGCTATTTTCTTCCCCCTTTTTACTCTGCTGGAAGACTCCGGCTTTCTGCCTCGCATTGCCTACAATCTGGATAGACCATTCCAATGCTGCCGCTCCTGCGGAAAACAGGCCCTCACCATGTGCATGGGTTTTGGGTGCAATGCCGCCGGCGTGGTAGGATGCCGCATCATAGATTCCCCGAGAGAGCGTCTGCTCGCCATTTTGACCAACAGCCTGGTGCCTTGCAACGGCCGTTTCCCTGCCCTCATCACTCTGATTACCATGTTTTTTGCCGGAAATGCCGTCGGCCTTTTTTCCTCTTTTTCCTCCGCTTTTTTACTGACTTTGTTTCTTCTTCTCAGTATCCTTATGACCTTTGCCGCCACAAAATTTCTGTCTTCCACTGTGCTAAAAGGTACACCTTCCTCCTTCCTGCTGGAGCTGCCTCCCTACCGACGTCCTCAAATCGGCAAGGTCATTGTCCGCTCCGTCATGGACCGCACCCTCTTTGTGCTTGGAAGAGCCATACTCTCTGCCGCTCCCGCCGGAATGCTCCTTTGGATATTTGGCAATGTAACCATAAACGGAGACAACCTGCTGTCCCTGTGTTCCGGAACCCTTGACCCCTTTGCCCGGATTATGGGATTGGACGGCGTGATTCTCCTCGCCTTTCTCCTCGGTTTTCCCGCCAACGAAATTATCATTCCCATTATTCTCATGGCCTATCTTTCCGGAGGAACCCTTGTGGAAATGGGAAGCCTGACCGAATTTCACCAGCTCCTCGTCGCCAATGGCTGGACCATGACCACCGCTTTATGTACCCTCGTATTCTTCTTATTCCACTGGCCATGCGCCACCACTCTCCTCACCATCAAAAAAGAGACGGGAAACTGGAAATGGACGGCACTGGCAGCCCTTCTTCCAACTGCTTTGGGCGTGGGACTGTGCGTGTGCATTCAATGGATCAGTTGTCACCTTCTATAACAAAATACCTCCTATTTTGCCTTATGAAGGATATCTTACGACGCCTTATGAAAATCGTCAGAAATTTGTGAGAAAAACTTGACATATTTCTCACAAAAGTAGTGTATACTAAACTCATCAAAACAAGGGAACATGTTTTGATAGTCATAGATTTTTTCATACTTTTCTCTCTTTTTTAAGAAGGGTATCCGGGGAAATGCAATATCCCCCAGGATGCCCTTTTTATTTTTCACTCTTTCTTCTTTGTTCCTCCCAGGTAAACTTCTCTCCACAGCACGGAATCAACATCAACTCTGTATTTCCGACAGTCAAAATCTCATAAGCCCCAATAGGTTCTCCTCCGAGAACAACTTTATCATTGAGATAAAATAATTCCCGCGACGTTCCGGGCTGAACCAGAAACATCCTGCTCTTTGGATCGTACAAGATAACTGCATGACATTTCCTTGAGATGGCTTTGTCTCCTCCAATCACCACATCCATGGAACAATCTCTTCCGATAAAATTCCTCCCGCTTTTCAACGGATAACTTTTCCCGAACTCTTCTCCCCTGACGCACACCAGCCATCCGGTTACCGGATTGATGTTTTCTTTTTTATCATGATTCAACATAAAAATCCCGATTGTCTTCTCCCCGTCAGGATTTTGCAAATCGTCGTCCACCTGATCACTCCCCGCATTGATAACAGAAGCGTCCTTTTTTGACCAGTCTATATTCGCCACCTCTAAAATGCCATCTTCCTCCGCCGCTCCATCCTTCGGCATTATCTTATCCCCGAATGCGGCAGAGACATTCTCCTGCGAAATATTTTGTCTGTGGGAGCAATGGGGACAATTTTGAAATTTTTCCATATCATAAAAATGTCCATTGCTGCATCTCGTTAAATTCATTCCGTTTTCCTCCCCTCCCTCATCCTCTTGGGAATCGTTATGTTTTGTCTACCCAAATATTCAGATATAGGACTGCCTGCACAAGGCGGGTATCAGTATCCGGACACATCCAATCGTGCCGCTCTTTTTTATCCGCTTTTTCACACCGTCCAACCGGCCCTGTCTGCATTTCTCCGACAGGACATCATCACGATGGACGTATTATCCTGAGATATCCCCGAGGCTGTCTTCGCTTCTGTCTGAAGCTCCTGCAAGGTTTTTTCCAGATGGATGGGATTTTTTCTTACAATCGCCAAAATCTGATCTTCTGTCAAGGCCTTGTACAGCCCGTCGCTGCACAAAACTACAATATCTCCTTCTCTAAGCCGAAAGCACCGGGGTGTTACATCTATCATATCCACATTTCCCATTCCAAGATAACTAATCAAGGCAGCTCCTTTCGACTTTTCCCGCCAAAACACTTCCCCCGTAATTTCTCCCCTCTGATACTGCTCTTTCAATAACATGAGATAATTGTGCTCCCGGTTCACACACTGTATCTTCTCTCCTCGTATGATGTATAATTTACTGTCTCCCACTGACACGAACCGAAGCCGGTTCTCCACGATGGAAGCAGCCAGAAAAGTAGTTCCGGCTGACAAAGCCCGCCCTCCGTCGTCTTCCAAATCTGCCACTATCTGATCTATCTTTTTCATCTCCTCGCAAAAAAAGTTATAAAAATCATTTTCCCTGTAACGCACCCCTTCAAAATCTTCCACAAAAGTTTGCAGGGCAACCCGGCTGGCAATCTCTCCGCCCCACATCCCTCCCATACCATCACACACGACTCCGATGGCATTGCTATCTTTCTCTACACTGACATAACAAGCATCCTGTTGATTTGCCCTCGTTCCCACCACAGTGCTGAGATGTCCCACAACTTTATATTTCGGATGATCTTTCGCAACAATTTCGCACTGCCATGCCTCAGATTCTTCTTTTCTCCACGAAGAGTTGTCTTTCCCAACCTCTATCCGTGTCACCATCCCCGGCTTTTCCTTATTCAAATGAAAAAACAATAAAAAGAATCCCGTTACCCGCCTTCCTATTTTTCCCAAGACCGTCCTCCCTCACAAAAACTGATAAATATATATTTTGTCTCCCCCAGCTCTATTTCATCTCCAGAATAAATCTTCACCGGTTTTGTCACCAGCTTCTTTTTATAGTATGTCTCAGCTCCCTTTCCCGGCGTCAGAAAAGTTTCGTTTGATTTCTTATCGTAAACAATGGCGCAATGCCTCTCCCTGGCAACAGACAAATCATCGGAGAGAACAACATCCATCTTTCTCCCTCTTCCCACATAATTAAATCCTGCCTCAATTCGGTAATCCTTTCCCTTTTCCTTCCCACTGACGCACACCAGCCAGCCTGTCACCGGCTCCAATCCACTTTCTTCCAACTCATAGCGGAAAGTCACATCTTCCTCCCTTTCTCCCCTTTGCTCCGCCGCTTTTTTCTGTACCTGAAGCATTTCTTCCGTAACATTCCTCCTCAGATTCTCCATCGGTGGCTTCTCTATCAGCCCAACCTCTGTCTTCTTCCTAAATCTTCGATTCCCTCCGAAAATATGTTTCACGGCTGTTGGCTTGGCATCCAAACTTTCCCTGAACTCCTTCTCCTGCTTCCGATCAGATTCTTCCTCCCCCTCCACACAGTGCGGACAGGTCTCAAATTTTTCGGCATCGTAGTAGTGCCCACCGTTGCATTGAACAATTCTGCCCATTTTTTCTCACCCCTTTCATCATCCTCGAACATCCACACCGCAATCGCTGAAAAATTATCCATGTTGGCTCCTTTCCCGCTGACCAGGACGATCTTTTCCATCTTTTTTAGCCAGTCTTGCACCGTTTCCGCCTTTTGTAAACAAGATTCCATCTGGATTTCCGTAATATATTCCCAAAAACCATCAGAACAAAGTAAAAACTGACGACTTTCTTCTCCGGTATGCATGAAAAGAGGCGGGGAAATCTGGTATTGAGGAACTTCCCACTCCATCCCCATCACCCGCAGCAACCGGTTTCTATCCGGATGATGCCGAATTTCTCTCTCTTTCAGCTCCCCTGCATTGACAAGCATCTGAGGAACACTGTGATCCATCGTTCTCTTCACCAGATGCCTGTCCTCAAAATAATACAGTCTGGAATCTCCCACATGCCCCCATTGAATCTTCGCATTGCAAATCGTCAGCAGAACCATAGTACTCTTTAAATCTTCCTTTGCATTCTCCTCCTCCTGCTTTTGCAGCAGCGCCCTCTGTCCTTCCTCGAAACAAAGATGCAGACAGTTTTCCTTCTGATAATTAAGAAGAAAGGTTTCCTCAGCCTCCCGGACAATCAATGACGAAGCATCTTCTCCTCTTCCGTGACCGCCCAGTCCATCCGCCAATGCAAACATTCTGATCTCCGGGCCGACATCGACAAATCCTACGCTGTCCTCATTCACTTTTCGCCCTCCTGTCTCTGATAACTGCGCAAATGTAATCATAACTTTCCTCCAAAATCTTCATTGTCGCCGCTATCCTGTGCTGCGGCAAAATGCAATATCCCTCGTTTCTATCTTCCCCCATTTTTTAAAGCTGTATTTTCGCAGCCCTGTTTCCGCCAACGGCATATCAGAAGCAACCCACCTTGCCCTTCCCATTCCTTCCGTCTTACTCCATCGGACTGCACCGATGCAGATAATGGATGAATTGAGCCTTTCCAGTTTCCTCTTGATTGACAGAAGATGCAAGACTTAAAATCCAGATATCAGAAAACACTTCCATCGCCTGGCTGTTAATCGGAAACACATCCTTACTTTGCTTGGGAAGATAGGCTGCCTGGCTGTTGATGATGTACTGGACAAAATCTTCGGCAATCATTTTCGCCTGCATGTCCGCCTCCTCCGAAATGCTCACATAATCTTCCAGCCTTGCTTCCAGCTTCGTCCCTTCTGCCGGATACAAAATATCCAGATCCACTTTTACCACGTTGGTAATCATCTGCTTATATTCCTGCCAGTCTGTAACATAATAGGCCAGCCTGTTATCCAGAAAGGCCGTCAATCCTTCTTCCCCCGCTGAAATCTGATGCTCATCAATGGCAAGAGCCTGCACCTGCATCGCCACCGTATCCTTTACTTTATATAAAGACGCCTTCCCTTTTTTCTTCTTTTTCAAGGCAAAATCTCCTGCTGTTCGCACCGGGACGCCCATAGTTTTCCCTGCTTTTTTATTTTCCACAATAATTGGCACAGAGAAGCTCAGCGGAAGCCTTGTATAATTTTTTTCATATTTATAATACTCATCGAGATAATAAAAACGGGATTCCAGATTTTCCAGCTTGTCGATGACCGGCTTTTTTAAACTCTCTGCCATGTCCAGCTCTCCTTCCTCAAACCCGTCGCTAAAAAAGAGAACCGCCGCCTTCTCCCCTCCTACATTCCGCAACACCTCTGATTTATAGGACGATTCCGGCACGCTCACAATGGAAATATCCCCTCTCGCATTATCTGTCTCAAAATCTTTTTCAATGGCTTCATAATATTCCGTCTGACTTTCCGGGACATAAAAATATATTTCTTTTGTGTATTCTCTCACCCGAATCAACCTAGTGTGATAAACAATGAAAAAATATGTTGTCACACACACTGCCGCTGCACCGCAAATCCCAAGAACCGTCATCACTTTTCTTCTTGCTTTTCGTTTTTTCAGTTCTGCTTTATAAGAAATAACAGTTTCCTTTCCTTCCAGAGCGTCCCTCATTTCAAAGACGGTCTGAAAACGGTATTCTACGGAAAGGGCCATCGCTTTCAAAATGATATTGTTTATATTTGAAGGCAAGTCAGGCAGCAACTCTCCCGGTTCTTTTAATCTATCTTCCATCATTCTGTTCAAGGATTCTTCCGGCATGACACCCGTAAGAATCCGATACATGCAGGCCCCCACTGCGTAAATATCCGTAAAACTTCCCTGCCGGCTCTTTCCTCTATATTGCTCCGGAGGAGCATATCCGGGCTTTAGCACGACAGAAAATTGTTTCTCTTTCTGAGAATCAGAAAACCTTGCGGCGCCGAAATCAATTAATTTGATGGTCTGCCCAACACATAAAAAAATATTGTCCGGACTGACGTCCCGATGAATAATATTGTGGCTGTGCATTTCTCCCAGAGCATCCAAAACCGGCAGAATCACCGATTTCATGTCTTCTATCGACAGTTTCCCTCCATTTTGGAGCAAAAATTTCTTTAAAGAAATGCCGTCCAGCAATTCCATCACAATATATGCCGTATTATTTTCTTCAAAATAGTCAAACAGACGGACAATGTTCGGATGAGAAAAAGCCGCCATAGTTCTCGCTTCCAACATATATCTTTCCAGTCCCGCCTCAAAAACATCACGATTGTTTCCCGAGTATACGACAACCTCCCTCTCACCCGGCGTCCTGTTGACCAGTCCTCCGGGAAAATATTCTTTCACCGCCACAATCTGCCTCATCTGGTCATCCCACACCCGGTAAATGATGCCGAACCCTCCGTATCCAATTACAGTACCCACAAGATACCTTTTATGTAACATTTCCCCCGGATGCAAATGGTATAATTCTTTCGGAGGAGTCCCTTCCACGAATCCACAATGAGGACATACCTCATACTCGCCACCATATTCTTTAAAACAATTCAAACAACGTTTTTCCACCATTTTCTTCTTCTCATCTCCTTTATTTTCCTGTATGTACTCCTTTCTTTGTGCCTTTTGGCAATATCTTCCACCCGGATGCCTTCGCCTTTTTCACAAATGTAGATCGGGCAGCCTTTTTTGACCGGCATATCACTTTTCCCTTTTTCTTTGCCTCATAAAATATAAATTTTCCACATTGTTTCACTCTGCCTTTTTCCTCCACAACAGACAGCCTCTTACACCCAAAGAAACAATAATCTCCCACCTTTCGCAAAGAGACGGGAAAAACGACCATTTTTAGACCGACGCACTCCAAAAATGCAGATTTTCCAACAGAGACAAGCCCCTCCGGCAAGTCTGCCTTTTTTAATTTTTTACATTTGCCAAACCCACAAAATTCGATGGCACTCACATTTTTCATGGAAATTATTTTTAAATTAGTGCATTCAAAAAAAGCCGCTTTCCCTATGATTACTTTCGTCTGTCTTCTCCGAATCTGAAGTTCTTCCATGCCGGAAAAACAGGCAAAAGCACCTCTCCCGATTTTGGTAATTCCATCCTCTATCACCACTTTCTTTGTATCAGAAGCATAGTTTTGATAAGAGCGCTTTCTCACATCATTTTCTAAATTTTTCTCGTCAAAATTTTCTATGTAATCGTACAAAACTCCTCTGCCAAAAACAGTCAGCACTCCATCTTTATAACGATACCAAGCTTCCGGTCCACAACGAAACACATCGTTTATGCCCTTTCTGACCGACAAAATCTTCTCCCTCGTCTCCACATTCAATGCTCTTTGCTCTTTCACCGAAAGTGCGTCATACTCTGCAATGACTGCCTTCGCCTGATTGACCTTATCCATGGTCATCGTTTCTGCGGACAGGTCAAATCCTGCCACCCTCCTTTCCAAGCCCTCTGCCGCTGTTGCTTCCGCCTTCGTTGCAGCTATCATCATGCATATCATGCCAAATAGCCCTATCCGTATCAATTTGCCTATCTTTTTCATATTTCCTCCTCACTACCTGTCTTTTAAGGCGTCCGGCCTGGACGGATTCTTTTTGCGCGAACGCTGATTTTGTTTTTTCCGTCCTCCTTCTTTTTGGGGTTCTGCGGAATTCCCCGACGGCTTTTGCGGAATCGTCTCTATTTTTCTTGCCGTTTTTGGCTCCGATCCTCTGCTCAAAACAAGCGTCACTTCATCTCCCCAGTGAACCTCTCCTTCCCCCCATTTTTCCACCTCATCGGTCTTATGTTTACAATTCGCATATGCTTTCATCACCGTTCCCGGCGCATCAACGTTACTGTATTCCCTTTTCTTTTCAATTTTTATATTATATTTTTTTAACATTTGTTCTACTTTTTGTTCCACCTCTCCCCTACAGGCGGACACATGAAACGACCGCAATCCCCTGCTTAACGTCACCAAAACGGCATCTTTGTAGTCTATTTTCGGTCTGCTTTTTATCTTTTTGATTCCGCAGACTTTCCCTGCAGGAATTTCCAGAGAATACTCCGTCTCCTCACATAGACCGACATAAAAATTATTTTTTTCAGCTTGCTCTAATACAGACTCAAAGCTTTCTCCCAGCAATTTTTCGGCCGGAGGAAGTGATACATCTCTATTGTCAACCCTCTCCGTCCCCGAGGAAACCTCCACCATTATGGAACAGCCCGCTGGAATTTCATAATCTGCATACTCTGCATCTGATAACACAATCTTTCGGGGAATTTCCCCTCTCTCCTCCCTCTCGACGGAAACAACATATCCCGGAAGAATGTTGCTCTCCACTTCCTCTTTCTTTATGAGGAATCCGGCTTCTTCCATCTTTTCCTCTTTATCACGACCTCTGACCATTCCTACCGCCTCCTTTAGAGACACCTTTTGACTCCCCGCACTGACAATCACATTTATTTTCTGGTTCTCCTGCAACACTGTTCCCGGCTCCGGCACCTGCTTCAATATGTCTCCTGCCTTTTTCTCATCATTTAATCTATCCATTATCTCTATGTCTGCTTCCTTTTTTGCCCTCTCATAATTACTGCCGATGAGATTTGGCACATAGGAGGAAAACGCCTCTTGCGTTATTTTCTTCCCCACATTCTCCGTCTGGCCACTCCACCAAAATCTGGTAACAGCGACGATGACAATCCCGCACACAAGAAAAAATCCCAGGGTCATCGGCAATCTTTCCTCTCTTTTCCTCTTTATCTTTTTCCCCTCTTCCATATGCGTCTCGCCCTCTTGATGGTATCCGCAGAGTTCTTCCCGGGTGTCTTCTCTTTTTTTCTCCTCGCTTGCTTTCTCCGTCTGTCCTTCTCTTTTTATTGTCCTGATGGACGAAAACTGCCAAAGCAACTTTTTCATGCTCCCCGTCTCAGCATCCTGCCGAAACAGCAAGCCGTTCATCAAAATATTTTTTCGAGATTCCGAGAGAATCTCTCCTCTCTTTTTTGATACGTCCAGAGCCTCCTCCCACTCTCTCACCGCTCCTTTGACAGGAACTTCTCCGGTGAGTATCTTATAAAATACAGCGCACACGCTATACACATCCGATTTTTCCCTTTCGCTCCTTTTTGCCTCCTTCACCTCGGGAGCCATATAAAAAGATTCTTCTGACAAAACATTTTTTCTTCTATGTGAACCGATGACAGACTGGTACACCCCCGGAACCATCAACTTGACTTCCCCATTTTCTGTAAGAAAAATTGCATTGGGGTTGACCCTCAAATGGTACATTCCCCGACTGTGCATCCGGTTTAATATCTCCATGACGGGCATCATGAATTCAAGCGCCCTTTCCATGCTCATTTTCCCTTCCGCTATCATGCGCTGTCCCAGTGCGATGCCGGAGGCATACTCTGTGACGACATACCATTTCGCCCCCTGTGAAAAGGTATCGTACACCTGAAACAACCCCGGAATTCTCACGCGAAAAAACTGCGGGGCAATTTCAGGCAATGCTTCATACTCATTGAGAATGACCTTCCTTAGGTTCATCAAATCGTATCCAATATAAGTCGTTGTGCTGTCATCACAATCAAGGAGTACCCCCGCCATATATTTCTGGTTCAATATCGTTTCCGGCCTCAATCCGAATCCATGATGCCGCATGGGTTTTTTCATCATACCGCACAGGGGGCATATCTCAAAATAAGAATCGTATTCCTCCATACATCCCATACATCTTATTTTCATTTCTTTCCTCCATTCATCAGCTAAAAACCGTTACAATCCCAAAATTTGCCGCATCCCTTCCACGATTCCGACGAGAAAAACTACTTTACCTTTCTTATCGAACGCCTCGTCAGTCTGGTATGATACACTTTTCCTTTTTTCTTTTTCCAGCCGACAATCTGTACATATCTCATCTTTTTCAGCTTCCTTTGATTCACACGAATTTTATACTCTGTATAATGATTACCTTTCACATTGACTCCGCCGAGACAATGATGAAATTTTTTATCTTTCGCCGCATAAATTTTATATCCATCCACCCTTGTATTTCTGCCCCAGGTTACTTTGATATACTTTTTATATCTCTTTGCGGTTTTCAACTTTATCCCTGGCATCCTTCTTCCGGCCAAGGCCTCCGCTTTTACCATGGCAAAACCTCCTGTCAACACCAGAAGAATAATCAAAAATTTTTTCATCATGCCGCCTCTTCTCCTCATTTTTCCCTCCTGTCTCCCCTGTCTTTAGGATATTTCCTGCTCTGTCTCCTTTTTCGTGATGTACTTTTCTCTATTTCTTTCTCGGCTTGATATCCGTCCATTTCTTCTTATATTCTTTAGTCTGTCTCCTCTTTTTCTTTTGGGTATTCCGGGTCGTTTTTTTGCTGCCGCGTCCAACGGAGCTTCTCCTAGTTGCTCTTTCCTGTGTCGTCGGTTCGGAACCCCGGCTGATTGTCAGCGTAACTTCGGTTCCCTCGTTCACTGTCGTCCCTCCTTTTTTACTCTGTTCCATGACGATGCCTTTTTCATATCCGGCACCATAAGAATCATTGTAATCATGGACGACTTTTACTTTCAGTTTTTGTGCTTGCAGTTCTTTTTCAGCATCTGTCTGCTCTCGTCCTATTACATTCGGCACGTTCTTTTGCTCCGGCCCGTCGCTGATGACCAAAAAGACTTCTGTCCCTTCTCTGCTCTCCGTTTTGGCCGGCACCGACTGACCACAAACAGTTCCCTTCTTCTCCTTCGCACTGTATCTGTGTTCCGAAATGCCCACATAAAATCCCTTTCTTTCTGCCAGCTGCAGCGCCTCTCCAAAGGTTTTGCCCGACATCTCCGGCATCTGAAACGTCTTTGTCTTGTCTATGTCTGCCTCTCCCGCAGAAACGTTTACGACGACGGCAGAACCCGCAGGCACTTCCTCCCCCTTGGGAAAAGATTGGCCCGCCACATAGCCCTTGATGATATTGCTTGAGAATTCCTCTCCTTCTTGCAGCAGAATATGTTCTTTTTGCATCATTTCCTTCACATCATCCAGAGAATACCCTCCATAATTTCCCACCTTACTCTTCTTCGTCCCGGCACTGACCACCACCGAGAGCTTTCCGTCCCAGTCTTTCGGAAAAGTGCCTGCCTCCGGCATCTGACTCAATATTTTACCGATGGTATCGTCCGTCAGTTTTTCCCCGTTCACCTCGTTGCTTGTATTGACGATTTCCAGTATAATTCCATTTTTTTTGGCTTCCTCTACCACCTCATCATAAAGAAAGCCTCTGTAATTTCCTATCAGTCCGGTAGCGGGAGCCGTCATCTTTTTCTGAGGAGTCCCTCCTATTCGAGAGAAACCGGAAAAAAAGAGGACTCCCATTCCTGCGGAGAAACAAAGGACTGCCAGCGTTCCCATCCAAAATAGAGGAAGTCCTTTTCCGCTATGATTATCCCTTTTCTCATCTTTCTGCCTTGTCAGCGTTCCTTCTGAAAATAGCTGAGCTTTGAACTCTCCCATCGTGGCCGTCCTGCTATCTACAGCAGTATTTAATGCGTTCATCAGGGCAATCTCCTGATTTTTCAGTAAATCCGCTCCATTTTTCGACGGCAATTCCAGACGATCCTTTTCCATTCTTTCCATGGCATCTTCCGGGGGGATTCCCGTCAACATACGATACATCGTCGCTGCCAAACCGTAAACATCTGTCCAGCTTCCCTGTCTTCCGTGAGACTGGTATTGCTCCGGAGGTGCATATCCCGCCTTGATAATCACACTCAGACTTTTGCTATGTGTCAACGTCACATAGCGTGCAGAACCGAAATCCAGCAGCTTCACCTTATTTTCTTTTGTGATGAAAATATTGTCCGGCGCAATGTCTCTGTGAATCAATCCCGCCTCATGAATCTTTTCCAGATCATTCATAACAGGGAGCATCATTCTTAGCGTCTCATCAATATCCAGCCTTTTTCTTTCTTCCAGAACTTCTCTCAAAGTGCATCCATCCAAATATTCCATAATCAGATAGGCGGTTCCGTTGGCCTCCAAACAGTCAAAGACATTTACGATAGCAGGGAACATCTGAAATTTCATCAATTTCTCCCCCTCTTCCATGAACATTTGAAATCCTTTGTGATATTGTTCTTCTTTTTCTCCTTCAAACACCGTCACCGCCTCAGAACCAGGAATCCTGGTGGAACAGTCTCCCGGCAGATACTCCTTCACTGCCACCTTTCTTTCTAGCTTATCATCCCATCCAACATATGTAATTCCGAAACCCCCGAATCCAAGCACTCTCCCAATCAGATATCGCTGTTCCAGCCAGGTTCCCGGAGCGAGATGGTACATTTCTTTCGGCGGTGCGCCATTGGCATACCCACAGTAGGGACACACCTCATCAAAAGAGAGATACATTTCCATGCATCCAAGACATCGATGTCTTTCTTTGCTGATATTCATCTTTTCTCCTTTCTTTATTCTCTCCCACAATTTAGACAGACAGGTCGCATCCGAACACACCCGATCCATTTACAATATAAAGCATCCTGTCGGGCCATATGCGGCATCATCTCTCTCCAAATCTCCACAAAAAGAGACAGCGCTTTTTGTACCATTATTTTTCTTTTCTGTAATTTTTTATTTTATTTTACAATTTATTCCATCATTAGTCA
Organism: Eubacteriales bacterium; assembly: GCA_030533385.1. Classification (GTDB taxonomy): domain Bacteria; phylum Bacillota; class Clostridia; order Lachnospirales; family Lachnospiraceae; genus Anaerobutyricum. Next base: position 59,642 of record JAUNJG010000002.1, on the reverse strand, counting down.
AACTTTATCTGCAAAATTTTTTAAAATTTTTGTGACGGCGTGCCAGTAGAGCCGAATGAACGCCAACACAAAATGATATGTCTCTTCCGCCTCGCAGGCACTCTGTATTTCCATACCCCGTACCTTATGCCTGAAAACTATCGTCTCCTGCAAGCGTCATGTCCCCTGACAGATTTGCAAAAAAATACTCCGACAATGCGCAGACTTTTCAGTCTGGCTGTCGGAGTATATCACTCTGATATTCTTTTATATTAGAGATTTCTGAATCGACTCAAAAACTCTTTTGTTTTCTCTTTGCGGGGATTGCCAAAAATATCTTCGCTGGTTCCCTCTTCTTCAATCACGCCATCCGCCATGAAAATCACATGACTGGAAATGTCTTTGGCAAAAGCCATCTCATGGGTTACGATGAGCATCGTCATACCCTCGGCAGCCAATGCGCTCATGACATTTAAGACCTCTCCCACCATCTGGGGATCAAGGGCTGAGGTAGGTTCGTCAAACAAAAGAACTTCCGGCTTCATCGCCAGCGCTCTGGCAATGGCAACCCTCTGCTTTTGTCCACCGGAAAGCTGTCTTGGCTTGGCATTGATATACTGTTCCATGCCCACCTTTTCCAAAAATTTCAGTGCCAGCTCCCTGGCCGTCTCTTTACTTTTCTTCGCCACCTTCTCCGGACCAATCATGCAGTTTTCCAAAACAGTAAGGTTATTGAATAAATTAAAATTCTGAAATACCATTCCCACTTTCTCCCGGTAGGTCGGGATGGACATCTTAGGGTCAGTAATATCTTCCCCATGATATAAAATGCTTCCCCCTGTCGGAATCTCCAGCAGATTGATACAGCGGAGCATGGTGGATTTTCCTGAACCTGACGCACCAATAATGGAAATAACGTCTCCTTTGTTGACAGAAAAATCAATATCCCTCAGTACCTCATGATTTCCGAAGCTTTTAACCAGGTGAGAGATCTCCAGAATCTTATTATCGTTTTCCATTCTTATCTTCCCTCCCTCGTCGGAGCATCGGTACCGCCAAACTGTCTGCCGACGCCCATGGTATCTACCAGCTCATAATTATCATCTCCGTCAAGTTTTTTCTCCCAGAGCAGAAGAAGTCGGGAGGACACCAACGTCATCACAAGATACATGGCCATAACGATGGTGGCTGACTCAAAGTATGTGTACAGCGCCCCCGCCACACTTTTATGCACAAAGAACAAATCCACAATACTGATGATGGACAGCACCGAGGTATCTTTGATATTGATGATAAAGTTATTTCCAATCTGTGGAATAATGTTTCGGAATGCCTGTGGAATAATGACATGAAGCATGGCCTGAAAGTGGGTCATGCCGATGGCCTTTGCCCCTTCCATCTGTCCCGGATCCACGGATATGATACCGCCTCGGACTGATTCTGCCATGTAAGCCCCAGTGTTAATGGACACCACAAAGAATGCTGACGTCCACATTCCAAACTGAATGTTGAACAGCTGGGCCGCACCGTAATAAATGAACACCGCCTGCACAATCATCGGGGTGCCACGGAATACTTCCACATAAATCCTCAGAAAAATCTTAACAATCCGTAATAACACCCGCTTGAGAAGGCTGTCTCTCCCGGTGTTCACGGGAATCGTCTGGACAATGCCCACCGCAAAACCGATGATACATCCAATGAAAGTGGACACCACGGCAATCACCAGGGTTGTTCCCGCTCCTTTTAAAAATGAAGTACCATAGTTCTGGAGAAGATAAATAATCCTCTCCAGAAAATTCATTTGCGAAATCATGATATCCTGTCTCCTTATTCAGACAATGGCTGAACTGCAATCGCATCGTTCATCATTGCATCATAATCCTCGGTAGTCATCTCGCTTAACACAGAATTGATCGCATCACGCAGCTCAGTATTTCCTTTCTGCATGGAGATACCGATGTTGATCTCCTCCTCGGAAACCTCAAAATCATCTCCTGTTCCTTCAAAGTTCAAAAGCTTGAAGTTCGGATAGGCGTCAATGGCCGCCATACCTGTAGGCATATCGGTCACAACCAGATCTGTACGTCCGCTGTTCAGAGCCACAAGCATCGCCGGTGCTGATTCCTGCGCAGGCTGAATATTTGCATCTTTAATCTGCGGAAGGCACACGTCATACCAGATGGTTCCAAGCTGAGAAGTACAGGTTGCTCCTTCCAGATCCGCCACACTCTTTGCGTCCGCATATTTTCCGTCTTCCGTCACGAGAGTAACGATGGAAGCGTAATAATATGGCTCTGAAAAGTCAACCATCTCTTTTCTCTCGGAGGTGATGGACTGTCCCGCAATGACGCAGTCCACACTGCCGGACTGCACCGCCGGCACCAGAGAATCCCAGTCAAGCTTCACGATTTCCAAATCATAACCCAGTTTGTCCGCGATGGTTTTTGCCATCATAACATCATAACCGTAGGCGTAATCTTTGCTGTCTTTAATCGGAACCGCTCCATTGGAATCATCCGCCTGCGTCCAGTTATAAGGCGCATAACCACATTCCATCGCCACGGTTAATGTCTTCTTTCCTTCTTCCTGTTTGGAATCTGACTGCTTATCTCCCGAACTGCCGCATCCTGCCAGTCCCACTACCATGCTTGCTGCGAGAATCATGCTTAATAATTTCTTCCTCATACCAGTTCTCCTTTTTTGCAAATAAAATCTTCCGGCAAACTTCCAACGTCGCTCTTTTTCCGGAAATCCACCGAACCATCTAACAGTTGCCCATCCCCCTCATAATCAAGGAGGCTTTTTCTGATGTCTTTTCAGGGAGAGTATCCGTCGGTCCCTTTTCATGCAGATATGCTCGCATCCCGGACTGAGGTTTACAAAAATCTTGTATTTCCACATAAACTATCCCTGCGCCCTTCTGCGCTACAGCACATCAGAAAATCATAATAAGGATATGTTATCAGATTTGCCCCAATAAAGCAAACCGTTTTGCAGGATGTAACGTCTTTCCCTTCAGAAGCAATTCTTTGACATCAGCTCCATGTTCTTGCGCCCGGCAAATGGCTCTCCGCTTTCACGGAACATCCTTTATCGTGCCTGTGCAACAAAAAAAGGGAGAACCCCAAGCCGGATTTTCCCCTTTGAAATCATAGCCTTACATCCATATTCTGCCGATATTGTAATCCTGCAACCTGTAATACCCTATAAATATGTATATTTTAACATGTTCCGATTAACAATGCAATTGTTTTTTCGACACAAAAAGGCATTTGTTAGAAAGTGACAGTGATTTCTGTTCCTTTTCCCAAATCACTTTTCAAATGAATCGTCGCATTATGAATCGCCACGATATGTTTGACGATGGCAAGGCCAAGGCCGGTGCCTCCCGTCTCCTTGGAACGACTTTTATCTACCCGATAAAAACGTTCAAAAACTCTCTCCTGCTGTTCCTTCGGTATTCCGATTCCGGTATCTTTTACCCTCAAAAAGGCATGCCCTTCCTCTGCTCCCACTTCGACCAGCACATTTCCGTTTTTATTGTTGTAACGTATGGCATTGTTGCATAAATTATCAATCAGCTCGATGATCATTTCCTTATGCCCCGTCACGGAGGTGGCAACCCCAATGCTGACGATGACTACGTCATGTTTATGGGCGTATATTTTCAGGTTCTCCACACATTTTCTCGCCAACTCGTTCAGATCAAAGGTTTCCATCGTCTCCTGTCTTCCCTCGTTATCCAACTCAGAAAGGCGAATGGTGTCATTGATGAGAAAGAGCAGTCGATCCACATTCTGACGGATCTTGCCGGAAAATACGGCCACCTCTTCCTCTCTGACCATATTATTTTCCATCAGTTCCGCATATCCTGAAATGGCCGTCAGAGGTGTTTTTAATTCATGGGATACATTGGCCGTAAAATCCTGTCTCATCTTTGCCGCCTCTAAAATATCCGTGTGCTGTTTCCTGATTGTCCTGACCAGGGGAGTGAATTCCTCATAAGGGGTGGAAGCATTGTAATCATCCACGTTCAAAATCATCTCCTCGATTGGATTTATGATGCTTTTTGTCATAATCTGCGCCAAAATGATACAAATTGCAACCATGAACAACATGACCGAAGCCGCAATCGGAATAATATTTTCCGCCAGGCTCCACAAATTTCCTTCCACCTTCGAGATGCGCAAAACCGCTCCATCATCCAGCTGCACAGCATAATAGAACGTACTTTGATTCATCGTCGCAGATTCCCTGATGGCAGAGCCGTGTCCATAACGAAAGGCAGCTCTCACCTCCGGGCGGTCGGCATGATTCTCCATCACCTTATAGTCCACTCCGTTGTCGTAGAGAACCGTCCCATCCGTATCTATCCAGGTCACCCGAAGATAATTGTTGTTGAAATAAAATCCGGTTTCCTTCTCTTTGTCAAAAATCCCGGTTTCTTTCAACGTCACCGCTATGGTTTTTAAATCGCTCTTTACCTGTTCTTTATACACATCATAAAAAATGCTGAACATCAGTATCATTGTGATTAAAATTGCCACCACCGAGATTCCAATCAACTGATACTTAATCTTTCTTTTCATTGCCTACTCCATTACATATCCTACGTTGCGCACCGTCTTGATGTGTGCGCCATTTTCACCCAGCTTTTTTCGCAAAGTTTTAATATGCATATCCACTGTGCGGGACTCTCCCTCAAACTCCGTATCCCACACTCTTTGCATGATGATCTCCCTCGTCATCACGATGCCTGCGTTCCGCATCAGCAGCTTTAACAGCTCATATTCTTTATAAGTAAGCTCCACTGCTTCATTCTGCACATACGCCATATGCCTCTCATCATCCAAAAAGACTTCGCCGATGCTCATATACTTGTTTTCAGACTGATCCACCGTCCTTCTAAGCACGGCCTTCACCCTGGTGATAAACTCAATGATGGAAAAGGGTTTTTTGATATAGTCATCAGCACCGATGTCCAGCCCTCTCACCATATCGATCTCCGAAGTCTTCGCCGTGACCATAATCACCGGCATCTTTCTCGTAATCGGATTTTGGCGAATTTTTTTTACAATTTCATACCCATCCTCATCCGGAAGCATCACATCAAGAATTGCCAAATCAGGCACCTTTTCTTTGATTTTTTTATAAAAATGAGAAGCGTTGTCAAAAACATATACTTTATGTCCGCTGTTTTTTAACGCAATAGACTCTATCTCCTGTATATTCGCATCGTCCTCTACTATATAAATTAATGCCATGTTTTTCCCCTTTAATTTTCGTTTCTTATCAAATCAAAAAATCTCCTGTCAAAATTACACATCCTGAAATCAATCCGAAGCGAAAAAACGCCCTCTCAATCTTTTCTCCCAAACATGCCACACCAACATGTTTCATGCCCTCGCTCCGCCAAATGCCATTTCATACAAATATGCGTCACCCCGCATACATGACGCATCAGGGCAGGGCGTCTCTCACTGAACTGCCCTGCCCCAGATTTCCTTGTATACGCAAAGGCGTACTTTAAGACGGCCTGCTCGTTGAATGTGTGCTGGCAGGCAACGTATATTTTTCACTGTACTCCAGATATTCATTCTGGAACTTATCATCGTCTGCTTTTAATAAATTCAAATACTCATGTGTATCAAACACACCTTCGTTCACCTGTAAAATACAAAGGGCAATGTTAGAGCAGTGATCCGCCACCCTCTCAAAATTCGTGGAAATATCAGAGAGTATAAACCCAAGCTCAATCGTGCATTTGCCCTGACGCAATCTGCTGATATGCCGCTGCTTTTCTTCCATATTCAGATAATCCACAACCTGCTCCAGCGGTTCGATCTCTTTTGCCTTATCCAGGTCTCCACTCTCAAACACTTCCACTGCCAAAGACAAAATTTCTATAATTGCGTTGGAGAAAATAGCCAGCTCCTCCCTCGCCTTCTCCGAGAATCTTAATCCCTTATTATGCATCTCCTTTGCCGCCTCCAAAATATTCACGGCGTGGTCGGAAATACGCTCAAAATCACCAATACAATGAAGAATGATGGACAGTCTTCGGCTGTCCTTTTGAGAGAGGTCTTTTGCGGAAAGCTTGACCAGATAAGTACCTAAAATATCTTCGTACTTATCAATCTCTTCCTCCAGCCTCACTACCTTGTCCGCCGTCTTTTCTTCGTATTGGGTTATAAGATCAATCGCCATTACCAAAGCTTTTTTTGCCTTCTTTGCCATATTCACAGCAACAATCTGACATTCATTGACTGCCAATCCCGGCTTATTCAGGAAACGCTCATCCAGACGTCCGAAATCCTTTCTCAGCGCATCAACAGCCTGTTCTTCTTCCTCGCTTTTTTTCTCAGGAATTGTGAGGATGGCAAGTCGTTCCAGCTGTCTGGAAAACGGGAACAGCACAATAGTTGCTGCCACATTAAACAGGCTGTGTACAACGGCAATGCCCGCAGCATTGGCTGCCCACCCCATAAACGAGAAGTGCACGACAGCATTGACTGCATAAAATACGACCATGAAAAGAATAGTTCCAATCAGATTAAAGTACAGATGCACCGCCGCCGCCCGCTTTGCATTTTTGCTGGCTCCGATGCTGGACATAATCGCCGTAATACAAGTTCCGATATTTTGCCCCATGATAATCGGAATGGCTGTGCTATACCCCACCGCTCCGGTGGCGCAGAGGGCCTGTAAAATACCAACGGAAGCGGAAGAACTCTGAATCACCGCAGTCAAAACCGCACCTGCCACCATGCCAAGAATCGGATTAGAGAACATAGTGAGCATACTTGTAAAGCTCTTGTTCTCAGCCAAAGGCTTCACCGCACCACTCATCGTGTCCATTCCTGTCATCAAAATGGCAAAACCGACAAAAATAAGGCCGACATCCTTTTTCTTCTCATCTTTCGTGAACATAATAAAAAACACGCCAATCACCGCAAGAATCGGCGAGAAGGTGGATGGTTTTAAAAGCTGAAGAAAGAAGCTTTCTCCCTCGATTCCCGTAAGACTAAGCAGCCAGGATGTCACAGTCGTACCAATGTTGGCACCCATGATAATTCCTACCGCCTGAGACAGCTTCATAATCCCGGAGTTTACAAATCCTACCACCATTACGGTAGTAGCAGAAGAAGACTGAATGACCGCAGTCACACCAGCCCCCAATAATACTGCCATTATTTTTTTTGAAGTCAGCTTCTCAAGAAGCCGTTCCATTCTTCCCCCAGACAGTTTAGACAGCCCCTGTCCCATGGCATCCATCCCATACAGGAACAACGCCAGGCCGCCAACCATCGTCAAAATCCCGAAAAAATCCATGATAACTCTCCTTTGTATTTTACATATAGATTCTATGTAAAAATCTAGCATAACTATGTAAAATCGCAAGAAACATTATGTAAAATATATGTAAATTTTTTCGGAATTCTTACGCCAAAAGAAAGGTTACTCTTTATTCCCCGTGATTGAAAAAATGACCCACTCTGCGATGTTTGTGGCATGGTCTCCAATTCTCTCAAAGTATTTTGCAGCCATCAATAAATCCGCAGCCTGGCTGGCTACTTCCGGCTTACTCTGAATCACATTTATGATTTCATCCCTGACCTTACAAAACAGATCATCAATCACATCATCATTATTGATTACCTGTACCGCCTTATCATAATCCTGCTCCACATAAGCTTCCACTCCATGAATCAGCATAAGCATCGTCTCTTTTGCCATCTGCTCAATATGGGTAAACTGCTCTATGCTCTCTTTTTCTGATAAGGCAATGGCAAGTTCGGAGATATCCGTGGCATGGTCTCCAATCCTCTCCATATCGGTTATCATTTTCAGAGCAGCGGAAATCGTCCGCAAATCTGTTGCCACCGGCTGCTGGTGAAGAAGGAGACGAAGACATAATCCCTCGATGTCTCTATACTTTCTGTCAACTTCATCATCAAACTCCATGGCCTTGCGGGACTTCTCCACATCCTGCTGAATCAGCGCCTCCACAGCCATACCGATAGCTTTCTCAATCAGGCTGCCCATGTCAATCATATCTTTGTTAAGCTGTTCCAACTGGTCATCAAAATGAATCCGCATAATCAACCGAACCTTCCTGTAATATAATCCTCTGTTCTCTTATCCTTTGGCATGGAGAACAATTCATCTGTCTTACCTGACTCCACAATCTCTCCCAAAAGGAAAAATACGGTTTTGTCCGACACACGGGTTGCCTGCTGCATGTTATGTGTAACCATGACAATCGTGTAATCTTTTTTCAGCTCCATGGCCAGCTCCTCAATCTTAATCGTAGAAATCGGGTCGAGAGCTGATGTCGGCTCATCCATCAAAAGCACTTCCGGCTGTACCGCCAGTGCGCGGGCAATGCAAAGTCTTTGTTGCTGTCCGCCGGATAACCCAAGAGCACTTTTTTTCAGACGATCTTTTAACTCATCCCAAATGGCGGCCTTGCGAAGTGCATCCTCCACAATCTCATCCAGTTTCGCCTTGGAACGCACACCGTGGGTTCTTGGGCCATAAGCCACATTATCATATACACTCATCGGAAACGGATTCGGTTTCTGGAATACCATACCCACTCTCTTACGAAGCAGGTTCACATCCATTCCCCGATAAATATCCTGGTTGTCGAGTGTTATTTTTCCGGTAATTTTACATCCTTCTACTAAATCATTCATTCTGTTCAAAGACTTTAACAACGTGGATTTTCCACAGCCGGACGGACCAATAAAAGCGGTAATCTCATTTTCATAAATCTTTAAAGACAGATCCTTTAACGCATGAAACTGTCCATAATATAAGTCCAGGTCTTCAATCATCATTTTCGTTGTATTTAACATAATACTCCTTCCAAATCTCCTGTATCTATCATACCTTTTGAATCTTCTTTGCTAAAAACGAAGATAAAGCATTGATTAAAATCACAAGCACAAGCAGTACCACCGCCGTTGCGTAGGCCTGGTTCACATGAAGTCCCTCGTTGGAAAGCACATACATATGCACCGCCAAAGTTCTTCCTGATGAAAACAAATCTTTTGGTATTGCTGCTACGGTACCGGCAGTATAAATCAAAGCTGCGGTTTCTCCTACGATACGTCCTGTGGACAGAATGATACCGGAAAGGATGCCCGGAACTGCCGAAGGCAAAATAATCTTAAAAATTGTGCGAAGTTTTCCTGCTCCCAGCCCGAAACTTCCCTCTCTGAAAGAATCCGGAACTGCTATCAAAGCTTCTTCCGTCGTACGCAGAATAATCGGCAGAACCATAATCGCCAGCGTACATCCACCTGCAAGAATGGAGAATTTCCAATGAAGTGCCGTGACGAAAAAAAGCATACCGAACAAACCGTACACAATGGACGGGATACCGGTCAGTGTTTCTGCCGTCACGCGAACCAGCTTCACCAGCTTGTTTCCCTTTTTAGCGTATTCCACCAGATAAATGGCGGAACCGATTCCAAACGGTACAGCCAAAAGCAGGGAAATTCCAGCCATTAATACTGTATTTATCAATGCCGGTACAACCGACACATTCTCTGAGGTGTAAGTCCAGGAAAACAAATCTGCATTCAGATATGGGATTCCATTGGCGAGAATATATATAAGAAGAAATAACAGGGCTGCAATTGTAATACATGACGCCAGAAGAACCATCACCATGACGGCCAGGGAACCCGGCGTCCTCTTGTAAGAGGCAAGACGTTCTTTCCAAGTCTGCGTGTTCATCGCCGGAATATTTTCAACATTTATCTCTTTCGTATTTTCAATCTTTTCAGATGCCACCATAATCAGTTCCTTTCTCCCCTCATCTTCACAACGGAAAATGATATATTAATGATAAGAATAAACACGAAAAGCACAACGCCGGTGGCGATAAGAGCCTCTCTGTGAAGTCCCTGTGCATATCCCATTTCCAAAACGATGTTGGCGGTCAGCGTGCGGATTCCTTTTAAAATACCCTGCGGCATCACAGCCTGGTTACCTGCCACCATGATCACAGCCATGGTCTCTCCGATGGCTCTGCCCACGCCGAGAATAATACCTGCCAAAATACCAGATTTCGCTGCCGGCAACACTGCACAGAAGACACTTCTCTCATGGGTTGCCCCCAGAGCCAGGGAACCTTCATAATAACTTTCCGGCACCGCCCGAATAGATGCTTCTGACTGGCTGATGATAGTAGGAAGAATCATCAAGCCAAGAAGGACAGAAGCTGATAAAATACTGCTTCCGTTCCCACCGATATAACCGCGAATGAACGGTACGATAACCACCATACCAAAGAAACCGTATACAACAGACGGAATACCCGCCAGAAGCTCCACGCCCGGTTTGATCACTTTATAAAGACCTGCCGGACAATACTTTGCCATAAACACTGCCGTCAGAAGTCCAACCGGAACACCGATGACAATTGCTCCCGCTGTCACATAGATACTTCCTAAAATCATCGGGAAGATTCCATATATATCATTTCCCGGTCTCCATTCCTTTCCCAGGAGGAAATCGGCAAAGCCGATTTCCTTCATGGCCGGAACTCCGTTTGCAAACAGAAACGCACAAATCAAAGCCACCGCAAGAATTGAGACACAGGCTGCCAGGAGAAAGACTATCTCCATCACTTTTTCTTTATATTTTGCCATGTGTCAGCACTCCTTATTCTGTAACTTCTCCCCATGTGGTAGTCTCACCTGTAAAGATGCTTTTCACCTGATCAGAAGTTAAATCTTCCACTCCGTTCTCATTGTTTACAACCACTGCGATACCATCCTGTGCGATAACCATGGCTGTCACACCCTGAGACTGTTCTTCGTCCTTTAACTCTCTGGAAGCCATACCGATGTCATAGCTTCCTTCTACTGTGGAAGATACTCCGGTAGTACTGTCTGTCGTCTGTAACTCAATGTCCGCATTCGGATTCACTCCCATGTACGCTTCCGCTAATTTTTCCATAACCGGAGATACGGAAGAAGAACCACCAACGACTACCTTACCTTCGGAGTTATCAGAAGTGAAGGCCGCCTGATCAGAAACTGGAATATATCCGGTTTCTTCCACTACTGCCTGTCCATCTGCACTCATGATGTAGCTGATGAAATCATTGGCAACCGGGGACATCTCACCCTCTTTTACCACGATATTAAACGGTCTTACCACACCGTAGCTTCCGTTGGTTACGTTCTCTACAGATGGCTCTGCACCATCAATCTTTACTGCCTTTACCGTGTCATTTAAAGAGCCAAGGGAAATGTATCCAATAGCATTGACATCATTGGCAACAGAGGACATCATGACGGATGTGCTGTTGGTGATGCCGGCGCTCGCCGTAGTTCTATCTATCTTTTCACCGTTTTCGTCTTTTTCTTCAATCCCGAACAACTCGATGAACGCTCCTCTTGTTCCGGAACCGTCCTCTCTGGATAATACTGTAATTTCTGCGTCTGCACTTCCTCCTTCAGGGCTGTTTCCTCCACCGCAGCCTACCAGGCAAGTCATAGATAATACCACTGCCAACGCTGTTCCCAAAAACTTTTTCATAACTATTTTTCCTTCCTTCTTCTTTTTCTTTTTCTTTTTCTTTTCTTACTTTTTGTACTTACACATTTCGACTTTATAAAGTATTTTTCTGTGTTACTTTCATAGATTAATCCTTCTATGTAAAGTCCGAAACCGAACTAATGTAAAATCCATGAAAAGTTTATGTATGATATCTCACATTCCAAGCCTCTCATTCATTCTTCGTTTTTGCACTGCGATATCTTGCAATCTGACTGTCATCTTATCAAATGCCATCCATATTCTGTCCCCTGAATTTCCAAATGCTGACGCCAATGCCGAAATATGCATAAAAAAAAGAACCCGAACACGTCTTTCCCAGCCAGAGAACCGTGTTTCGGATTCTTTATATTCTTTCGATTTGTCTTCTAAGTTTCAGAAACTGTTTGTCGATATTTGCGATGGCAATGGCGCAGTCCCTTAATTCTTTCCTGAGTTTCTCTGATTCTTTATTATCGTTTTTATAACACAGCTGGTGGTCCAGAATCGCCCAGTAATTCATTGCCACTGAGCGCACCTGCACTTCTATGCGAACCGTCTCTTCCCCGTACAGAACTTCCCCTATAATGTGAATGCTCCTGTAGCCGCTGGCTTTCGGCTTGATGATATAGTTTTTCACCTTCACCACCGTGAATCCCGGAATTTTCTGAATCGCCCTTGACATTCTGAATACATCATCCTGAAAAGAGCATACGATGCGGATTCCCGCCAAATCATTCAAAGTCTCCAGTGCATTTTCCGCAGAGACGGTCTTTCCCTTCCTCAAAAGCTTTTTCGCAATGCTCTCCGGCGATTTCACCCGCCAGGAGATATTATCCATCACCGGCCTGCCATATTTTTTTGATAATCGGCCGCCTATCTCATTGATTTCCGGTATCATATCCCGGATAACCTCTGAGTAAAGCTGTTTGAATCCATATTCCTTCAGTTCTTTCTTTAACCGCTTAACCTCTTCCTCGCATCCTGCTTCTTTTACCACCCTTTCCCCTTCTTTCCGCTTACCTTATTAAAAAGGCCCCCCTTTGCGGCGAGCATTTGTCAGTTGCTTTCCGGCTTATTTCTTTACCTGCGTTTTATGGCAGTCCAACCAGCTCTCCCGGCCACGGGCAAAGCACCTATCGGAGATATTGATCCCCTCTGCAGCCTGCTCCACCCACATCTTTTGCAACAGACAAATTCATGCTGTCACAACCTGTCTTATTCGCCCGGAATGCGGCCAAACTGCCGTCACGTCTCCAGCATATTATAGCGAAGTTTTGTAAATTTTATCCGGTTTTTGGGAAAAATATTTGTAAATTCTGGTCTGCGAATTCTTATTTACAGACATCAAAAAACAGTATCTGTTCCTCCTTCTTCGACATTCTCACGCTCTCTTTTTCATGTTTCTCTCCCGCCCGAGAAGTGCCGCCCCATAGGCCCCCGCATATCGTCCTTTTTCCAGGGCAACGAGGGAAACCTGCAACTTTTCTCCCAGAATTCTGGTGAAATAAGGGCTGAAGCTTAGCCCTCCCGTCAGGATGACCTGAGAACCGATCCTTTTTTTCTGCGCAAGCTGCGCCACTTTATTTGCGACGGAATCCACAATGCCCGCTGCAATATTTTCTCTCGGCTGTCCCTCCCCGATATAGCTGATGACTTCTGATTCGGCAAAGACGGTACACAGGGAGCTGATTGGAAGTATCGTTCCTTCCTCCGCCAACAAAAACAGCTCCTCCAGAGTCACTCCCATGCGGTTTGCCATGATTTCCAGAAATTTTCCTGTGCCTGCGGAACACTTATCGTTCATCAAGAAATCAGACACCGCCCCATTTTCTACTACAATAACCTTCGTATCCTGTCCTCCCACGTCAATCACACTGCAATCGCCGCCAAACAGCTCTCTGCCGCCTCTTCCGTGGCAGGTAATCTCTGTTATGGTTTTGTCTGCATAATCTACAGATACCCTTCCATAACCGGTGGCAATGACAAAGACATCTTCCGCACCCACATCCACACCGTTCTCTTTCAGCTTTTCCTGAATTTTTCGTGCTGTCTCTTTGCTGCTCCACCCGGTAGGCTGCACAAAATAAAATTCTTTTTCTCCCAGAGTATAGACTTTTGACGCAGTAGAACCGATGTCAATTCCAACATAATACATTTCGTTTCCTCTTACAGCATTTCCACAAAGGCTGCCACTCTCGTTGTCAACTGTCCCACATCCGCCTGAGAATAATCGGTCTCCAGCTGCATATACGGAATCCCTTTCTCTCCATTTACGAAACGCTTGATTCTAAGACCTTCCACGGCATAAGTGTGGCACGCCTGCAATTCCATGTCAATGACTCCGTCCACCCGGTACTCATCAATCATCTCTCCCATTAGCTTGATTCGGTTGTCATTCGGAGACATGCAGGAGCAGCCGATGTTGATATATTTTCTTGCCAGTGCATCATAAACATCCGGATTGGATTCATCCACATTTTCTTCCACGGCCTTTGCGCCGCTGCAATTTTCAAAACAGACAACGGACGCCCCGCTGTCCTCAATGGCTTTGACCACCTTCATGGTAGCGCCGCCCGTCGGACATCCCGTAAGCATGATACGAGGTTTCTTTTCTCCTTTGGTACCCTCGGCTTTGATTTTCTCCACAAGCGCATCCATCTGAGCCGGGATCTCCTCCCTGTTAAAATGGAAAGTCGTTCCCAGCATGGCATTTAACAAATCTGTTCCGGTGATCGGAGCCGGGTCAGCCTTCATGACAGAATAAAATCTTTTCAGGGCGTCCCTCTCCGCATTTTTTACCCGGATTCCCCGGCGGATGTCCTCTTCCGTAATTGTGATACCAAAAACTTCTTCCAGTTTTTCTTTCATGCGGATAATTTCATTTCTATATAAAGTAATGCCATCTTCACTGACTCTGTTTGGCAGTTCCATGATGTGAACCGGCTTAAACTCCGCCATATACTCATACATTTTCTTTTTGCCGTCACAGGTCGTCTCTCCTACCACGATGTCTGAGAAATAGAAAAACGGACATTTGTCTGTCTTTCCAAAACCGTAGCTGGATTTAATCAGCGGACAGAGGTTTTTTGGAAGATCCTGCTCCGCCGCCGGGATGGTCTCATCGGAGGTGGCGCAAAGAGAAACCACTGCCGCATCCATGGCAACGGCCAATTCCTGCGGAAAATAAGTACAAAAAATTCCGATGACCGGCTTATCGGCATCTTTGATCTTCTTCACATTTAAAAATGCATTCTGTCTTCCCTCGGCAAACTCCTCGAATATTTCCGGCAAGTTTTTTCTTAATTCCATCGCTTGTACTCCTTTTTTCACAAAGATTTTTATCTTCTCCATCCCCGGCGTTCGGTACGCCGGTCTCTCCTTTCAGCCATCATCCGAAAAAACAGAGCATGACCCCGGCATCACCCGGGACGGAGAACGCTTCTATTGTTTATTGTATCAAAGGAAATCATCGAGGTAAAATTGATTACTTTTATAGACAGGATGCATTTATAGATTTTATAAATAATTATACTTTCTGATTCTCCGCAGTACGGCTACCACATTCCCCTTCATGAGAAAATATTACATTTACAGCGAAGAACCTACATCTGACGCTCAACGTCGTCACGAAACTTTCCTTTCTTTTATCGAATATAGTTCGTGTGTACCGGAGTTTCTTTTTCCGGCAAACCGTACTTTTCTTTTCCGAGGGCAATGCTTTTTATGAGGAAAGACATATTGGAAGCCAGCGTCCTCATAATTTGCAGCCCTTCCTCATCTCTGGCAGCTTCTCCCGCCGCCGCACCGTGGATGCTGTTCCAGTACTGTCCCGCCGCCACGGGCATACCGGAGATGGTAAAATATTTATTTAACTCATCATAAGCAGCACTCAGTCCTCCTCTTCTGGCCGCCACTACGGCAGCCCCCACCTTCATCGTCTTATCAAAGGAAGTACTGTGGAACAGGCGGTCAAGACAGGCCACCAGCGTCGCATTGGCAGAAGCATAATACACCGGACTTCCTACCACGAGACCGTCGGCCTCCTCAAATTTCTTTGCCAGCATATTCACTTCATCCTCAAAGACACACTCTCCTTTTTTCGCACAGGCTCCACAGGCAATGCAGCCCCGGATCGCCTTGTTGCCCACCTGAACAATCTCCGCTTCTATGCCGTTTGCCTCAAACACCGTTTTCATTTCATTCAGTGCAACGGCGGTATTTCCGTTGGCATGAGGGCTTCCGTTAATCATCAATACTTTCATTTTCCTTCCTCCTATTCTGCATCACAAAAATCCATTGTCTCTTCATTTATCTTCATACTTTCTTTAGGAGCGCCCAAACTCAGACAGTTCCAGCCCTTCGTTTCTCTCCAGCGTCATTCCAATGCTCCAGCTATTAATAAACAATAACAGAGGGCGTCCTTTCAAATCTTTGATTTTTTTCATGTCGGAAGTTCCTCTCAACTCCTCCAAATCGATGTCCGTATTTTCAATCCAGCGAATATATTCGTAAGGAAGATTCTCCAAAATGATATCCACATTGTACTCATTTTTCAGACGGTATTCCAACACATCAAACTGCAAAGTTCCCACCACGCCTACAATGATTTCTTCCATGCCGGTGTTAAACTCCTGAAAAATCTGTATGGCTCCTTCCTGGGCAATCTGACTGATTCCTTTGATGAACTGTTTCCGTTTCATGGTGTTGACCTGGCGAACCCTGGCAAAATGTTCCGGCGCGAAGGTCGGAATGCCTTCATAGGCAAATTTTTTATCAGATACCGTAATCGTATCGCCGATGGCGAAAATGCCAGGATCAAAAATACCGATGATGTCGCCGCCATAAGCCTTCTCTATCATCTTTCGCTCACTGGCCATCATCTGCTGCGGCTGGGCGAGACGAACCTTCTTCCCTCCCTGCACATGAAAGGCATCCATGCCCGCCTCAAACTCTCCCGAACAAATGCGCATAAAAGCGATTCTATCTCTGTGCGCTTTATTCATGTTGGCCTGAATCTTAAAGACGAACGCAGAAAAATCTTCTTCTTTCATCGGATCAATGAGTCCCTGATCAGACATCCTCGGCAAAGGCGGCGTGGTCATCGCCAGGAAATGATTTAAGAAGGTTTCCACACCAAAATTCATCAGCGCCGAACCAAAAAATATCGGAGATAACCTTCCGGCATCGACTTCCTCCTGATCAAACTCCGCACTGGCTCCGTCCAGAAGCTCAATCTCTTCCCTCAGCAGTTCCAGAGCATCTTCCGACACATAGGAAGTCACCTGCGGGTCATCCAGACCAATCTCCTTCGTGGTTCCCACACGGGTTCCCTTCATCGTATCTTCAAACAGTTCAATTTTTTTATGACTCCGATCATACACTCCCGCGAACTGTTTTCCGGACCCGATGGGCCAGTTCACCGGACAAGTCGGAATCCCCAGCTCTTTTTCAATCTCATCAAGAAGATCATAGGTATCTCTCGCCTCCCTGTCCATTTTGTTGATGAATGTAAAAATCGGAATATGCCGCATGGCACACACCTTAAACAGCTTCCTCGTCTGAGCCTCCACTCCCTTGGATGCATCAATGACCATGACGGCAGAATCCGCCGCCATCAAAGTCCGGTAAGTGTCCTCAGAGAAATCCTGATGTCCCGGCGTGTCCAAAATATTGATACAGCAGCCTCCAAATTCAAACTGAAGCACCGAGGAAGTAACGGAAATTCCTCGTTCCTTCTCAATATCCATCCAGTCGGAAACGGCGTGCTTCGCCGTTGCCTTTCCCTTGACGGACCCGGCCTGGTTAATAGCTCCTCCATATAATAAAAACTTCTCCGTCAATGTGGTCTTTCCCGCATCGGGATGGGAAATGATGGCAAAGGTACGTCTTTTTTTTATTTCTTCAATCATAATTCTCTCCTATTTTACTCTTTCTCCGGGGCTTTCCAATATCAGCGACAACACGTCTGCCCACATCCGGCACAATCCCCGATCCTTTTTACCTGGCCAGGCGGATCCTCCCGTATCTTTCTGAAAAAATCTTCTCTGTCACCCTGTCTGTCATCATCCGTCAGAACATTTTTTCAGCAAGACAACATGGGAAGAAATGGATAACTCCGGTCGATTTTCGCACGCGGACATCCTGCACTCCCGCACTGCAAAAGGGAGGCTGCCGCACAAAGCGACAGCCTGATCAAATGATATTCCGGCATGGCCGGCATCTTTCTCCTATTCACGTCAGCACACCCGGCTCTCGTTTACTCCTCCAGTCCGATGGCCTCGTCCACCGGCAGGGAAAAGACAACTCCATGAGCCGGAGTCCGCAGTCCGCAGGCTTTGCAAAGAGCATCCATCACTTTATTTTTATTTTCTGTGCGGGTGATAATCATCACAAACTCTTGTTCATCCTGCATACTAATGCCCAAATGCTGACTCATATGCTCCGAATTTCTCCGACGGCCCCTCAGCACAGTACCACCCCGGGCACCTGCTTCCCTGGCCGCATCAATGGCATCATCGCTGTAGCCGCAGACTACTGATATCCATATCATAGTATACTCTGATTTTTTTTGTATATCAGCCATATCTCTGTCCGTCCTTTCTCCTTCCAGTTTTTCCAGCTTTTCCATAGAAACCTTGGCACCTTCCATCATCACCTGATGCACCGGATTTTGCAGGCCGGTAATCGGCACGGTGACGGCGATGCCTCCACCTCTTCGATTATAGAAAAGCTTTTCCTTCATCATGTCAAATAGTTCTTTTACCTGAAATTTAGGCACGAAAACTAAAGTAAGCACCCGGGTCGATCCTCCCAGGCCGAAAATATCCATGAGTTCCGACGGCGCAGTTCCTTTTCCCCGACATTGATAATAAATGGGAATATGCAGTATGTCAAATATTTTTTCTAATTTACTGCCATTCTTCAATGGGGTGATGGACACCAGCATCCTCGGAGCAGATTGTTTCTTATCCTGCTGCATATACTACTCCTCCTCAAATTCAATGACAATATCTTCCGGCAACGTATCTTCTGATTGCGGAGCGCCTTTTGATTTATACTCATACAAAATCCCCATAATTTGAATGGCGATCAGGGGAGCCAAAGCTACCAGCGCCACAATGCCAAAGGCATCCGTCACCACATTTCCTCCCACGGCAGTGCTGGCCCCCATGGCAAGAGGAAGCAAAAAGGTTGAGGTCATCGGACCGCTGGCCACCCCACCGGAGTCAAAGGCAATGCCGACAAACATCGGCGGTACCATTCTGCTCATAAACAGCGCAGCTATGTAACCCGGAATAATAATCCAATAAATATTGATTCCCGTCAGCACTCTCACCATGGAGAGAGCCACTGCACAGGCCACTCCGCCAGAAAGAGCAAGGTTCATCATCTTGCGGGAAACGACTCCTCCCGTAATCTCCTCCACCTGCTCATTCAATACCTGTACCGCCGGCTCTGCCTTGACAATGTAATAGCCGATGACCACTCCTATCGGGATAAGAACCCAGGCAAAACTGGTCTCCCCGATGCCTGTTCCAAGAAGATTACCCACCGGGGCAAAACCTACATTTACTCCTGTAAGGAACAGAATCAATCCCACGATGGTATAGGCCAGACCTACTATCATCCGGGCAATCTGTCTTCCATGATAATACTTCGTCACCATCTGGAACAGAAGAAACACGCCGATGACCGGCGACATACTCATCAGCACTTCTTTACCGTATTCCGGTAGCTCTCTCGCAAAAAGCAACAAGACATCCGTCGTCGTCACCACCGGGGTCATCTCCGCCGCCGTGTACACCGCTTCCGTCGGATGATAAAAGATGCCGAGGAGCATAACCATCATGATAGGGCCGATACTACAAAGAGCAACCAAACCAAAGCTGTCATTGGCACTTTCCTTATCACTTCTGGAGGCTGACAAACCGATACCGAAGGCCATAATGAACGGCACCGTCATAGGGCCGGTGGTCACTCCTCCTGCATCAAAAGCCACTGCTGTAAATTCTGATGGAGAAAAAAAAGATAATATAAATAAAAAAACGTATAATACCATCAGCATTTTAGAAAGGCTGATATGGAATAAAATACGCAACACCGCCGCTGCAAGAAAAATACCCACGCCGACGGCAACTGTCCAGATTAAAACATTATTTGGAATTGATGCGACCTGATTGGCCAAGACCTGTAAATCCGGCTCTGCAATCGTGATGATGGTTCCCATGAGGAAACACATTATCACAATGAAAAAGATTTGTTTGCTTTTTACCAGCTTTCCTCCTACACCCTGCCCCAACGGGGTCATGGACATCTCGGCTCCAAGCTGAAAAAATCCCATTCCCACAATCAAAAGTATTGCTCCGAACAAAAACAATGCAAGAGTGCCTATCTCCATGGGAACTAGAGTAACACTCAATATAAGAACGATTACGGTAATCGGAAGAACACTGGAAAGCGATTCCTTTATTTTTTCTTTTAGCTTCTCGTTCATAACGAAGTTCTCTTTCTCCTTTCTTCGATTGCTGTATTCTATTGTTACAAAGGTACCTTTGTTCGTGTCTTCTGACAAAATCCACAAAATACCCATGCTAATATTGTAACATTTGTTCTTCTCCAGTGCAATACTAAATTTACATTTAAATAGGAAGAAATTCATTATTTTTCATTACATCTCAGATTTGCAGCCGCTGCGCCGGCAATGTCTTCTTTTCCAAACAGCCATCAGCTAACCGACATAAAGAAATCTCCTCCCCCGGCCTCCTAAAAATATACCAGCTCGTCCACCGGAGGCTCTGCAGCCTCAATCCTTTTCGCATACAGCACAGGACCTTCCTCCCCGTATTCCTTGTTGTATTCCACCTTAATCTCTGCGGTGACAGTCACCCACATCTTATTTTTCAGAGTCTTTACCGTGGATGATTTCGCATGGTTGGTATGACACAGATAACCGATGAACTGAATATCATCGGCGCAACAGGTCATGGCATGGCGTCCCGGCACAAAGCACCCCTTTGGCAGACGGATTGATTTATACACCCGGCTTTTCATCACCAAAGTTTTGCCATCGTAGACCTCCGGCCGTTCCATGGCGTCAATGAACCAGACGCCATAATCTTCATCTTCCAGATGAATTTCATCACCGTCAATATCGAAAGGCAGCATTTCCTCTTCCTCGCCCATGTCTTCTTCCGACTCAAACAATACCTGCACCCGGCGGTTTACCGCCTTGATGCTGCGGCGGTAGGTGGCTCTTGGCGTGTCCTCCGTACAGCGATTCATAATGACCATCTCCGCAATCTTAAACATTTCCACCGCCAGAGAGCGCATATTATTCATATATAGTTCAAAGGTTGCTCCGTTGACCAGCACGATGGTCTGAAACACCATGAGCGGTGTCTCGTCCATCTCCGTCAGCAGATTTTCCACAGACCACATGCCGTTGTGCTCGATAATCACCCGATCAGGATAATGCTGTAATACTTTCTCCAGCATAAAATCCCGATTAAAATCTTCTTCCTCTTCCACATATACCACCGTGGTGTTGGTTCGTTTTAAAAGTTCCTCGTCATACTCTTCCATGCCCTCCTCACATGCAAACAGCAGAGTGCGCTCCCCATCATTAAAATAATCTTCTTCCAAAGTATCCTGTATAAAGGTGGTCTTTCCGCTCTCCAGAAATCCCATGAACAAATATACCGGAATCTCCATCGTTCTATTTCCTGCCATAGCTTCCCTGTCCTTTCACACTCCTATAATCCAAACAGTTCCTGCAGCTTCTCTTCCTTCAGCTTAGAGCCAATGACACAAATCCGACCCGTGTATTCTGCTGCACCTTTTCTGACTTCCTGCTCTCCCGGCACCAAATCAAAATGAATCCATGTTCCATCTTCTGCCGGAACGATACCCTTGGCACGCAGAACGATTCCGTATTCCTCAGAATCCTCCTTCGCCAGTTTGTCCAAAATCTCCTTAATTTCTC
This sequence comes from Eubacteriales bacterium, assembly GCA_030533385.1. Lineage (GTDB taxonomy): Bacteria > Bacillota > Clostridia > Lachnospirales > Lachnospiraceae > Anaerobutyricum. Next base: position 38,119 of record JAUNJG010000002.1, on the reverse strand, counting down.
CCTCGGTATATTTCTTAGGCGTCTCTTTTCCCCAGCTGGCAAATACATCGTCCGCATGGTGATGATGATGGTCGTGGCCGCAATGTTCATGGTCGTGATGATGCTCATGGTCGTGATCACAGTGGCCATGGTCGTGATGATGCTCGTGACCAGGTTCGTGATGATGGCCACATTCCGGACAAATCTCAGCCTCTCTCAGCAGTTCCTCCGTGAAATCATTCTTTCCTTCCATGACCGCCAAAATCTGCGCTCCCGTCAGCTCCTCCCAAGGAGTTGTCACGATAGGCGCCTTCTCATTTTTGGTGCGAAGCAATTCCACTGTCTTTTCAAGCTGCGCCTCTTTGACCTCCTGAGTGCGGCTCAACAAAATGGCATTGGCATATGCAATCTGGTTCTCATAAAACTCTCCAAAGTTTTTCAGGTACATCTTGGCCCGCTTCACATCAGACACCGCAATGTGGCTGTTGAGAACGACAGTCTCACCATCCACCACTTCCTGTACCGCCTTGATGACATCAGATAATTTTCCTACTCCTGATGGCTCGATGAGGATTCTGTCCGGTTCATACTGGGACAGTACTTCTTTTAATGCCACATTAAAATCTCCCACCAGGGAACAGCAGATACAGCCGGAGTTCATCTCATTGATTTGGATGCCGGACTCTTTCAAAAAGCCGCCGTCAATCCCAATCTCACCAAACTCATTTTCCACCAGCACCACTTTCTGACCCTTGAAGACTTCCTCAATCAACTTCTTAATCAATGTGGTCTTTCCGGCTCCAAGGAAACCGGAGATAATATCTATCTTTGTCATTCTTATCTTCCTTCTTTCTATACTTATGACTAAAGCGGACATTCGCAATCCGCTTCGCTACTTGCTCATGAACGCAGGCTGCTTACTCTTCGTTCATTTCCCATGTCAACTCTGACGCTCCCCACTTTTTGCACACAGGCCACCGCTCCTTGCTCCTCTCTTTCCCCGGCGCCTTTCTTCGCAGAAAAATCCGCAGGAACGTCGTTCTTTCATCCCGACGGACAATATTCCAATGCGCCCGCACGGATATTCCCTGCCAGACTACCATATATTGTACCGTTTTTTCTAAAAAATGCAAGGGAACGTTTCCCGGCTATTTTAGAAATCCCGCCGGACTGTAACAAGAAATTTCTTTGTGTCCCATTTTCTCCCTCTTTTCATATACTGGTATTGTACAAATTGTCCGAAAGGAATCTGTTATGGACGGAATGAAGACTTCCTGCTCCCATCACTGCGAATCCACGGTCAAAAAAATAGACGCTCTTCCTCTCGCCATGGCCTATGTTCCATGGCAGCGCTGGGGCGATTTATACAAACCGGAAGATGGATTGAAGCAGGGTACGATTTTTATAGATTTAAACCTGCCATTTACGGGAAGGAGATGTGGAAAATAATGTCTCAAATGGAAAGAAAAAATCTGTTGTTTTATATCGACGCCGTCAGTTTTGCGGCGCTGGATATCTCTCTCTACCTGGATTCTCATCCGGAAGATGAGGAGGCGCTGCACTATTTTAGGCACTATAGCCAGGCCAAACAGCAGGCTCTCCACGAATATGCCCTTCGCTTCGGCCCGCTGACTCTGGACTCTGTCTCCGCCAACTGCGGTGATTTCTGGAAATGGGCAAAACAACCCTGGCCTTGGGAAATGGAGGATTGCTAAATATGTTTAATTATGAAAAAAGATTACAGTATCCGGTGCGTATCCACCGCACCGACGCAAAAATGGCAAAGGCAATCATCACGCAATTTGGCGGCCCCGACGGGGAAACCGGGGCATCTTTGCGCTATCTCTCCCAGCGCTTCGCCATGCCTTACCGGGAGGTTATGGGAATCCTCACAGATATCGGGACAGAGGAATTAAATCACATCGAGATGATCTGCACTATCGTTCACCAGCTCACCCGAAATCTGACGGTGGAGCAGATTAAAGAGCAGGGCTTTGCCGACTACTATGTTGACCACACCACGGGCCTGTGGCCTCAGGCTTCCAGCGGCGTACCATTCTCTGCCGCCACCTTCCAATCCACCGGAGATCCCATCACCGATTTAATGGAAGACTTAGCAGCAGATGGTGCTGGCATACGCACAACAAAAACTCTCTGTCAGACTGTATGCCGTCCTCGTTCCCCGCTCCGCACACCGCCACAGAAGCACCTGACATGGCGCTGTTCTCAATGTTTTTTCGGGAATCTGACTTCCGGATAGTAGCAGGAGAACCCCCACATACATTTTTGTCCTGCTCGAACCGGGTATTCCATCCTGTTCAAATATTCTTCTTCCGAGGATGCCGCCTCGGCGATGGCAATGTTTCGCTTCGCCAGGCGGATATCCTCACATACTGAATCGCAGCGGTCGGCCCTTCCCACCACTTTCAGGGCACTGATGCCAATCTCCTTCATGCGATACAGGGCACACATGCCACAGGCGTCGTGATGAAAATGTTTATTATAAAAATAATCGTTGGTATCTATCTGCTGTTTTGCATGAAAATCCGTATGTTCCGTCACTATCTGCTTGCCGCAGTTTCGCAGAAAACCGCAGGTGGAACCACATTCTTTCCGATGCATTCCCAGGCAATAGCAGTCAGAAAAGATACAGCCGTTTCTCATAAAAAAGACTTCGTACTCCACATCCGGGTACGCCTCGCAAATCGAAGAAATTTCGTCGAGAGACAAGTCCCTTGGCAAAATAAAGCGGCGCATTCCCGTCTCGTACCAGCAAGTCGCTATGTCCTTGTTATAGATGGCGCACATTGTGCTGGCCACCGTTGCCAGTCCTGCCTCGTGAGCCGCCCTCGCCAAAGGCAAATCTGAGACAATGATACCGTTGATCCCCGCTTCCTTCATGGCAGGAAAATAATGTTCTGTCACATACTCCACCTGTGCGGCACTATAGCAATTGGCATTCATGGTAACAAAGGCGGCAGCTCCTTTGTCCTTGATACTTTTTGCCAGTGCAATCATCTCTGAGAAATCATAGCGGTTGGCGTTCTGTCGAAATCCGGACATGCGGTTGATGTCTGCGTACTCTCCAAAAATCCGAAACCACTCTTTATCATAAAAACCAAGATACAGCTCATCAGCGCCTGCATCCACCAGCTTTTCCATGTAATCTTTATTATTCAGCGGAACGAGAACCTTCATCACGCCTTCCCCCCTCTCATCACTTCTTTTGCCTCCCTCAACGGAAAGTACAGCTTCCTGCCAATCCCTTTTCCGACAATTCTGCTCTCATTATTCAAATAGTACACCGTTCTTCCAAAGCGCACCACGTCCGTGTCTCTCTCCGCAAATTTTCTCCGGTAATGCTCATAGATTCCGGCACACTCCATGGAGCAGGAAGCATTCGGGCGAAACTTTTGCTCTGTCTCCTTATGAATCGAGGCAAACTTGCAAATGTTCCCCGTAGTCATGTAACAAAACGGCCCGTGAACGCACAGCTCCACATCTTCCAGATGACAATTGCCAAGATTGACATATCGGCTCATCGTATCCAGCTCCACGGCATGAATCTTTCTTCCCATGGACCATTGTTCCACATCATGGGTCAACAAGCTGGGCGTCATCTCTCCTTTGTCGTAATCTCTCACTCTGACATCTCTGGAATCTTTAAAGAACAGGCGACCCATATTTAATTTCTTCTCATATCCGGAAGAAATGTAACAGAGCATCCCCACGTCGTTGACCGTGATTTCATCCAAAACATCCCCCGCTATTGTGAGAATCTCCTCAACCTTTTCCTTTCCCTTCTCCAAATCTTTCTGGGTGAACACCGGCAGCGTCAGGGTCAAAGGAACCTCTTTTTTCCTGCACCAGGATACCAGATGCTCCCACCAGTTACTATGCAGAAAATACTGGCTGCAAAAAGAAGATCCTGCATAAATTCTCTCCAATGGTTCCTCAATCTGATTTTTCTTTTTTACAAGCCGGACAATCTCATCCAGCCTGTCCTCTTTTACCATGGCACTGTACAGCACCTCACATAAATTCAGGCAAAACGCCGCCATCGTTCTATCCTCCCTTCTATTTCCGGTATTTTTGTACCAGAGATTCCGAATACTCTCTCATTGCCAAAATATCTTTTATTTTAAAGGCCAGACAGCCACCGTTACATTTTTGTACCTCCCTTGCATGACAGGAAATACATTTTTCAGAATAAACGGTGTTGCAGCCATAGACATCTATCGTTCTTCTATAATAGTTCTCCAACTCCCGGATTCCCGAAAAATTTTCAATGGACTGCTTCGTACACTCCGACAGTCCAAAACAGCGCACCGCCGTCAAATCCTGACGAATATCAATCACGGGAGAGCATTTCACAATTTTATCCATAATGTTACTCCTGTGGATATTTTTCCGTATGAACGGATTCTCTCCGTATTTTCGGAAAGCCGCCACATCCTCCTCCGTGATAAGGCAGGAAGGAATTTTATTGCAATCATAGTTGGGAATAATCTCATTTTCAAGGAGAGCGTGGAAAAACTCAAACATCCGAGGTTTCATTCTCCGGAAATATACATGGGCATCCGCATTTCTCTCGTCCTCCAGATTCGGCACCGTGATAGACACCCGCACATGGTGAAACCGATACTTTTTCAACAATTTCAAAATATACTCATAAGGAAAATCTTCCTTATACATATTAATGCCAAGCGTCACATTTTTCTGAAACATCCTTGTCTCCAGCATATAATCCAGATTCCGGCAAAGCCGCTCGTAATTTTTCTCTCCAATATCTTCCGGACAGTTGCAGTTCACCAAAATCCTTACCTTCGGATGACAAATCACATCCCAGTACTTATCCAGCAAAATACCGTTCGTATACACCACCACAGTCTTTACCCTGTCATCTTCAATCAACTGCCTGAGGCAGGATTCAAATTCGGAGTGTACCGTCGGCTCCCCGCCGATAAGACCTACGGATGAATGGCTGCCGTCCCCCACGATGAAATCCACCGCCTTATTAAAATTTTCCCGGGAAATCTCATTGGTATCCTTATTGACAAACTCGTTAGCAAAGCAATAGGGACATCTCAAATTGCAAACGTCCGTCATCATAATATTCGCCATGGTCACTTCCTCCATTTCTCTTATGTCTGATACAATCTATTCTTTTCCTGTCAAAAAAATCCCCCGTCAGGCGCCAAATACAACGCCCTTTGGGGGACTCACTCTCATGCATAGTATTTATTTGCCATAACCGTCACTGTAAGAATCACTGTAGCTTTCTCCCTGTTTGCCATAGCCTTCGCTGTAACTATCTCCATGGCTATAGGAGTCTTCTCCCTTGCCATAGCCATCACTGTAAGAATCTGCGTAGCTGTCCTCTTTCTTTCCGTAACCTTCACCGTAACCGTCTCCGTGGCTGTAAGTGTCTTCTCCCTTACCGTAGCCTGCCGCTTCCCCATAAGAATCGCCGTAGCTGTCTTTCTTGGCACAGCCTTCACTGTAACTGTCCTCTTTGGCATAACCGTCACCGTAGGAATCTGCATAGCCGTCCTCTTTTTTAGCGTAACCATCGCCATAGCTATCTCCATGGCTGTAAGAATCTTCTGCCTTGCCGTATCCGGCCGCTTCGCCATAACCATCGCTGTAAGAATCCTGTTTTGCGTAGCCTTCTGTTGCACCATAAACCATAACTGCGTACCTCCTTAATTTGATATTCGACATTATCTTGTATGTAAAGCAGATATTTGCACTCCACTTTCTACCATGCCCATAAATCGACAAACTCGCCACTATCCCGGCAGACACAACTGCGTCTTTTAATACTTCTGCTCTCATGCCACAGCTCCGAAAGGGCAACAAACTTTATCAATTCAAAACATTATATATTCAATTAAAACATGATTACCTACAGTTGTCAACACATTTTTCTAATTCCACCGCCGCCCTCTCGCTTCCTAAAATCTGACCTTTTAAATTGTTGCAAATTGGGGATATATGAAATGCCACTTTTTTGGTATAGTTACGGCAGAAATGAAAAAAAGGAGTGACAATATGAAAACATTTCAACTTTGCAGCGGCGCATTGATGTCCGCCGTCATCTGCATCATGACCATGGTGATTCAGATTCCGATTCCTCTGGGCTACGCTCATCTCGGCGATGCCTTCATCCTGCTGACTGTGGCATTTTTAGGTCGGCGGGAAGGCATCTGGGCCAGCGCACTGGGTTCTTCCCTGGCTGACCTTCTGACCGGATATACCCAATGGGTGCTTCCCACCTTTTTTATCAAGGCAATCATCGCTCTTATCGCCGGACTTCTCATGTTTGACAAAGATGGAAACTTCCGTCTGTTCAGCCTGAGAAATGCAGCTGCCTGTCTCTTATCTATGGCATGGATGGTCGCAGGCTATGTGGCCTTCGGCAGCCTTTTGTACGGAAGTGTTGCAGCAGGGCTAGCCTCCGCCCCAGGTCTTACCATCAAGGCAGTGTTAAACATCGGCGTCTACTTTGTCGCAGCGAGTCTTCTCGAAAAAGCCCATGTCAGACAGCTCATCGAGGCAAAATCCTGATTGACGCCATCCGGCTTGTCTCATTCTTTCTATATTTAATTTATTTTATCATCGATCCCGTATCATCTATCCCGTCGGCCTCCGACCATCTGTCTGACGAGGGGCATCCCAGTGTGCGACCTCTATCAGACTTATGGTCCGGGCCGATTTTTTTACATTTTCCAATGTATATTCACCAAAATTTCTCCGGTATCCCGGTTTTTGGCCCCCACTTCAATCTTTTCTATGAAATTATCCACAATCTCCCTCGTCAGCCCACCCGGTATCCACAATCTTTCCCGATTATCCCCATTCTGCTCCTGGCAACATTCTCTCTGCCCTTTCCAAAATAGCTCGGCATCCACATAGCGTTCCGCCTGCTTTTTTATTTCTTCATACACCGACCTTTCCAGACTTTCCACTGAGATAAAAGCTCCCTCACAGGCATCTTTTTTCATCATTCTAACAGGACAGCGCAGATACCTTCTCCCCGCCGTTTTATGAGATCGCATCCCATGCCCGCAAGTGAGACAAAAAACCTTGTGCGCCAATACTCCCGGCCTGCCTCCGGACGCAGGATGTCCCACCGCCATATTTTTTGCCTGCGCTTTCTCCCACATTTCCCTTTCCACAATCGGCTCATGGGTATTCTCCACCCGATACCACCGGGATGGCGGGCGGGGCCGGTTTCGTTTTGTTTTATAAGATTCACTGCCAAATTTTCCTTGCACCATAGTGCCTATGTACATCTCATTTTGTAATATACGAGAAATGGTTCCATAGCTCCAAAAAACCTGCTTTTCCTGCTTCATAGCCTCTCCCTTCCTTTCCTGACAGCCCCTCGCCTGCCGCCGTTTATATTCCGCAGGACACACAATCCCCTCTTCATTCAGTTTCCTGGCAATGGCCGTTTTCCCCATCCCGTGGGTGTAAAGACGAAAAATTCTTCGCACGACTTCGGCCGCTTCCTCATCCACCACCAAATGCCCCCTCTGTTTTTCATCTTTTTGGTACCCGTACACCGCCGTGGCTCCAATATGATATCCCTGGCGCCTCCGATTATCCAGAACCGTTTTTATGTTGTCTGACAAATCCTCCAAATACCATTCATTGACCAAACCGTTAATCTGACGTGCCTTCTTATTTCCCCTGTTTGCCGTATCTCCATGGTCTGCCACACTGACAAATCGGATTCCCCACAAAGGAAACAGGCCATGAATATATTTTTCCACCAGTTCCATTTCCCTCGTAAATCTTGACTGGCTTTTGCAAAGAATAATCTGAAACACACCGGATTGGGCATCTTCCAGCAATCGATTAAATGCCGGCCGTTTTCTATCCGCCCCGGCATAAGCCTCATCGCTGTAAATACCATACACTTCCCAGCCTCTGTCCTTTGCAAACTGCACCAGCATTTCTTTTTGATTTTGTATACTGCGGCTTTCCTCCCACTCCGCCTCCTTCCCTCTGTCTTCTTCCGATAACCGACAATATATGGCCGTCATATTTTGCTTCACCGCTGCCATCTCTCTTTTCCTCCCGCCTCATTTTGCTCTCTTTCTCTTTGGAACAGCACAGACCATGCCGCCATCCAAAGGCGACGTCTCTCCTCTTCTTCTCTTTCTTTCCACACATTTTTACAAATCAGCGTCACGCGGCGCATCTCCTCTTCTCCACTTTTTGTTACAGCTTATTGGAATATCCTGTCCTTTATACGAAAACTTCTGTCTATGGTGGTATTTCCCCACAAATTTCCAATGCAACCACCGGTTGCACCATTGCACCGTCTTTTTGATAGATAAATATGGCTTCAGGACATATAATGGCATTTTTTAGTTGTTCCCATTGAGCAGCAGAGGAGAAAGCCCGCACAACTTACGATAATATCCTTCGCCTTGTCAAGGATGACCCTGACGTATACAATGCCATCAAGTTTCTCCGCGCAAGGGAAATTGTGCATTTCCAGCGTTTCGGGGAGGCAAAACGGGAAGTATCAAGTAAATATCCGGGCAGCGGAAAGCTACAAAATAGCATGGCAGACTTGTGATATTCTTTGTCGTGGGATTGCTTGGCGACGGCGCATTCCTCTACTACTTTAAGTTTGTGAAACCGAAATAGCAAATGGCGATTGCTGCCACCGGGTCTTTTCACCATATCTTTTCTCTTTTCTTTTTGGATATGTCTATGTAATTCATAGCATTAGCTCAGACAGTTCCCGTTAATATAAGAAAATAAATACCAACCGTATGTATGTTGACAAAATCATCTGTAACCATTATAATAAATACATACCAAAAGAATGTTTTGGACAAGGAGGTACATTGTGGCACGAAATAAATATCCAGAAATCACCGTTGAAAAAATATTAGAAGCGGCACAGCGGCTTTTTTTGGAAAAAGGATATGAAAATACGACTATCCAAGATATTGTCGATGAACTTGGCGGATTGACAAAAGGAGCAATATATCATCACTTCAAATCCAAAGAGGACATTATCTGCGCTTTAAGTGATAAACTCTTTGCTGAAAATAATCCTTTTGCTATTGTGAAACAGAGAAAAGATTTAAACGCATTGCAGAAAATGCGAGAAGCTGTTAAACGAAATCAACAAAACACGCAAGAAAAGGAACTTAATATCGAGGCACTTCCCTTGCTGAAAAATCCGCGTATTTTTGCAGAGATGATAAAATCCGGCCATCAACATCTTACGCCGTTATGGTTGGATTTGATTGAAGAAGGGATAGCCGACGGCTCTATTCAAACAGACTATCCGGAAGAAATTGCAGAGTTAATACCTTTACTGGGTGATGTATGGCTTTATCCAAACATCTTTCCTGCAACGGAAGAAGAAATAGTCCATAAGTTTTTATTCTTCAAGGAAATGCTTGAAAAAATGGGAGTTCCTATTATTGATGACGAATTAGTAGAAATTATAAAGGTAAGGCTCAATCAAATTTCAAATCTGTAGGATAAACTAAAATGCCTTTTAATAGGCGTTTTAGTTTATCAAAATACATTCATTCAGTAGGTATTAAAAGGAGGGTATCATGCTACAAATTAAGAAATGGGGACTATATGTTTTATCTTCGATTTGCTTACTAGCAATCATGATATGTGTAATTTGCGATTATGCGCTGACAAAACACCTGACTTGGTCTTTGATTGTTTTGCTGTCATTGATTGCTGGGTGGCTTGTATTTGTACCTTTTTTCAGAGCAAGAAGCAAAGTAATTAGAAAATCATTGATCGTTATTAGTATAATCACGCTTCCTTTTTTAGCGGGATTGAGTGCTATTTTGAAATTACCGCTTATCTTATCAATGGGAAGCAGTATTGCCGTTTTGGCGATTGCAGCAGCATGGGGAATATACGGAGTTTTTGAAAAATGTCAAAACAGAATATTTTTAGCCTTTTCCCTTTCACTGCTTATTGTAATCCCTTTAGCGTGTGGGATTACGCACATTACGGCATATTTTATTGAGAGCGTTTCTATGGATTTCGCTTTTGACCTATTCCACATCATATCAACATTGATATTAAGCGGTGCTTGTTTGATGGTCGATTTGATTAAACGACATCGCGATAATATCAGAAAGGAGCAAATAGAATAATGATTTATTCTTTCATACATGGGCTTGGGCAGACTTCATCAAGTTGGGACAAGGTTATAGCACTCCTTCCTGCCGACATAGAAATCCATTGTCCTTGTTTATCAGCTATCGTAAAAGACAAACAGATTACATACCACAATCTCTATGAAGCATTTGAAAATGAATGCAACCGTATGGAAATGCCATTATGCTTGTGTGGCATTTCACTTGGATCTATCCTTGCATTACAGTACACACTAAACAATCCTCAAAATGTAAAGTCACTCATATTGATTGCGCCGCAATATAAAATGCCGAGATTACTTTTAGCCATTCAGAATATAGCGTTTCACATTTTGCCTCAAGCTGCGTTTAGCTCAATGGGCTTTTCTAAAAGAGATGTGATTGCATTAACAACTTCCATGAAAAAGATGAACTTTACATCTTTGCTTAATAAGATTGAATGTCCGGCTCTCATTATCTGCGGGCAAAAGGACAGGGCAAACCAACACGCCGCAAAAATATTAACAAACACTATGCTAAATGCGAAATTGTCTTTCGTTGAAAATGCAGGACATGAAGTAAATATAGACGCCCCCTCAATACTAGCTGATTTAATCAAAGAATATTGGTTTAATGGAGAACGAGAGAACGTTTAACCCAAGGCAATGTCGCGAAGTTTGCACTTTGGAAAGTCTGTAAGTGATAACGGCTGGGGAATGTTCACGACATTTCTTACTTATAAACTTGAAGAAATGGGTAAACAGCTTGTAAAAGTGGATAAATTTTTTGCAAGTAGTCAGAATTGTTCCGTATGCGGTTACAAAAATTCTGAAATAAAGGATCTGGCTGTAAGGGCATGGCATTGCCCGAATTGCGGAACTCATCATGACAGAGATATAAATGCTGCTAAAAATATCAGAAATGAAGGTATGCGGTCAGTAACTGCATAAACTCAAATATAAAACTGTGGGACACACGGGGTTAGCTCGTTGATACTGTATTCGTTGGAATACTTGAGCGAGAACCGACTGTTTGCTTTATGCAGGAGGAAGCCCCCGCTTCTTTAGGCGGGGGAGGATGTCACCTTGTAATAGTGTACTTGCTGTCTTTCATAAGATGTAGTGTCCGCCAAGTAAAGGGGGTATCTTTATGACTGACAACATCACTTATCGGATTGATAGGGCAAAAATTTCAGAGCAGAAAATGCAATTTAACATTATCAATCGCCGCCCAAAATATCCGGCAGGAGAAAAGGAAACCGTAAAGGCTGACATTGAAAAGCAGCTTTTTGCGGTTTTTTGCAAATATGTGCGTCCATAGAATTGAGGACTGGCGGGGGATGCGGGATAATATAAATGTAGGCGGCTCAATTCAATACATCGTTGTGGAGGCAAACAATGTATGACGCACTTTATACCCGCCAGTCGGTAGAAAAAGTAGACAGCATATCCATTGAAAGCCAACTTGAATATTGCAAGTATGAAACACACGGCAATCCATATAAAGAGTATATAGACCGGGGATATAGTGGTAAAAACACAAACCGCCCTGCCTTTGAGGAAATGCTTGAGGACATTAAGCAGAATAAAATCTCAAGGGTAATCGTCTATAAGTTAGATCGCATCAGTCGTTCTATTTTGGATTTTGCAAACATGATGGACATATTCCAAAAGTACAATGTGGAGTTTGTTTCCTCAACAGAACGATTTGACACCTCAACGCCTATCGGACGCGCCATGCTGAATATCTGTATCGTATTTGCACAGTTGGAACGTGAAACAATCCAAAAGCGTGTTACTGACACATACTACTCACGTTGCAAGCGCGGTTTTTACATGGGCGGGCGTATTCCTTACGGATTTGCAAAGACAGAAACCGTCATTGACGGAATAAAAACGTCTATGTATGTGCCTGTCCCGGAAGAAGCCGAGCAAATGCGCCTTATGTACGCTCTGTATGCTAACCCAGAAAATTCATTAGGGGATATTATCAATTACTTTAATGCGCATGGGATAGAACATTTGCGGGGTGGTATGTGGAATACATCAAGAATTAGTGATATGCTCCGCAATCCTGTATATGTGAAAGCAGACGCAGATGTGTACGAATTTTTCAAAGCACAGGGGGCAAATGTAATCAATCCCGTGTCTGACTTCACGGGCTACAATGCCTGCTATCTATATAAGGGTACGGTATCAACGACACGCAAGCAATGCGATTTGACCGATAAGGAAATCGTACTTGCGCCCCATGAGGGAATTGTATCATCACGGGATTGGATAAAATGTAGGATACGCTGTCTGAACAACAGACAATCAACAAGAACTTGTAAACCGAAAAACTCATGGCTTGTAGGGAAAGTAAAATGCGGTAAATGCGGTTATGGTTTAACGATTGCAAAGTCAAATACGAAATGGCACAGGTATTTTATTTGTTCTACTGCACTTGCCACTAAAAAAGTAAAATGTACAGGTACGGGCGGTACAATTTATGCCGACGTACTGGAAGAATATATGCTAAACGCAATTCGGGAACGGTTAGCCGAGTTTACAACCCTCTCTAAACAAGAAGAAACCCATGCCAATCCTAAAATCAATAAAAACAAAATCCGCTTGGCTGAAATTGATAAGGAAATCGAAGATTTGCTTTCAAAGGTAGTCGGTGCAAATGCTATCCTCATGCAGTATATCAACGACAAAGTGGAAGCATTAGACGCTGAAAGAAAAAGGCTGAAAGAGGAAACGCTATCCCTCTCATATCAGCCGGACGCTAATTCTCTCAATGTTATTTCTAACCACGTTGAAAAATGGGAAGAAACCACCTTTGAAGATAAGCAGGCTGTTGTTGATGCTCTTATCAAAGTCATAACCATAGCGGACGGAAACATTGAAATCACATGGAATATTTGACACATCAAAGGGCGTCGTTTTTAAGGATAAATCTACTTGTATCTTCCCGTTTCGGGGAAGGACTTCGCATCGTGCAGGATCATCTGGACAGCCGCAATTTCTACGCCTTCAACCCGGCCTTTGACAAAGGCTGCGGAAATTGCCGCAGTGCAGGAAGATAATGACATGCCTTGTAAAGGGGAAGGGGAAACTCTTCCCTCCTGATATGACGAAAATGTTTATATTTTCCATTTTTTTGTTATTTTATAGACAATTTATGCAATATTGTTTTACTCCTATTTTTTTGTTTTCGTTTTACTTTCCTTTTTCATCATAAAAACCTACTGTTTTCTTTTCTATTTTCTTCTTTAAAAAGAAATTCTTTCCATTTTTTATTTGTACAAATATAAAAACAATGTTTTTTTATAAATAAGCTTGTATTTTCCCATTTTTGTGCTACAATAAGATTGTTAAAAAAAATACATAATCATTCATAGTTTTTATGAGTTATAAGGAGGAAGATTATGAGCCGTTTTACATTACCAAGAGATATTTATCATGGTGCTGGATGTTTAGAAGAATTAAAAAATTTAAAGGGAAAAAAGGCCATCCTCGTTGTCGGCGGCGGCTCCATGAAACGCCAGGGCTTCCTTGATAAAGCCGTAGGCTACTTAAAAGAAGCCGGTATGGAAGTAGAAGTATTTGAAGGAGTAGAGCCGGATCCATCCGTAGAGACCGTCATGAAGGGTGCGGAAGTTATGCGCACATTTGAGCCTGACTGGATTGTAGCCATGGGCGGCGGCTCTCCAATCGATGCTGCCAAAGCAATGTGGGCTTTCTATGAATATCCGGATACCACATTTGAAGAGTTATGTATTCCGTTTAACTTCCCTGAGCTGAGAACCAAAGCAAAATTTGCTGCGATTCCTTCCACCTCGGGAACTGCAACCGAAGTTACCGCTTTCTCCGTTATCACCAACTATCAGACGGGCGTAAAATATCCGCTGGCTGACTTTAACATCACTCCGGATGTTGCCATCGTTGACCCTGACCTGGTAGCGAACCTTCCGGTAAAACAGGTTGCATACACCGGCATGGATGCCCTGACTCATGCCATCGAGGCCTATGTATCCACACTCAATGGGCCGTTCACCGACCCGCTGGCTTTACAGGCCATTGAGATGGTACTTGACTACTTGCCGGCATCTTACCATGAAAATAAGGAAGCAAGAGAGCAGATGCACTATGCACAGTGCCTGGCCGGAATGGCATTCTCCAATGCTCTGCTTGGTATCGTACACTCCATGGCTCACAAAACCGGCGCCGCATTCTCCACAGGACACATTCCTCATGGATGCGCCAATGCCATCTATCTTCCATACGTTATCAAATACAACGCAAAAAATCCGGTGGCAGCTTCCCGCTACGCAGAAATTGCTCGCCGCATGGGCTTAGACGGCACCAGTGAAAAAGCGCTCATCAACAGCCTTTGCAAAAAAATCGATGACTTTAATGTTACCTTAAACATTCCAAAATGTCTGAAAGATTTTGGCATCGACGAGGCAGAATTTAAAGAAAAAATTGCCAATATTGCAGAGCTTGCAGTAGGCGATGCCTGCACCGGTTCCAATCCTAGGGAAATCACCCCGGCAGAAATGGAAAAATTATTCGTCTGCACCTACTACGGCACAGAGGTAGATTTCTAATTCTTCTTTTTATAAATAAAAGCACGAGAGGAATGACGGAACATTCCATCGTTCCTCCTGCGGCGCACAGAGCAGAGCATGCTCATATCTTACAAAGGATGTCGGCCCGCTTCTCCAGAAAGCAGACCGGCATCCTTTTTTCTTTATTCCTGTAATCCACAACCCCTTCCTCTGCAAACAACAACGAATCCCGCCACCTCACATCTGTTTTTTTCAAAGTCTTCACAGTTTTTTCACATTTATCCTTGTAATTTCCTTCCTATAGTGATATCCTTAATCTGTACAAAATATATGATATTTTTATAGATTTATATCATAAATAATAAATTTTAACCATAATTTAGGTTGTTTTATTATAATATTTTGTGCATTAATCACTTTATTCATTATGCAAACACAAGAGAGAAAGGAGAATGTAATGCATATGAAACGATTTACTACCCCCCCTGAAACTACGCCGCTTTTCTAAAAAAATCTATGCGGCATTCCTTTTTACCTGTCTTACGACAAGTGTTGTTGGTATTTCTGCTCTCGCCGATACCACTCCTGTCAATCCAGACGATATAGTAGAGTCCTCTGAAGAACAACTGGCTCAGCAAAAAGCAGCAAACTACTACTACATCGCCACCTCGCCGAATGCTCCGGCGACTTCACCAAACGCTCCGGCAAAACCGGATACAAATGCGCCAACTCCTGTACCACCTGCTCCAGCCGCACCCGCTCCAATGGCTCAGACCCCTATCTTAGCTCCGGCTCCGGCAGTTGTCAGCGTTCCTTTGAAAAAAATTATCGTTACTACAAAGAAGATATCCTTACAAACAAAGGCTTCCAGAAACCTCTCCGTAATCAAGGTACCTTCTAACACTACCGAGGCTTTAAAATACACTTCTTCTAAGCCAAAAGTAGTATCCGTGTCTTCCAACGGAAAGCTGAAAGCAAAAAAACCTGGTAAGGCTAAGATTACGATTAGCGGCGCTAACACAAAACAGACCATCACGGTTACGGTATCTAAACAGTCAATGCCGACGAAAAAATTATCTTTCAAAAAGAAGGCATTGAAGGTGAAGAAGGGCACTGTTCGCTTCCTTCCGTATAAAATTAATGCGGCTTCCAACCAAAAAATTATTTGGAAGTCCTCCAAAAAGGCAGTCGTTTCCGTTGACAGCAACGGTAAGATTACCGCTAAGAAAAAAGGAAAAGCAATTATCACGTTAAAGTCAGGAAAGAAAAAAACTACCTGTAAAATTACAGTAAAATAAAAGCTTTTTCTCATTAAAATAAGGAGTTGCTGTAGCATCATCCTGTCCAAAACATTTGCTTTGCAAATACAAATCGAGGACGTAGGATTGTTGTTTACAGCAACTCCTTCCGTAATTATAGTACCATTTGATTCCCTAAATGTTCCCCGTCAATTTTTCCACAATGATTGGAGGCTATCATGAAACCATCTACCAACAAACAGAAGACAAGTTTTCCACTCCCCCAAAAGATATTTTTCCTCCTCTCCACAGTCTATGTCTTTTTATTGCTGTGCATCTTTCCTCTTTTTTTCAAAAACAGTTATGTTGACATTTTGGAAGCGAAAACTTCTTTTTTTATTTTGTCCTCTTTCGGTTATCTTTTGTCGTGTGTTTTATTGCTATTTTGTTCTCTGTTTTCATACGGACAACAGGGCATTTTTGACAAAATAAAAAATGGGATTTTAGCTTTGAAACATCCTCTTTACTTGTTTTCCGCCATATTTTTCTTCTCCCTGGTTTGTTCCACCTTCTTTTCTGAAAATCCTCTTCTGACTTTGAAGGGAACCACTGGAAAACTATTTGGTTCAGGCGTTTTATTGCTTTGCGTTTTTGTTTTTATCTGCATTTCTTTTGGATTTCAGATGCATCCTGCCCTTTTATGGGGATGCCTGATCAGCAATTGCATCAACTTTATTCTGATTATTTTAAACCGATTTAACATCGACCCTCTGCATATGTATGATGCCATCCTTGCCTCCAGCGCCTCCGATTATCTTGGCACCATCGGACAGATGAATATTGTCTCCGGTCATATTTGTATTTTTTTACCTCTTTTTATCGGCCTTTTCTTATATGCTGAAGCGCCTCTGTCAAAGCTCCTTTACGGAATCGGCATCGTTCTTGGTGTGGCGGCCGGCGTATGTTCCAACAGTGACAGTTTTTTTCTCGGACTGGGAGTCTGCTTATTGTGCTATTTCTGGTTTGCATTTTCTTCCAAAAAAATGCTGCTCTCTTTTTCATGGATACCGGTTCTCATCATGGTATCTTCCTTATTTTTGCAAATGTATACTCGCTATGCAAAAAAGGAAGCTGTATGGCTGGATTTGCAATACAATTATCTTGAAAAGATTGGATGGGGTTCCTCTTTCTTTTTATGCTTGCCTGTCATTCTTTTTCTTTTCTTCCGGACACCGTCCACGGAAGAAAAAAAGCAAAAAATCAATTTATACCAATGGCGTTGGATTTT
Organism: Eubacteriales bacterium; assembly: GCA_030533385.1. Taxonomy (GTDB): domain Bacteria; phylum Bacillota; class Clostridia; order Lachnospirales; family Lachnospiraceae; genus Anaerobutyricum. Next base: position 20,917 of record JAUNJG010000002.1, on the reverse strand, counting down.
ATTTGCCTTCATTGGCATATGCATTTTGTTCTTTCTGTTTTATCTTTTCCATGTGAACTTCCGAACAGAATCAGGCACCGTCGGCGTCCCGAAACTCTTTCTCTTTTCTGATGACTGGGGAAGCAACCGAGGATATGTATGGACGCGAACTTTTGCTCTCTGGAAAGGGCTTTCTTTTCGTGAAAAATTATTTGGTGTAGGGCCGGGAGGATTTCAAATGTTTTTTTCTGAGTATTACATGGAATCTATCGAAAAATTTGGATATTATTTTATTGATGCCCACAATGAGTTTCTGCAATTTCTCGTCACGACCGGCATAGCGGGAACCATCGGATACTTTGGCATGATTTTCTGCTGTATTTTCTGCTGTGTGAAGCAGCAGTCAAAGGCTTCCACCGTAATTGCCTGTACCTTGCTCACCGCTCTTGCGCAAGGTATCGTAAACAATCCGCTGGTCTTCACCACTCCCTACCTTTTTGTTTTTATGGGAATCTATCTTGCCACCGCCTCCTGTGAACAACGAAGCCGCAGCATTTGACTATATAAAAAACTGCCGTCCCGGAAATCTTTTCCCCAATGGATATTTGGTGTTTCCGAGACAGCAGTTTATTTTTAAATAACAGAATATCTAACAAAATCTCTGCTCATATTCTTTTTCTTTAAATCCCACGAGAACATAATCTTCTCCCACGATAACGGGACGTTTCACCAACATTCCGTTGGTGGCAAGCAGCTGATACTGCTCCTCCTCAGACATGGACGGCAGGCGGTCTTTGATGTTATTTTGACGGTAAACCTGCCCGCTTGTATTAAAGAACCTCTTCAACGGCAATCCGCTTTTTTTATGCCATTCTTTTAGCTCTTCCGCCGTAGGATTGTCCTCCACAATATGTCTGTCGATAAATTCTACTTCATGTTCCTCCAACCATTTTTTTGCCCGTTTACAAGTCGTACATTTTGGATATTCCACAAATAATATGCTCATCTTGGTTCCTTTCTCCTTCATCTTATTTCATGTTTGCGGTCGTTTCCCCTTCGCCGCATCTGCATTATTGATGTATGGATTCTATCTGCCAGTCAATGGGTTCCATCTGATGAAACCTGAGAAATTCATTTGTCTGACTGAAGTGCCTGCATCCAAAGAATCCCCGGTAAGCCGAGAGAGGACTTGGGTGCGGTGCCTCCAAAATCAAATGCTTTGGGTTGTTTAACATTGCCTTTTTATTTTGCGCCGGACGCCCCCACAGTAAAAACACTATGGGTCTGTCCTGCTCGTTCAGCACCCGGATGGCTGCGTCAGTAAATTCTTCCCAGCCGATGCCCCGGTGGGAATTGGCCTGATGGGCACGAACCGTCAACACGGTGTTGAGCATTAAGACGCCTTGCTTTGCCCATTTTACCAGATACCCGTTATCGGGAATCTCACATCCCAAGTCGTCATGCAACTCCTGATATATATTCACAAGAGATGGCGGCACATCCACATCAGGCTTCACAGAGAAGCACAGTCCGTGAGCCTGTCCATTATTATGATAAGGATCCTGGCCCAAAATCACCACTTTCACGTCCTTTAAAGGTGTAAAATGAAAGGCGTTAAAAATATCTTCCGACGGCGGAAAAATCTCTCTCTCCCTGTACTCCTGATTTATCTTAAAATAAAGCTTTTTATAATATTCTTTTTTATATTCTTCCCTCAATGCCTCCGCCCAGTCATTGCTGATTGCCGCCATACTGCCGCACTCCTTCCGTACTCATCTTATGTTTTTCTTCTATTTTATACGTTTTCACTTTCCATTGCAAGCACGGCCTGAGAAAAGGCCACGTCCGAAAACTCTTTTTTTGCACGCTCGTATTTCTCACATTTAAAAAACTCCGGCAAAATCAGGCACACAAATAAATAGAATGTCAGTGTTTGCTGACCTGTGCGCCGCTGCAAGAACACCGAAATGTCCTTGAATTACCGGAGTCTGGTTTATATTACATTTTAAATTCTCAGCGTATGCTTCTCACTTTCTCCCGGACCAAAACCAAGCTTATCGTACTCTGCCTTCGCCACTTCCCACGGAAGCTTGTCTACCGGTTCTTTTAGATATTCCAATATATCTGCAATACCTTCTCCTGTGTAAGCGCTCGTAAAGAATATCTTTTTGCATCCGGCCAGCCGCAGCCACTCGGCAGCCTGCTCGGGATTGGCCGCCCAATGGTCAATTTTGGTCACAACGCCGACAACCTCCCGGTTGCTGACAGAAACAACGTTTGGAGGATACAGGGAAAATGGCTCTATGGCGCTCATCAGCAAGCCGATGACATCCGCCTCACAGCCATAGATGGCCAGAGCTGCGGAAAGCTCTTTCGTCTCCGCATACTCGCCCGGCGTGTCAATAATCACATCATAATGATTGACATACTGGGTTTTATGGTATGTGATTTTTTCTCCCTTCATGGCCTGCATGATTGTAGTCTTCCCAGCCTCGCTGCGCCCTACAAACATAATTTTACGCATATATTTCTCACCTTATTTCTTCGTCACCGGACAGGTAGCATATCCTAAATCATTCTGGAAATAATGAATCACAGCCCGCACCGCAGACTCCACCGCTGAAATACGACCGGTGAGAATCAGCGTTCCACTGAAACGGTCCACAAATCCAAGGTACACATCTCCACTTTTAATGGCAATGTCCGCACCGATGACGGCAGACTCACTCGGAGTTACCGTAATAATGCCAATGGCGGAGCGCTCAAAATCAATATCCGGATTCAACCCCAGCTTGCGATACACAATCGGCTTTGGGCTAGTCACAACGTGAGCAAGCGTAATCTGTCTTCCGGGAACTGTCTCCTGGATAATGCGCAGTCTTCCTTCCGTATCTTTTGGTAATAATTCTTTGATGTCCATCTGTCCCATCTCCTTTTTTGAAATGTACCTATCAGGTTGCTGTTTATGGTATATTATAGCACACCGATTTTCAATAAGATATGGAAAAAACGGACATCCTATGATAACAATTCAGCTACAACATCTCCGAGCGCTCTCCCGCACTGCTATATTGATGCAAAAAACAGAAAGAAAATTTATTCTTCCACAGCCTCTTCCTGTCGGATGGCTTTGGTGCGAATCTCCTCGCAGATAGAAGCGATAAACTCAGCCAAAGGCTTTTGTCCTTCGTCTCCTGCAAAACGGCTTCTCACAGATACCAGTCCAGCCTCTTCCTCCTTGGCTCCAACCACAAGCATGTATGGAAGCTTATCCAGACGGGCCTCTCGAATTTTATAACCAATCTTTTCAGAGCGGTTATCCACGGTGCTGAGGATTCCGTTCTTTCTCAACTCCTTGTTTACCTGCTCCGCATAATCTGCATATTTTTCAGAAATCGGCAGAACACGCACCTGCTCCGGACAAAGCCAGGTCGGAAACTTTCCGGCATATTTTTCAATGAGCCATGCCAGCGTCCTCTCATAGCATCCCAGAGAAGTCCTGTGGATCACATACGGACGCTGCTTGTCCCCGTTCTGGTCGATATAGTACATATCAAAGTTTTCTGCGATGGCACAGTCAAGCTGAATGGTGATCATCGTGTCTTCCTTGCCGTAAACATTCTTTGCCTGAATGTCAATCTTAGGGCCGTAGAAGGCAGCTTCGCCGTCCGCCTCCGTAAAGGATACACCGGACGCTTCAAGAATCTGACGAATCTGGTTCTGCGTACTCTCCCAGTATTCCTCATCCCCCAGATATTTCTCTTTATTTTCCGGATCCCACTTGGAGAGACGATAAGTTACATCATCCTGCACACCCAGAACGGTGAGGCAGTGCTGAGCCAATTCCAGACAGCCTTTCAACTCTTCATTGGCCTGGTCCGGACGGACAATCAGATGTCCCTCTGAGATGGTAAACTGACGCACACGAGTCAGGCCGTGCATCTCACCGGAGTCCTCATTGCGGAACAGAGTGGAAGTCTCGCTCATTCGATATGGCAAATCACGGTAGGACCTTTGCGTATTCTTATAGCAGTAATACTGGAATGGACAGGTCATCGGACGCAAAGCCAGAACTTCTTTATCTTTCTCCTCGTCTCCCAGCACGAACATTCCTTCTTTATAATGTCCCCAGTGACCGGAAATCTCATACAAATCGCTCTTGGCCATCAGCGGAGTTTTGGTTCTCACATATCCCCACTCATTGTCCTCCAAATCCTCAATCCATCTCTGAAGCGTCTGAATAATCTTGGCTCCCTTCGGCAGCATCAGCGGCAGGCCCTGACCAATGACGTCCACCGTGGTGAACAGTCCCATCTCACGACCGAGACGGTTGTGGTCACGCAGCTTAATCTCCTCCAAAAACTTCAGACGTTCTTCCAAATCTGCCTTTTTAGTGTAAGCGGTTCCGTAGATACGGGTGAGCATCTTATTTTTTTCATTTCCTCTCCAGTAAGCGCCTGAAGAAGAGGTCAGCTTAAATGCCTTGATGTTTTTCAGGCTCATCAGATGCGGGCCGGCACAAAGGTCGGTGAAATCGCCCTGGCGATAGAAACTGATGGTCGCATCCTCTGGCAGATCCTCGATCAGCTCTACTTTGTACGGCTCTTCCTTTTCCTTCATGAAAGCGATGGCTTCCTCCCTCGGCAGCTCAAACCGCTCGATGGCCGGGTTCTCCTTGATCACCTTTTTCATCTCTTTTTCAATGGCATCCAAATCTTCTCTGGTGAGGGGATCCATGTCAAAATCATAGTAAAAACCTTCCTCAATGGCAGGGCCAATGGCAATCTTGGCATCCGGATACAGACGCTTTACCGCCTGCGCCAGCACATGAGATGCAGTATGGCGGAACGCCAACTTTCCCTTCTCATCCTGAAAAGTCAAAATGTTTAAGTCACTATCCTCAGAAACAACAGTCCGTAAATCCACCACCTGTCCGTTTACCTCACCGGCACAGGCATTTCTGGCCAATCCTTCACTGATGTCTCTGGCAATATCCAGCACAGACATCGGCTGTGCATATTCCTTCTCGGAACCATCCTTTAATCGAATAATCATAATACACTCCTTCTATCCTGACCTGACAAAAAACATCCATCAGGAAATCTATATCATTCTTCATCAAAACTTATGTGCAAAGGATATTCTACCAAATAAAAGGCAGGACTTCAACTACCTGTGACATCTTTCCCCGCCTAACGAGGCGGGGACTTCCTCTTGCATGAAGCAAACAGTCGGTTCTCGCTCAAGTATTCCAACGAATACAGTATCAACGAGCTAACCCCGTGTGTCCCACAGTTTTATATTTGAGTTTATGCAGTTACTGACCGCATACCTTCATTTCTGATATTTTTAGCAGCATTTATATCTCTGTCCTGATGAATTCCGCAATTCGGACAATCCCATGCCCTTACAGACAAAAATCTTTTCTTTAATCATTTACTTCATTCACTTTTGGGGTGTGCTTTGAAAAGAATATGAATGTGGTCTTTCTCGTGATTCCACTCTTGTAAGGTTATGTTGTAGTCCGGAGCAATGTACTCAAAAATTTCTTTCGCTCTGTCGGAAATTATATGATCGAAAACTTCCCGAAGATACTTCACCACAAGCACAAGATGATAATGCAACAAAAACACTGAATGAGCATTACTGTCTAATTTCATTGTATATCAGTCCTTCTATTTATTTCGACTGATTATATTGTATCATATATTTTTATGTTTGCAAAGATGGGGGAACGCAATTCATCCCCCACCTAAAAGGAGGGGGACTTCTTGCTGATTTGGGTTAAAAAAATCAATGAGATATTATTCTACCGTCACACTTTTTGCCAGGTTTCTTGGCTTATCCACATCCAGACCTCTCGCCACACTGACATAGTATCCCATGAGCTGCAAAGGAACGATGGCAAGGGTCGTCGTAAAATGAGAATCCGTCTTCGGAATATACACGACAAAGTCCACCATATCTTCCAGATAATAGTTACCATTTTCCGTAACGCCCATCAGATAAGCACCGCGGCTCTTCACTTCCTGCATATTGCTGAGTGTCTTCTCGCTCAAATTGCTCTGGGTCAGAAGACCGACAACCAAGGTTCCCTCCTCAATGAGACTGATGGTTCCGTGCTTTAACTCTCCTGCCGCATAAGCTTCCGAGTGAACATAGCTAATCTCTTTCATTTTCAGGCTGCCTTCCTGACAGATGGAATAATCCAATCCGCGACCGATAAAGAAAATATCTCTGGCCGAAGCAAACTTGTTGGCAAACCACTGAATCCTCTCTTTATCTGACAGCATATGTGCGATCTTATCCGGAAGCTGCTCTAACTCCTGAATCATGCTCCTCAAAGCATCTTCCTCGATCTCCTCCCGCACCTTTGCCATGTACATCGACAGCAGGTAAATACAAATCAGCTGTGTGCTGTAAGCCTTGGTAGTCGCAACGGCAATCTCCGGTCCAGCCAGGGTATACATCACATAGTCTGCCTCCCTGGCAATGCTGGAACCGACCACGTTCACGATTCCCAGTGTCTTGATTCCTCTCTCTTTTACCAGACGGAGAGCGGCCAAACTGTCTGCAGTCTCACCGGACTGGGAAATCACAATCACCAGGGTATCCTCGGACAGCTTCGGATTCCGGTAACGGAACTCAGAGGCCAAATCCACGTCCACGAAGGCATCTGTCAAATCTTCCATCACATACTTGGCAGTGATTCCCACATGGTAGGCGGAGCCGCAGGCTACGATACAAATCCGGCGAAAAGATCTGAACTGCTCATCACTCATTCCGAGGGAACTCAAGTCAATCGCACCATCTTTTACATAAGCACCGATGGTGTCACGAACTGCTTTTGGCTGCTCGTGAATTTCTTTCATCATGAAATGCTCATATCCACCCTTCTCTGCGGATTCCGCATCCCACTCGATGGTGACCATTTCTTTTTCATTTTCATCTCTGTCAAAGTTAAAGAACTTTACACCGTCCTCACGAAGCTCCGCCATCTCCAGATTGTCCAGATAGTACACATTTCTCGTGTAAGAAAGAATGGCGGGAACATCAGATGCGATGAAGGCACCGTTCTCATTTTGTCCTACAATAAGAGGGCTGTCCTTTCTTGCTGCATAAATCACGCCCGGCCTGTCCTTAAACATCACTCCGAGAGCATAAGAACCGCGAACACGAAGAAGGGCACTGGACATGCTTTCCAGCGGATTATGATCTGTCTCATTGTAATAATAATCAATGAGCTTGGTCACCACCTCCGTGTCCGTCTCTGAATAGAACGTGTAACCTTTCTGCATCAAATGTTCTTTTAATTCCTGATAGTTTTCAATAATGCCATTATGAACCAGCGCCACCGTTCTGTCATCGTTATAATGTGGGTGTGCATTTGCTTTGGACGGCACACCATGCGTTGCCCAACGGGTATGTCCAATACCACATCCTCCGGTCATGCCGTTTCCACCGTCGGTCATCTCGATGAGGTTTTTCAGCCTGCCTTTTGTCTTGGCAATCTCAATGCTCTGAGTATCTGCGTTAAAGGTCGCCATCCCGGCCGAATCATATCCCCTGTACTCCAGCTTTGACAAACCATCCAATATAATCGGCGCTGCCGCCTCTCTTCCTGTATAACCAACAATTCCACACATATGCTATTCTCCTTTTTGTGACATACTCAATAAGTTCAATGAATGCTTTCATAACCGCTTCGCCATACCTGATATGCCCATGGGATGCGGGCTTCACTGTTATAGATTCTCTGAGTTTAGCACGATGATTCCAAAAATGCAAGTCCATTTCTACGGCTGAAAATCTGTCAATTTACATACATTTACCTATTTGCTCAATTTATTATATTCTTCCACAACGGTGTCAAGAAGCTTTTCCTCTGTCAGTCCCGTCACTTCCATCAGCGCTTTCCTCACACCATTTGCAGAAATTTTCTCCTGCAATTCCACGCTCTGTTTATCTTCCGGATTATCATAATGAAGTGCTGCCGCCACACCGACCAGAAGATGATCCACAGGAAGGCCAAATCCGGCAGCCGTAGTCAGGGGACTGATTAATCGATCTGTCGGGCTGAGCTTACGGAGCGGCTCTCTTCCCACACGGGTTACGTCGTCCTGAAGATATGGATTTTTAAATCTTCCAATGATTTTTTTAATGTAAGCCGCATGTGCCTCTGCATCAAAACCATGTTTTTTAATAAGTCCGTCTCCGCTCTCTTTCATGGCGGAGGAGACAATGCCATAAATCTTCTCATCAGCAATGGCCGCATCAATGGTAGGGAATCCCCAAAGCTTTCCAAGATAGGAAGTGATGCAGTGACCGGTATTTAAAGTGAATAATTTACGCTCGATGTACGCCATCAAATCATCCACTAAAGTCATGCCCGTGATGACAGGAATCTCTCCCTTAAATCCAGAGCGCTCCACATCCCATTCATAGTATTCTTCCACGACCACGTCAATAAAGTTTTCGCTCTTCACCGGAGGAACAATTCTGTCCACAGCACAATCCGGGAAACCAACATACTTATCGGCAAATGCTTTGCCTTCCTCACCAAGATTGTCATAAACCGCTTTTTTCAACTGGGAAGTTCCTCTGATGGCGTTTTCGCAGGCAATGATATTCATCGGTGTATCGCAGCCTTTTTCCATACGCTTTTCAATGGCTGCGGCAATGGTAGGAGCAATCTTTGGCAAAACTACCAGACCGACTGCCGTTGTGACAAGATCGGCATCTGCAATCTCTTCTACCGCCTCCGGCTTTGTGGAGTTGACCCCCCGAATATTTTCAATCTTCTGGTCTTCGCACGCCACATCCATCACATGAACCGTGTAGGATTTGTCCTCGTTAATTTTGTCAATGACAGCATCCACCACGTCAGCAAATACCACCTGGTAACCTGACTGGCTGAGCAATGCACCAATAAATCCTCGTCCAATATTTCCTGCACCAAACTGAACTGCTTTTCTCATGATAATTCTCCTCTTTCCTTCACGAAGAAAAAGAGTTTTGCACGGCGCAGGACGGAAATCCTTCCTCCCTCCCGGCCATACAACCCTCTTTCTTCTGTGTGATATTATAATGTGATATTATAACTTGTTTTCAGTTTTCCGTTAATCTCTTTCTATCAAATCGTTCAACCAAAAGTTTTCATGATGAGATCAACATCTGCTTCTTTTTTCAGCTTCTCTAACAAAGCCTCATCTTCCAGGCTTTCCACAATCCTGCCTAAAATCTCCAGATGCTCATCTCCGACACCTGCGATACCGATGACAAGGTTTGCTTTCTCATCTCCAAAGTCAACGCCGTCCGGATACTGTAACACGACAATACCAGATTTTTTTACGGTGTCTTTTGCCTGAGAAGTTCCATGAGGAATCGCCACACCCATTCCCATATAAGTAGAAACCAGTCTCTCTCGTTCTAACATGGCATCCACATATGTCTTGTTGACAAATCCCAGCTCGCAGAGCAAATCGCCCGCTGCGCGGATGGCCGTTTCTTTGTCTACGCTTTTAAGGCCTGTACGAATCCCTTCCTTCAGCAAAGCTGCCTTCGCTCCGGATTTTTTTGGTTCTTTTGTCACAGCCGCTTCAGCCATTGCTCCGGAACCGTTTGCTCTCGCCTCAAGCTCCGCATAAAAGGCATCCAGATTTGGATCTTGCAGGAAATTTCCAAGGGTGACCAGTCTTGCCTGCGGCGCACTCTTCGCTGCACGATCCTGCAAAATATACTGACATACCACCACGTCGGCATCTGCCGGCACATTATCTACGGATGTATTCGTAACCGTAATCCCAAGATTTAAAGGTTTGATGCGGTTTCTGAACTTGGTTGCTCCCATGGCAGAAGAACCCATACCTGCGTCACAGGCGAAAATAATCTTTTTAATGGAATCTGTAGTTACCTCTGCTCCGGTGCGAGGAGCGACCGCAACCCCTTTGGATTCTGCCTTCATACTATCTTTTTGCTTCTGTGCATCTTCCAGACTCTTTGTTCCTGCCATTTTAATAATCGGTGCGGACACCAGGAAGGACACGCCTGCGGCAATCAGCACGCCAAGGGCGGTAACCACCATCGAAGTCTTTGGAGACATCGTCATAAATGCGATGAAGGAACCAGGAGCTGCCGGACCTACAAGGCCTGCATGCGTCATGCTGTAGAAGAAAATAGCACAGATGTTACCGAGGATAGGACCGGCGATAACAAACGGGTTCATCAATATGTATGGGAAATAAATCTCATGGATACCACCGAAGAAGTGGATGATGATTGCACCCGGCGCCGAATCTTTCGTTGCACGGTCTTTGGAAAATACCCAGTATGCCAGGAGAAGTCCCAACCCAGGGCCAGGGTTTGCCTCCAGCATGTACATGATGGATTTTCCCGCCTCAGCGGCCTGCTCAATACCAATTGGCGTGAAGATACCATGGTTGATGGCGTTGTTTAAGAACAGCACCTTTGCAGGCTCTATGAAGATAGCCGCCAATGGAAGCAATCCATGGCTGACCAGAACTTCAACGCCGCCTTTTAATACGACAAGAACCACTGCCATAAAAGGCCCAATCGCATAGTAGCCAAGGATGGCAAGCAACATACCGAAAATACCAACAGAGAAGTTATTAATTAACATCTCAAATCCTGCCGGCATTCTTCCGTCCATAGCCTGATCAAATTTCTTGATGACAAAACCGGCCAGAGGTCCCATGAGCATCGCTCCCATCAACATCGGATAATCAGGGGCACCCACGATAACACCGATGGTTGCAATGGAGCCGATAACGGCACCTCTGTCTCCTCCTACCAGACGTCCTCCCTGGGAACCAATCAAAATTGGCAGAAGGTAATTTAACATTGGTCCGTTTAACCCGGCAAGCTTTTCATTTGGAAGCCAGCCTACGTCAATAAACAAAGCGGTAATAAATCCCCATGCGATAAATGCACCGATATTCGGCATTACCATAGCGCTCAGGAATTTTCCAAAACGTTGTACTGCATTCTTCATATTGCATATCTCCTCTCTTATTTCTTGTGGGCATCGCCCGCATTTTTGATATCTTAATTATATAGAACTTTCTGTAGCAATACAAACGAATGATATCACAACTTTGTCACCAATGATTTACGACAAAACAAGACGTCATTATAATTATATACAATTATTTTATGAGTGATTTGTATATCTTTTATAATCTTTCCCTTGATATTAACCTCTTCGTCACCAAAGAAGTAAAGCGACACCGCTGTTGCTTTTTCGGTCAAATAGACTTTTTTTATAAAATTTGCTATAATCATAACTATCATTTACTGGGCATTCCCCTATACTTTTATCCAAGAACCAAACTTAGCAATGTACAAAGGAGAAAGTTATGCAGCTTACACCACGCGCCGAAAATATTATACGGATTCTCATCCGTTTCCCTTCGGACAGCCCGGCAACCATCGGCATCATATCAGAAGAACTAAAAGTCAGTGACCGGTCTGTCCAACGAGAGCTTCCCACCGTGGAAAAATGGCTATCTGCCAACGGCTTCCATTTTATAAGGAAGCGAAGCGTGGGGCTGATTCTCGATGAGCCACCGGAACGCAGAGAGGAAATCCTCTCCCTTCTCGACGAAAATAATCCTTCCGCCCTGCCGGGAGAAAGTCGCAAAGAACGCCAGAATCTGCTGTGCCGGGAACTTTTATTTTCCGAGGAACCTTTCAAGGCCTTTTATTTCACGGAAACTTTTGGCATTTCCGAAGGTACCCTATCTACCACCCTCCATCAGCTCTCCCGCTGGTTCCAGAAATATCATCTCAGCCTCATCCGCCGTCCCGGGCTGGGCATTTTTATAGAAGGAGATGAAATCGCCAGACGCCAGGCAGCCACCTCATTTTTATGTCGGCAGGCCAGCGAAGAATCCACGTTAGGCCAGCTTGCCAAATTGCATCTTACCAATGAAAAAAAAGAGCTGGTCAAGGGCATCGACAAAGATATCCTGTTTTCCGTGAATGATATTTTGTCAGATTGTGAAGAACAGCTTCATCTTCAATTTTCCGACAGCGGGTATCTTCACCTCCTTGTCTATCTTTCTTTCTCCATCCAGAGAATGAAAGCCGACCATTTCATCGTAGAAAAAGTCCAGGAATTTTCGGAGATTTCCATTCAGCCCGAGTATGCCGTGGCGGAATATCTCATGCGGCAACTCCGTCAACACTTCCATTTACCTCTTTCCGTCGATGAAACCATTTATCTTGCCACCTATTTGTCCGGTCTTCGCATCTGGTCTGCCTCCCAGCATGATTTGACGGAGCTTCGCAATCTGGACGTACATCAGATTACGCTGACCATCATCCAGCGGGTAAGCGAAATTCTGAATATCAATTTTTCCAATGACGATCGTTTACTCCGGGAATTGAGCGCACACATCCAGCCGACCATCGCCCGTCTGCGAGCCGGAATCCCCGTAGAAAATCCTTTTCTGCAGGAGTTTCAGGATAATTATCCTACTGTGTTCCAGGCCTGCGAACAAGGCATGTCTCTTCTTTGCCCTATGCTCCATATAGAAGAAATCTCTGCCAGTGAAATCGGTTATATCACCATTTATTTTGCCATGGCCAAAGAACGCATCGAAAAGCAAAGCAAACAGATTTCCGTGATTCTTGTCTGTCCTACAGGTATCGGCAGTTCCCGGCTTCTGGCCTCCAGCCTGAAAACGGCCTATCCCGATTTGGATATCCGAGGCATCACCTCCGCTTTTGAACTTAACAGCGTCAAATTGCAGGATGATGGCATTGATTTGATTATTTCTACTGTGAAACTGAGCATTTCATACCGCTACCTTCGTGTCAATCCTATCCTGACCCGACAGGATAAAATGTTGTTGGATTCTAAAATTAAAATGCTGCAACAGCAAAAAATGAAGCAAACTGCCAAAGAACCTGCTTCATACAACACCTCCGTCGAACGGCAGGATGTAGAATATATTTCTGCTCTCGGTACAGAAATATACCAGCTCTTAGAAAACCTACGAATCGGTCAGGCTCCGGTACTACAGACAAGAAACGATGTGATTTCCTGCGGAGCCTCTCTCTTTGCAGACTCCCCGGAAATGGAGCAACACCTGTATCAGGTGTTTAAGGAGCGGGACGACCTGGATAACACCTATATCAAGCCTTTTCACGCTCTCCTGCTTCACGGCAGAAGCCCGCAGGTTTCTCATGCCTGCTTCGGATACATCCGTCTGGAACCTCCGGTTTACGAAAATACCCAAATGATTCTTGGAGCCATAGTCTCCCTCGTTCCTTCCGGGAAAGGAAATCAAACCGCCGCCCCTGTAGTCAGCGAGATCGTAGGAGCACTGATGGAAGAGCCTGCTCTCCTTAAATCTCTACAAAATATGGAGGAAGACCGCTTTATCTCCATGCTTGAGCCTTTGCTGCTTCGCTTTTACCGCATCAGCGTTCAGCAAAGACTCCATTTAAAAGAATCTCTGCTGCCAGAAAAATCATAGTCAGACGGCCCATATAGTCCCCGCCGTCGGCGGATACATCTTGCGCTGAGCTTTTGGATAGGCCGTTCATTATTTTTCCGTTCTGAACATACCTTTTTCCTCGCCGCCATTCCATCATCCTCTCCCAGAAATTTTTTGTGTTCCACTCTCCCTGCGGACAACCTCTCTGTTTATCATTGCTGACTTCCTGCCTCCTTTGACAGAACTTCTTTCTCTAGGCAGACAGGTAGTACCGAACACGCCATAACAAAACATAAGAGACGCTTCGCTGCAAAATGCGAACCGCCTCTTATGTCATCATTTTTTCGCCTGTTTTATTTCTCCTCCAGAAAAAAGAAACTGTCCTCTTTCTGTCCTTTTCCAAAAAGATTATAATATTCCAGCCATTCATACTCCTTGAGTTTTTCATAGTAGGGGGAGGTTTTGTCTTCTTTGTCATAAAACTTCCCATCACTGCCCCAGTAACCGATGGCGTTAATACAGGGAATTTCCTCCCGAAGCCGGGTCAAAAATTTCAGGTAGCCGGTCTTCTCGATTCCCGCCACGTCGGCCAGGTAAGTGGCCAGATAGTTGTTGCTGGTTCTTTCGATGTTTTGTTCTTCTATCTCATAGTTTGCCCAAATGAAAAACGGAATCCGGTACAACCTTTCCAACTCTTCCCCTTCCAGATCCGCAATATTTTCACCGAGCAGCTCCTCATAAAACGTCTCATCCAAATCTGGCTGATGATCTCCGAAAAACAGAAGAACCGTCGGTTCCTCCACTTTGGCAAAGTATTGTACGAGAAACTTCAGCGCCTTGTCAGACATTTTAATCATATTCAGATACTGCGTCACCTTTCGATATTTCGCCATCTCCCCCACCGGCCGCACCGAATTGCCGGTCTCAAAAGTACTTCCATCGTAGCTTCCGTGATTTTGCATGGTCACATTGAACAGGTAAAAAGGACGGCCCGACTCCCGGGACGCCTCATAAAGCTCCGTGATCTTTTTATAATCCTCATAATCCGTAATATGATAATTGACCGTGTCTGAAAATACAGAAAAATCATCGGAAGTATAAAACCTTTCAAATCCCATGAGTGGATAAATTTTATAGCGACTGTAACCAGTTCGGTAATATGGGTGCAAGGCCAAAGGGTTGTCATATCCCTGTGCCTTCAGCGTGTGGGTCAACCCCGCCGTCTTCTCCCTCAAAAACAACTGGTAAGGCACGCTGTTATCCGGCAGGAAAGCCATGGTATTTCCGGTTAAAAATTCAAACTCCGCATTTGCGGTGTTTCCCCCAAACACCGAAGTGTATGTATAGCCTTTTATCACATTCTCTTTCAAGCTTCTGAAAAACGGCATGGCGTCCCTGGTCAGCTCCAACTCCCCCACGTCCTGCAAGTCCGCAAAAGATTCATTCATGACGACAATAATGTTTGGGTTTTGTTGTTTTTTGAGCAATGGATTTCCTGCGAATACCGGCATCTGCTGCGACGTTTCTTCATATTTTTCCGTCAGCGTCCTGACCTTCTCCTCAGAATATCCTTCCGGCTCCGTCACATGGAGATAGCCGAACGTTCGCATGGTGGTGAGAAGGGTTCCATAGTAACGATATTTATACTGAGGACGATACACCCGAAAATCCACACCGATGGATTCCAGGTAGCCGCTGCCTACATAGACCTGATAAAAGACGCCGAACACGGCAACAAAGACAAAAGTAAACGCCATCCGCCCCTTCCACCGGAACAGACGAAATCCTCTCAGCTTCAAAAGCAGCGCCACAATCACCAGCGCCAGCATGAAAAACTCCGCCGTATCCACATCAACCTGCATCTGATAAGTATTGGCCACGGAGATGGCCGTCAGAAAAGAATAAATATCCGAAGCGATGAAGGACATTCCCCGAAACAACGTCAGCTCATAGTTCATGATGCCAAAAAATGCTGTCAAAAACAACATGGCAACCGACGCACTCCGGATGCCATTAAACACCAACAGCAAAAACAGATATATCACATAGTACACCGCCAAATCCAGTGCCAGATATAACGGCGGTATCTCAGAAAGCGGTGCCCAAAACTGCATGTGATTGTATAATTCCAGCCAGAAAAATGCCAGCAACGGCGTAAAGAGCGCCGCCATCCAACTGAGAAATCTGTTCCACCAGGGTGACGGCCGGACATTAGCCATCGTCAGGTAAACAAGGATGATCCAAAGTCCGCCACACACCGTAATCGAGTCGGCATAAAATCGCTCAGAAAAATCGGAGACCGTCCCGTCATAGTAAAGATGGGGCTGTACCAAAAAAGCTCCTGCCAGCAGACATTCCAGAAAAACAAGAAATTTTTTTCCTGATTTCTCTTGAAAAAAATGAAAAATCCCTCCGAAATAGCTTCTGATGCTCTGTGCTTTCTTCCCGCCTCTTCCGGTTCGCCGAATTTCTCGCCTCTTTTGTAAAGATGCCGATTTCTCCGATCTCTCTTTGTCACGATTTTTCATTTTGCTTCGCCACAATTTTTTTCAGTCCCAGATACATTTTTTCGGACACCGGCACCGGTATGCCATATTTTCCCGCTTCCCGCACCAGATAACCGCTGAATACATCCAGCTCCGTCTTTCGTCCGGCTCGGATATCCCTCTGAAGAGAGCTGGTCGCCTCATAGGCATGTTCATATCGAAATTTATTGATAATCTCCTCCAGATGCTCCGGCAGTATGGCAACCTTCTTTGCCAGGGCCACCTTCCCGGCTTCCCGCACCAGCATCTCATACTCCTCGGCTTTCCGGCCGTCTTCCCGAAGCTGCCCGATGGTATTGTCATAATAAGCAGTGGCTACATTATAAGCGCAGTTTAAAATATATTTTCTCCAGATTTCCACCTGAATGTCCGCCGTGGCCATACAATCAATGTCCGCCGCCTGCAACAGTTTCCTCACCTCATCCACCGCAGCTTTTTCTTCTGCATCTCCATCTTGTACGCCGACACAAAGCCTGGCGGGAGCGCCTTGCTGAGTTACAGAAAAATCTTCATTGGCAAAGGCCACAATGTAAATAAGAGAGTCCACCACCGTGCCGTTTCCCAAATATTTCCTTGCCCTCTCACCGGGATTGACCCCGTTCATCACCGGAATGACAACGGTGTGATCCGCCACCGCCTCTGAAATCTCCCGGCATACCTGTTCCAGCGAATAATTTTTTACGCAGATAAAAATGTAATCTTGCTCAGAAAGGGCACTGCCCTCCACCACCGTCTCCGGGCGGATGCAAATCTCTCCTTTGTCTTCGCTGTGAAGCCTCAGTCCGCATTTTTGTATGCTTTCTTTCCGATTTCCCCTTGCAACGACAGTCAGATGGGGACAAGTCTTGCCCAACATCCCCGCCAGGTATCCTCCCACGCCTCCCACGCCGACAACAGCAATTTTTTTGTCTGTTATTTTCGTCATCTCTGTCATATCCCCCTCCATTTTACTGCTCCGCAGAAAAAAATAGGTCACCATCTGGGCTCTGCCGGAAAACCGCTCCTTGCTCAAAAGGGCGGATACTTCCTCGCGGTCATAAAAGTCCGGCTGAATCCACTCGTCGGCCTCCGTGTGGTCAGAAATCTCACCTTCCACCTCGGCAAACACAACCCAAGCGGAGGAATCACTCAGGTCGGGAGCGGCATAAGACGGCGGCAGCACCTTCTTAACTTCGGAAATAGAAAGTCCTGTCTCCTCATAAAGTTCCCGTCGGGCACAGGCTTCCACGTCTTCCCCCTCGTCTATATGACCTGCGGGCAGATTGTATACAAAATGATTGACCCCCATACGAAATTCCCGGCAAAGAAGAAGCTTATCCCCGCAATAACCTACAACGACAACACCGGAGGGGCGTTCTCCCAGCTCCTCCGGATGGTTGTAATCAAAATTGCTCACGGTCTCATAAATCTTCTCTCCGCCTTCTTTATTCGTATAATTGAGAGTATAGTTTTTAAGAAAGCGGGTGTCCCGGGTTTTCTCCATGGAGTTTAACACGGGAATCCGCCGGCCTTTTCTCTTTTTTTCATCCATGACAACAATCTCTGCCTTTTAATCCAGCAGTTCGGAAAGAATCTGATTTACCATGGCAGGATCTGCCTTCCCTTTCATGGCCCGCATGGTCTGCCCCACAAAAAATCCCATGGCCTTTTTCTTTCCGGCCTTATAGTCTGCCACGGACTTAGGATTGTTCGCCACAATCTCCTCAATGACTTTGCGAAGCGCTCCCTCGTCGTTGACCGTCTTTAATCCCTTTTCTTCCACATAGGCCTCCGGCTCCACATCGTCTTTAAATATGGCCTCAAAAACGGTTTTTGCCACCTTGCGGTTGATGGCACCGGATTCGATAAGCCCTATCATCTTCACGAGATTTTCCGGGCTGAACTGCAAATCTGCCGCCTCCATCTCACACTCTTTCATCAGGCGCATAGTGTCTCCCATGAGCCAGTTGGAAACTTCCTTAGGAGCAGCTCCCAGCTCGATGCAGCGCTCAAAGATATCGGTCAGCTTTTTATCCGAGGTAAGAATCTCAATATCGTATTCCGGCAGGCCGAACTGTTCCTGATATCTCGCCTGTTTTTCATCCTTAAATTCCGGCTGTCTTGCCCGGATTTCCTCCAGCCATTCATCAGAAATGATAATCGGCACCAAATCCGGCTCCGGGAAATATCGGTAGTCCTGTGCATCCTCCTTGGAGCGCATCGGATAGGAATATTCTTTCTCATCATCCCAACGTCGGGTTTCCTGCACTACCTGTCCGCCTTCCTCAATCAAATCAATCTGTCTTTCTCTCTCTCCCTCGATGGCTCTGGCAATGGCACTGAAAGAATTCAGGTTTTTCATCTCCGTTCTTGTCCCGAACTCTTCGCTGCCCACCTCCCGGACGGAGATGTTGACATCCGCCCGCATGGATCCTTCCTGAAGCTTGCAGTCGGAAGCGCCTAGATATTGAATCATCATGCGAAGTTTTTCCAGGTAGGCAATCACTTCTTCCGCCGACCGCATATCCGGCTCAGATACAATCTCGATAAGCGGCACACCGCTCCGGTTGAAGTCTACCAGCGAATTACCCGTGGCCGGGTCATGGATCAGCTTTCCGGCATCTTCCTCCATGTGTATCTCATGGATGCCTATGGTCTTTTTCCGGCCTTCCACCTCAATCTCCACATGGCCATTCCGGCAAATCGGATAATATAGCTGGGAAATCTGGTAGTTCTGCGGGTTATCCGGGTAGAAATAGTTTTTCCTGTCAAATTTACAGTTCTGGGTGATGGTACAGTTGGTTGCCAGGCCAACGGCGGCAGCGTACTCTACCACCTGCTTATTCAAAACCGGAAGAGAACCCGGCATTCCGGTACACACCGGACAGGTGTGGGTGTTTGGCAGACCACCAAACTCGGTGCTGCAACCGCAGAAAATCTTCGTTTTGGTTGCCAGTTCCACATGAACTTCCAGACCAATGACTGTCTCATATTGTCTGCTCATCTATTTGCCCTCCTTTCCGGCCAGCTCTTCTCGTGTAAATCCTCTGTGCTGCTCATAGGCGTAAGCGGCCCGAAGAATGTTGTTCTCCTTAAAGCAGTCTCCAATCAGCTGCAAACCTATCGGCAAGCCGCGGCCGTCCACACCGCAAGGCAGGCAGATGCCCGGCAATCCCGCCAGGTTGGCAGAAATCGTGTAAATGTCTCCCAGATACATTTTAATCGGATCGGCAAGACTCTCGCCAATCTTAGGCGCTGTCGTCGGTGCCGCCGGCCCCAAAATCACGTCGTAGCGGGCAAAGGCCTTGTCGAAAGCCTGGCGAATCAGCGCCTTGGTGCGGAGTGCTTTCAAATAATAAGCGTCATAATAACCGGAACTTAATACAAAGGAACCAAGCATAATTCTTCGTTTTACCTCGGCACCAAATCCTTCGGAACGGGTTTTTTTGTACATGTTGTGGAGTCCTTCATATTCCGGCGTACGATATCCGTATTTTACTCCTTCAAAACGAGCCAGGTTGGAGCTGGCCTCGGCAGAGGCGATAACGTAATAAGCCGGGATGGCATATTCTACCAGACTTAAATCAAACTCTTCCACGATGGCTCCCTGCTCTTCCAGCACTTTCGCCGCTCTCAGGACGGCATCCCTCACTTCCTCATCCAGACCCTCGCCCAGGTAATCTCTCGGGATTCCGATGCGAAGTCCCTTTACATCATCCACCAGGGCAGAGGTAAAGGAATAGTCCTCCCGCAGGATAGAGGTGCTGTCTTTTTTATCATGGGAGGCAATGGCTTCCAGAATCACCGCACAGTCTCTCACGTCCTTTGCCATCGGCCCAATCTGGTCCAAAGAGGAACCATAAGCGATAAGACCGTAGCGGGATACCGTTCCATAGGTTGGCTTCATACCCACAATTCCACAGTAGGATGCCGGCTGACGAATGGAACCGCCGGTGTCGGAACCGAGGGCATAGCTACATTCTCCCGCTGCCACCGCCGCCGCAGAACCGCCGGAGGAACCACCCGGAACATGATCCGGATTCCACGGATTTTTGGTCGGCCCAAAATAGGAAGTCTCCGTGGTACTTCCCATGGCAAACTCGTCCATGTTGGTCTTTCCTATGATGAGGGCACCTGCTTTTTCCAGGTTGCAAACGGCCTGTGCCGTGTAGGTCGGCACAAAGTTGTCAAGCATTTTGGAGCTGCAGGTAGTACGCACGTCCTTCGTGCACATATTATCTTTCACTGCCACCGGCACTCCCGCCAAAGGCCCGGTGAGACTTCCATCGTCAATGTGCGCCTGAAGCTCCTGTGCCTTTTTCCTGATTGTCTCTCTATCTATGACGGAGACGTAACAGTGATAAGAAGGTTCCCCCTTCTCTATGGCGTCCATAGCGGCCTCAGCCGCCTCCATCACCGTCACCTCTCCCGCTTTGATTTTTTCTCCCAGCTCTACGGCTGTGTAATCCATCAAACCCATTGGCTGTCCTCCTGCCTTTCTTACTCAAATGTTTTCGGAACCACAAAGGCTCCCTCTTTGGACTCCGGCGCATTGGCAAGAATCTGCTCTTTGTCATCTGCGTTGGTCACCACGTCCTCACGGAACACATTATGCACCGGGAAGACATGGCTCATCGGCTCCACTCCCGTCGTATCCAGCTCATTTAACGTATCAATGTAATCCAGCATATTTGCCATATCTTTTTTGGCCTGCTCTTTCTCCTCGGAGGAAAGCTCCAGCTTCGCCAATATGCCGACGTATTCGATGGTCTCATCGGATATTATATTTGCCATTTTTACTGCTCCTTTTATCATTTTTTCGTGCTGTCTTTCGTGCTATCTATTAAAGAAATAGCATAGCATATTCGATTTTCATTATCAAGAGTTGATGTCCATCTGTTTGTGTCAAGTAAACGTTGGCAACTTTTCTTTTGTTTTTCTTTCAAATGT
>JAUNJG010000025.1 GCA_030533385.1 Eubacteriales bacterium | reverse complement strand
ACATTTGAAAGAAAAACAAAAGAAAAGTTGCCAACGTTTACTTGACACAAACGAAGGAGAAGGGGCATTTGCAGAGGAACTTATCCCTGTGCTATACTATAACAAAAAATAAGAGGGTTACGCTGAAAAATTTCACAGAATTATCCAGATGGAAAAAGGTATAAAAAAACGGAAGAAAGATAGTGTTTTGAAAGGCCGTCGGGATAAAGCAAGTGGGATAGCCGGCATAACTGCTGATTATATGCAAGAAAAAGAACAAGCATTAGAAAGGAGTTACCATGAATCTGCCCAATGACCCGTTTATGTTATATGGAGTAATCAACATGAAGCTGAGAGATTTCTATCCATCCCTGGAGGCATTATGTGAGGATATGGATATCCGGCAGGAGGAGTTGGTTGAAACGTTGGCCTCTGCCGGATTTGAATATATAAGAGAGAAAAATCAGTTCGCCTGAAAAAACCTTAAAAGGCAAAAGGAAAGCGGGGCTGCATCCGGTAGCGAAGTGCCTCGTAGGAGGTGTCAGCCAGAGTTTTCATGGCTTGTACCGGATATTGTCCGGCAGCGGTTTCTCCGGTGAGCATCAAAGAGGAGGCTCCGTCCATGACAGCGTTGAAAATATCACTTACCTCTGCTCTGGTGGGAATAGGATGTGTTTCCATGGAAGCTAACATCTGGGTGACAACCATGAAAGGCTTTTTGGCCAGAAGGCAGGTACGGGCAATGTCCTTTTGGACGGCAGGAAGCTTCGACAGAGGATAGGCGTTTCCCAAATCTCCTCTGGCGATGACAATTTCATCACAGTGGGGCAGCAGGGAAGAAAGCTGCTCTACACCTGCACGGTTTTCAATTTTTGCAAAGATGCGGATATGAGCAAGGCCCAGCTGCATAAGGGTTTGCTTTAAATAAAACAAATCATCCGCATCCCGGACAAACGGAAGCATGACGCCGGTGACCCCGAAGCGGGAGGCATGGGAAAGATTTTCTTTATCTTGTTTGGTCAGGGTAGGAAGACGCAGGGAGACGCCGTCGATACTCAGACTTTTCCGGGAAAAAAGAGTTCCACCGGTATTTACCCGGGCGGTGGCACAGAGAGCATCCCTGTCTGTCTGCTCTGCCTGCAATATGATTTTGCCGTCATCCAGCCGGATGGTCTGTCCGGCAGAAAGATGGGGAAAAATTTCCGGCGGAACGGGGATTATCTGTTTTGTGAAAGGGCTATTGGCGGCGTTTTCTTTCGCGAAAGAGGGAGAGCCCGCTGTGAAAAAAACGGAATCCCCATTTTCCAGCACGAGAGGAGCGTCCAGAACACCGATGCGCACCTCCGGCCCCTGGAGGTCAAGAAGTAAATCCGGGACGATGCGGATAGCTTCGGAGGCAGTGCGCAGATTATGAAGCCACTCTGCGCAGTCCTCCAGTTTAGAGTGGGACAAATTCAGGCGGATTCCGGTCATGCCGAGACGAAGCATCTCCTGTAAGGTTTCTTTGGTGCAGGCGGCAGGCCCCAGAGTGCCGTATAGTTTTAATGTATGTTTCATAATAATTCGTCAGAATGTACCCCTGTCCGTATGACGGGAGAACAGTCGAAATCCTTTCTGTGAGATTTGTAGGCTGCTGCTTCATCCTTTATGGGATGCGGAGTGAGATGTCCGTTTTTTGGTTGCAGCACTACAAGTTAGGCAGACGGGTAGTACCCGAACACGCCTGACACGAAACTCTATCCTGCACATTCTGATACGTGTTCGGATATTCCTTGTCTGCCTAAGTATACACTATGTGAAAAAATTTGTCAGGAGGTTTACAAATAAAATGTGAGATGCTAGAATGAAAACAAAAAAGGAGTTTTGTATGAATATTTTAAAAGAAGTAGATGGCAGCAAATGCACCATTAGTCTGGAGGGAAGGGTGGATACCACCACTGCTCCGAAGCTGGAGGCGGAACTCAAGCACAGCGTGGCAGGTATTAAAGAACTGATCATTGATTTGGATAAGCTGGAATATATTTCTTCTGCCGGACTTCGCGTATTTCTTTCGGCGCAGAAGGTAATGAAAAAACAGGGAACCATGACCATCAAAAATGTGAATGAAACGATTATGGAGATTTTTGAGGTGACCGGTTTTGTGGATATTTTAAACATTGTATAGCCAGATGTGTCAGTACATTAGTCTGTCCAGGTGGCCGGAGAGAATAAAATGTCCGGAGGTAACAGTTCACAGGGAACCGGTGACTGTTATGTCTGGAGGTAACAGTTAAGCCCTGCCATTTTCACTTGCTGAAAATGGACAGGCCAATAAATATGCATAGGCAAAATCCGGCTCCTCGCCGCAGGCGACTTTAAATGAGCCGGATTGGTAACAGTTCACAGGGAACCGGTGACTGTTACCTCTGGAGTTGCCGGAATAACATTAAAAAAGATGATTTCATGAAAAATCACTCAATTTATGATAGACCGATTTTGTCAGGTAGTCGGATATAATATCTAAATTGGGTGATTTTTATTGTGGTGGACGCATACATTACTTTTCGGGATTTCTTTTTGGGTTAGACAGACGGATATTTCCCGTTTGACTAGGAATACGGATTGTAATTTTCTTTAAAGAAAGGTATAATGAAAACCAACAAGCTGACCTGTAATCGTTAAAAAACACAAAATACACTGGAGCAGCAGGCACTTCGGATGGAATAAAAAGAAACAGGGGGTGGGGCACGGTGCTGCATGTAGCTATTTGCGACGATGAGTTCAGGGAGAGACAGGAGTTAAAGGCTGTTTTGGAACGGGAATTGGAAAGCCGGAACGTTCCGGCAGCATTTACAGAATACGAGAGCGGCGAAGAATTGCTGGATGCCTGGCAGACCTCCGCCCAGGATTTTAAGCTGCTGTTTCTGGACATCTTTATGAAGAAACTGAATGGGGTGGAAACAGCCAGAAGGCTGCGGAAGGCCGGATGCAAGGGAACCATCGTATTTCTTACGGTGACACCGGATTTTGCTCCCGAGGGCTATGAGGTGGAGGCAGCCGGTTACCTGATGAAGCCTTTGGACAGGGAGAAGCTTCTTCTGCTGCTGGACAGATTTTTTAAGAGGGAAAACCATTCTGTCCTCTCTTTTCGGTCGGGGACGAACGTGTTTAGGATAAATGCGGAGGACATTCTATATGTGGAAAGCAACCGGAATGTTTTGATTTTCCATACCGTGAGGGAGAATATCTCCCTTTACGGAAGATTAAAGGATGTGGCCTCCCAGCTTCCGGAGTACCCTTTTTTGCGATGCCACCAGAGCTTTCTGATTAACATGAACCGGGTATTCTCCGTAAAGGATGATTTTCACATGGAAAATGGGGATATTGTTCCCATCCGGGTCAGGGAACGAAAAATCATGAGGGACGCTTATTTTCAGTACATTACGGGGAAAGAATGATGAAAAGAATTGTATGGATATTATCGGTGGCTGTGGGGGTGGTTCTGATGGCGGTGCTGGTCGCCGGAGCCGCCCGTTTTGGTATTCCGGTCAGCCAGACAACGACATACGCGCTAAAAGGCCCGTGGGAATATGAGACCAGCTATGGAGGACAGGGCAAAATCCAGCTGCCGTGTAACCTGGAGCTGCAGCCGGGTATGGGAAATGGAACCGTCATACTTCATACAGTCTTGCCCCGGTGGACGGAGGAAGGGTACGCGTTGCAGTTCGAGTCAGCGGAACAGACGGCGGAAGTTTATATCGGTGAGGAAAAACGGTATACCTATGGGGCGGAGGATGTGAACGCGGAGGATTTTGTATATGTTTCCGCGAAACATATCAATCAAATTCCCCTTATGCTTTCTGACAGAGGGAAGGAAGTGAGGATATGCTTAAAATCCCCCTCCCTTTTTTCAGCGGAGCTGGGTCTTTTAGGCGAGGTCTGGATTGGAACCCAGGGCGATTTGCTCCTCCGCCAGATTTCAGAAGGAATTCCTTATATCCTGATTGGCCTTTTTGTGATACTGCTCACACTGTCGGCGGCTCTGATGCTTCTGACCTATCGGGGCGCGGTGTTGGCCCCTAATTTTGCCCTTTGCCTGCTGGCGGTCATGGCAGTCCTCTTTTACAATGCGGAAAACACGGGACTGTGGGCGGCATTCCATTACAGCCCTGTGCTGTCCTCCCTCGTAGACTGGGGCTTCTACTATTTGGACTCCGCCATTCCCATTGCGGCGTGGCTGGTCATATATGTGGATGGATACCCCTTTTTCAGGTGGCAGAGGATTTGGGCCTGCGTAACGGGAGGAATCTACATAGCCACAGTGGGATGTTCCCTTTTGGGATGGTTTAACTTTCACCTGACCCGTCCCCTTTTTATGGCGTCAAGCTGTATCATGACCCTTGGATTTTTGTTTCAAAAAAGGAAATCAGGCCCAAAGCTAAGGGAATCCCTTGCCTTTCCGGTATTTGTGTATTTGACGGGGTATTATCTTGATTACCTGAAATACGTTCTTGTGCTTCTTCCGGTGGTCAGTCGTATGATTGCCACTCTCCAGATGAACCTGTCCGCTCAGTTTTACAGCGGAATTGCCCTGATCATTTTTCCGCTTCTTACTATGTGGATTACCATGAACCGCCTGACGGTTCAGGTGGCGGATACCATGACCCAGGCAGCCACCGCAGAGCTTCAGGCCAAGTATGCCATCGCCCAGTACGAAAGCGTCTGCCAGAGTGTGAAATCGGTCCGGCAGCTGAAGCATGATATACAGCACCACTTTCGCACGGTGGCCACGCTGCTTCAGCAAAAGAAGGAAGAGGAAGCGGAGCGTTATCTTGCGGGTCTGACCGATATGGCCGGTGAGCTTCGTCCTTTCGCCTATTGCAAGGATCATGTGGCGGATATTACCATCGGCTGGTATGCGGAGCAGTTTGCAGCCCGTTCCATCCCCTTTCAGGTGGATGTGGAGATTCCAGGGCTTCCGGCGGAAGCCAATGCAGACATATGCTGTGTCCTTTCCAATGCACTGCAAAACGCGCTGGAAGGAAGCAGCCATGTCTCATCCCCGCAGGTTTGGCTGTGGGCAAGGCCAAAAGGGGCGGCTTTGCGGATTCGCGTTGAAAACAAATGTTGTCAGGAAAAGCTGGATACGGATCATTTTTCTACATCAAAGAAGGAAAAAGGTCATGGCCTGGGACTGTCCAGCATAAAGGCGGCGGCCCAGCGCTGTGACGGCTTTTTCCAGGTTCAGGTCAGTCAGGATGTGTTTCAGCTGATCGTGGTTTTGAATCATATGTTTCACAAAGAATAGTTGACGATTCTCCTAACAAATTTGAGGATTCTCCCATACCCCTTGTCTTCGGACGAGGGGTATTTTATGATGCTTACAAATAGGAAAAATGCAAAATAAAGGAGTTTTGTAAAAAGGAATGATTTAGAGGTTTTTTCCTGTGAGGAGAACCCCTCTGATAACAATAAATATACTGCCGATGAAGGAGGGAAGAAGGCAACGGCAAAAGAAAGAAACGTTGAGTGTCCACGAGAGAGGGAGGAAACAAATGAAAAAGATATACCATAAAGTGGCGGCTCTTTCCCTGGCGGCAGCTATGGTGGTCACCTCCGTGCCTATGGCTGCACAGGCTGAGGAGTCCGGTTCCGACAATCAGACTTTGAGACAGGAATTGTCAGCTTACAAAGACCGTTATCCGGACGGCGGTTTTGCCTTTTATAAAAATAAAGGCAAAATGACCGAAGGAGACAGGGATAAGGAAATTCAGCTGATTCGTCTTGGCGGCACGGAAAAAGAGGCTTCCGTAGATTTGAAATGTTTGGATATGACGGCAAAATATGGGGAAGACTACGAAGTTTACGTCAAAGAAAAGGGCAAAAAAGTAAAGCTGGAAGCTGCGAAAGCCACTCAGACGTTGGGAGAAGTTTCCGTCAATCGAAAAGAGGCTGTCTCCGCCAAAGAAAAATCGGCAGACAATGCCACGGAGAAAGAAACAACAGAGTCTTCCGACGCCAAAACAGCGCCGGTGAAAGGCAGCAGTCTGCTGGCCGGCTATAAAACCCAGACAGGACGGGAACTGACCCGGACAGACTGGCGGCAGGAATGGGTAGAGTACCAGGCAAAGTCTGCCAGTATTGAGGCAGAAAATGAACTGATTAATACCTTTGACGGTGCGATGCTGACGGTGGATTTTGCACCGGGAGAGTACGAAAAGAAAGTCTATATCCATGTGTTTGACGACAGCAAAGCAGAGATTGATGAAGACATGGCCATTCTTCTCGGTAATGCCACAGTGGGAATGAGTGGAGAAAAAGGACAGTATTCCCTGACCATTCTTGACAATGAGAAAGAAGAAAAAATCGTTTTCTCAATGAAAGAAAAAGAAGTGGTCGTAGATGAGAAGATGGACTATGCCCGGCTGACCATCGTTCGTAACAGTGGCCTTAATTATTATGCCAGCGCTTCTTATCAGACGGTTGCCGGAACAGCTCGTCCGAGTGTGGCCTACCGTCCGCTGGATGGAGGAAAAGTAGCTTTTGCACCGGGAGAAAAAGAAAAAACTATCGACATTCCTTTGCTGGACGGCAGGGAGACCGGGATGGAGTTTTCGGTGAAGCTGGTTTCCGATGATATTTTTGTCAAAAAAGGAGCAGAAGCGACATCTGTATGGATTGGAGAAAAACAGGACAAAGAGGCGTTGAAGATTGCCCGCCAAAAGGCGATGGAATCTGAATTGCCACAGCAAAAGGCAGAACGTATTGGTAGTACATGGTATGATACAAAAACGATCACAAATCCAAATGTATCCGCCTACACCCACAGTAAATCAAATCTTGACCAGACTGCGGAAACAAAAAAAAGTTTTAAAGATGATTTTTATGGTGCCAGCAAGGTAAAATTTGAGACCAGGCTGTATGGCAGTTCCAAGACTGCGCGCCGGTATCGTGCGAAGAATGGAAGAATTTCTGTAATGGGTAGCGGTAATGCGGTAGCTTATCATGAGGTCGGCAATGGGACAGAGAGTCAAAGCTATATAGACACCCTGGATCTGAGCTACAGTGAAAGTAATAACGGAACTATCCGCATACGGGCCAACACCGATAGCCTGTGTCGTACCGCCGGTTATGAATTGAACAAAGCCACCATATATTATCCGCAATATACAGTAACCATGCAGAATGCCGCACAGATGTTAAAAGGGAAAAATTACACTTCTACGAATAATTCTACAACCTTTGATGTGCCGGCGCTGCCAGGCGGAAGTTCCTGGACATCGCAGACGGTTCGGAGAGGAGGAAGCATTTCTCTTGTGCCGGGGCAGCTGCAGGATGGAGTGTATGTCAAAGGCTATAAGATATACAATACAAAAAAGGAGCAGATGGGCTATCAGACAAACGCCACTCTGTCCTACGATACCTTAAACAATCTGCGGGCAAGATACGACAGTGTGTTTAGATCGGGGAATTATCAGATTATCATCGAGCCGGAATATGCGGCATACGACAGCCAGGTGAGCTTTGAAAGCCAGGATGCAAGCTGCATCGGCTTTAGCGGAGATAAAGCAGGTGGAAGTGAGTTTCGCACCGGTCAGACCTTAAAGTGTACACAGATTGACAAAGTAACCTTTACGGCAGGCCCAATCAACACACAAAACTTCTCCGTATCCAGCGTGAAGCAGCAAAAAGAGCTGACGAACAAGAATGGAAAAGTTGTCAGGGCAGATTATCAAACTCACATTCCGAGCCAGGCGCAACAAAAAGGATATACGGCTACCATAGATGTGGATAACGCCAAAGAGTATTTGCAGGTATATTATAAGGAGCCAACTCTGACGGTTCGTTATCATGAAGATGAAGTCACCGCTGAAAATGCCAATGCCGGCGCAGTACAGCTGAGTAATGCGGCAGATTCTAAGAAAGTACTGGGTACCAGTACTTATGAAAGTGCCTGCGTCCTGGAGCAGGGAATCGGGATGTTGTCAACGACTTTTCTGGCGCAGGTCATTATGGGAGAGGGCTTCGAGCATTTTGAGGCAGCAGGAATTCCTTTTACAACCAAAACACTCTGGTCTATGAAAGAAAAAGGGGCGCAGGTGGAATCTGCACCGGTCATGGGAAACTCTTATCTGTTTATTCCTCCGTATGCCGACACGGAAGTGTCCTACTATTTTAAGGCAATTCAGGATGATGAGCATCAGGTCGGCGTGGACGGAACCGTTTACATAGCGGAAACCCCTTTGTTCTCCGGAGGAAAGCGGTCCGAAAAATCTCCGGCAGTGGGAGTTAAGGTAAATATCGGCGGTTATAATACTACCACGACGGCAGAGGGCAGCTACCACATTGACGCCAATTTTAACAAAAACGAATATGTGGGAGCCAATTTACAATATGATACGTTGTCGATGGCAGCGAATCTGGCTACCGGTAAAAATAAACAGCATGACTTTACCATTTGTGCCGATACGGCCGATAAGCTTCAGGTCATCGACAGCTCATTGACCCGGCATGGTTTCAGCTCCGTGAGAGGAATGGATAATAAACCTGTGGAGATAATCGAGAAGGACGGCGGTGTGACGCTGGAAGATATTGATTATACTCTGCATTTGCAGGTACAGGGCAGTGCGGGCGTGGTGCCGCAGAGAGCGGAATATCATTTTTATGATAAAAAAGGGCAGGAAAAGAAGAATATGATGGTTTCTGTTCCATTTTCTCAGGTACCAGGCCAGGCCAATATTTATAATTCTGACTTCACTCTGAATCCGATGAGCGTCGGGACCCTGGAAAAGTCATTGGCTGTGGGGGACAGTATCACGGTGAAGCTTTATGATACCAAAGGAAACGGTTATTTTGAGCATCAGACGAGCCTTGTGATAGCGCAAAAGCTGGCAGGTATGTACACCTTCAATTACGAGGGAGAAAAAAGAGAAGATGACAATCTTTTTGTGAAGGCCATCGGTAATATTTCCATCGGTTATGATTTTGTTCTTGACCTGTTATCCGGTGAGGGAGGAACCTATATCGATAATAACGGAACCATGCACCGGGTTATGTATGCAGGTTTAGGGGAAGGCTTCGGTGATCCGGAGGATGCCAATAACGTGAAAAATGCAACCATCGAACATCTGCAAAAGGCTACAACAACAGGTATATTGCCGATGTTGCCGAAAAAGAATGATGCTCTTTCTTTTACCGGCAGTGACACCTGGGGCCTGGATTTGCAGGTGGGTGCCATCATGGATGGAGAACTGGTGGAAGAAGGAGAAAGAAAAGGGCAGTATAAGTTTAGTGACTATGTACTGATCGGCTCTCTGAATGGCAGATTCAATAAAGAATGGGATGTTACCCTGGGACCGGTTGAGCTGACTTTTGTTCTTGACTTTACCAGCGCCAGCGACGCCGACAGCAGCGGAGGCACGGGCATCAAATGGCATTTCTATCCGAAAGAAGGTAAGGAACATTATATTGCCAGTGAGAGTGCCATTAATGTATTGGCATCGGATGATATAGAAAGCCGGGGTGATATCAGTGTTTACGCACGAATCCTGGGCGGACTGGATGCCGACGTCTCCGGTGTCATTGGCGCCGGTGGAGAATTGACGGTAGAGTTTAACAATCATTTCGCTCATAGTACAGATGGCTGGAGGAATTCCGGTGCTATTTCCCTGAAGCCGTATATAAAACTGAAACTTTTCGGATTGGTTACGATTCCGATTTGGACGCAGGTTTGGCGCTATGATTACGGAAACGAAAACAGCAGACAGGCGTCCATCAGCAAACTGGCGGGACAGTCTCTGGAGGAGGCAGACATTCTTCATATCTCTACGGACAACAGAGAGCTTGTCGATTTATCTTATATGGATCAGGCATCCAGATGGAAGGGCAACATGAGTCAAAAAGCCTTTTCCGCTTTGAAGGCCTCCAAGGAAGGCTTGCAGGAAAAAAACTTGAAGGATGGTTTGTTTGACAGTTCCAGAATCACCATGCAGGAGATGGGTGACGGGAAATATCTGGCAGTCTTCTTAGATGGAGTAGAAGGACGCGCAGATATAGATAAGGTAGGAGCGTATTATACGATTTATGATGGAAGTACATGGTCTGCTCCGGTGCTTTTGAATGATGATGGTACAGCTGACGAGCTTCCGGTTATCTGTAAGGCAGACGGAAATCGGTATCTGGTGATTTGGTCCAGCGCAAATGAGAAGCTGGATGCCAGTGCCAATATGGGAGCCATTCTGAATCAATATAATTTGCAGGGACGTTTCTATGATGCCGGTACCGGTGAGTGGGGAGATGTCGAGGAGATCACCAGGAATACCAAACTGGACGATGTCTCGGATACGAACCCACAGGCAATCTATGACGAAGAAACAAACACTATCAAGGTATACTATACCAAGAGCGAATATACCGTTACCGATGCAGAAGAAGGAGAGGTGGTTGGTGATTTATTAAATCCATACCAGGTTACGGCAGTTAGGAATTATGATGTGACCAATAAAAAATGGATGGATACCTACACAGACAAACAAAAAGCGGAAATGAAAGAAAGTCTGGAGGGAATCACCCTGGATGAGTATGAGAAGAACTGGTATGGACAGGAATTTTTGGATTTGGCTCCGGCCATCAAGGTGGAAGAGGAAGTAGATGAATTTGGATATTGGACTGAGGATGGTAAGGCACAGATTACGGACGTCAGCCTGACGGATGCCATGGCCAAAGAAGGAGATGCCATTTCTTACAACCATCTGGGACTGTACGCATATGCCCTGGATAAAGGCGGTATGGCCCAGACCACCAATGACCAGAATTTGTATCTGCAGATTTACAACTTTAAGGAGGAAGAATATCATCACCCGATTCAGATTACCAGCCGGGATGCAGAGATTGGCGATATTCAATTTATCCGTGCCAAAGTTCCGAAATCGGAATTTGGGGAAACGGAAGAAGTAACCTATCTCTATTGGCTGGAAGACGGACTGGTGAAACGAATCAATGTCAGCAATCTGGTAGCCAACTGTCTGATAAAAAGAACAGTGCCGGGAGAAACGGTGGATCTTGCGCAGTTAGATGCGAGAAGTTACTACTATGTAGACAAAGCCGGTCCAGAGCCGGGCAGTGAAGAGGATTGCAGCTATGAGCCGGAAGAAGTGGTTGCTGTTTCTGTTCCAAATGAAACGACGGAAGACAATTCCAGCCAGATTACCTCTTTTAAAGTGAAGCAAAATGGCGACTATAACTACGTCGTATGGAGTGAGCTGACTCCGGCCGACACCAAAGAAAACGAAGTACAGAAAATGGAGTCTCACTTGTATGCAACAAAAGAGAATTCCCTCACAGGTGAATGTAGCAAAGCGGTACAGATTACAGATGAAGAGAATCAGTATATCAGTAAATTTGATTTTGCAGTCACAGAAGAAGGAAATCTTGCCGTTATGGCCAACGCACAGGAGTTAAAGCAAGTAGATGGTGAAGGCGGCGATGAAAAATGGGAGCCGGATGTGGAACATGCGAAGCTTACTTATATGACGCTGAAGCCATCGGATCAGATGGAAATTTGTGATGTTGAGACAGGCGAAGTCCTCTATTCTGAAGTCGCGAAGGATTCCGAGGAAGGCGAGCCGGTCGTGGGTATTACTGCTAAAGTGAAAAATGGCAGTCTTGGTGGCAAAGAAAACCTGGTGATAGAAGTGAAGAACCAAAAGAATGAGGTTATCTTTACGGCAGGTACTGACAAGAATATGCAGGAAGATGGGGATGAAAATGTTGGAGCAGAGAATGAAGTCATCGATTTGTGTGGCGGCAGCAGCTATCTTCTGGAAGCATATCTTCCTGTGGGTGCTGGCAATCATTATGCGGGAACAATTTGTGTAAAAGACAAGGACGGAAAGGAACTGGCAAGCAAAAAGATTGAGGGTAACGTATCTTCTACCTTGTCCGTCGGCGTTTTTGAAGGAAATATTGTCGAGCGAAATAAGGTTGCATTGAGCGCAGAGATTTTCAACAAATCTGTACTTGACAGTGATGAGACAGAAGCCATTATTGGTTATAAGACCAAGGATGGTCAAAAGAAACCTTTGCAAACAGTGAAGGTGCCGAAATTAGAGTCTGGCACAAGTACCACGGTAGCGTGTGAGGCAGAGGTAGACTTTAAGAAGTTTACCAAGGCTGTCAATGAAGATGGTTCCCAGACCGATTCCATGGAATTTTATCTGGATGTGGATTCGGACAATTATGAGACGGTTTACAAAACCATTGAATTGACGGCATCTGCAAAAGAGATGGAATTGATGAAATCGCTGCATAATGTGAAAGCTGTCTGCGGTGTCACGGATAAAGATGTCAGCGTGAATCTGCTTAAGACTCTTGGCGTCGGAGAAAGCGCACAGCTGCAATTGGTAATCGGAGACCAGATTGCGCAAAATACCGGAGAGTATGTCAACCGCTTAAAGACCGTATGGGAAGAAGTGGATGATGCCAATGCGAAGGTCACCAGAGATGGCTTTGTCACCGGTATGCGCACAGGTACCATGAAGATAAAAGGTTATGCCGTTCCGGCGGATGTTGAAACCCTCCTGTTTGAAGAAGGCATGGCAGCAGATGTGGACAGGTACGATACAGTTCCATCTGATGCGATAATTCCGATTGAGGCGACTATAAAAGTGGCGGCCGATACAGAATATGAACAGAAAGAAGATGGGGATAAAAATGAACAGTCAGGCCAGAATGAGCAGGTAACACCACAGCCGGGTCAGGACGAACAGGTAACGCCACAGCCGGGTCAGGACGAGCAGGCAACGCCGCAGCCGGAACAGATCGAACAGGTTATGCCGCAGCCGGAACATGCAGCGGTAACGGTGGGAACGACACTGAAGGGTGAATCAGGCTCCGTATACCGGGTCATCAAGTTTGATGAAAAGAACAAAGAAGTGATATACATCAAATATACCGGCAAATCCGAAAAAGTGACAGTACCGGATAAGGTCGTATTGGAAAATGACACTTATAAAGTAGTCGCCATCGGAACAAAGGCCTTTGCGAACAAAAAAATAAAACAGGTGAAGATTGGAAACAATGTAACCTTTGTTGGAAATAGTGCGTTCCAGGGCTGTAAGAAGTTGAAAAAAGTGAAGCTAGGCAATAAAACAGTGACGATAGGAACCAAAGCATTCTTTGGATGCAGAAGTCTGAAATCTGTGACCATATCTAGAAAAGTAAAGTCTATTGGCAGACAGGCATTCTACGGATGCAGTAAACTGAAATCAGTTAAAATCAATGCTGTAAAACTGAGAAAGGTTGGAAATAATGCTTTTGGAAAGATTGACAGAAAAGCAGTGTTCAAGGTTCCGAAAAAGAAATATCGTTATTATAAGAAATTGCTGAATGGAAGAACCGGCGTCAAGAGGCCGATGACAGTCAAAAGAAAATAATCATAGATAGGAGACAGCTCCCAGCTGGGCTGTCTCCTGAGAAAGGAGAATTACTATGAGCGAAAAAAAGGAAAACATGATGCAGGAAGAAGTGAAGGAAAACGAATTGGATCTGGATGAACTGGATCAGGTATCCGGAGGAGGAATGAGAGGAAAGATCGTTATCACAAAGACTACGGATATTTCTGAGGATACCAAAGCAAACATCTAAAAGCTTGGAAGAGGGACAGGCGGCGGAGACGCCTGCCTCGTCCCTTTTTTCAAAAGAGACACGATGGGAAAGTCTTGTTCTGAGAAAAATCTGAAAATAGGAACACAAAAGAGGGGGAGACTGTATGAACGCAAGGGAGCAGGTGGAATTTGTCCGAATCACTGATGAAACCAAAGACATAGAGAAAAAGCTTAAAGAGGCATTGAAAGTTTCGGATTTATTACTGGGCGAGGGAATGTATACCTTTGATACGTTGAAAGAGATATGCCACAAAAAAAATCATTATTTTTTTATGCTGTATAAAGAAGGTATCTTCATCGGTATTTTTTATTGTTATGCAGTGAAGTCGGAGACGGAGATACCTGCTGTCCGAGGGCTGAAACTGGATAAGTTCAGTAAAAATTTGGGGTTGGCGAAAAGTATTGCCGTTTTACCTGAATATGTGGGAACCGGGGTCTCCGATGCTGCCTTGCAATATAATACCCATTTGTTATTTGAAAAGGAAAATGTTGAGCAGATTTTAGTCCTTGCGTGGATGAAGGATAATCACATTCCGGCGGGAAGACTTCTGGAAGAATGCGGCTATCATAAAGTGGAGGTGCTGGAGCAGCCGTGGGCGGATATTTCCACATTACATTGTCATATTTGTAAGACCACCCCTTGTAAATGTAAAGGAGTGCTGTATACAAAATACAAATCATCTTTTGATGAGACGAAAAAAAATGAATAGCTGCTGTTTTATGAAATCTCTTATATTTTATGGGGGATTTTTTTGCGTAATAAGGTTTTTTTGATATAATAAAAAATAAGTGACGATTCAGCCATAACATATGGCGTGGCAGAGAATCCCTTGATTAAGACCAAATGACCTATGCCCGATAATAGGTATCCTACATGGTAAGCAAGCTTGCGCCGGGGGTTGTCTATGATCGGGCCATGGCTGAATCGTTATGTTGCAAAAATAAAAGAAAGTACATATGAGGAGATGGGATGATGAAAAAATTGTGGCAAATGATTTCCGTAAAATTGTCCATATATATTGTGTTATTGGGTGCATTAATTATAGGTTCGGGATGTGTGGCCGGTTATATCAATTATACAAGAGTTATTGAAAAAATGTATAACGATAAAGCCTATTCCATTGCCTATACTGCCATGGAGAAAATAGATGGAAATCTGATAGAGGAATATTACAGGAGAATTCGGAGCGCAAAGGATGCGGAGGAGACGAAAACTGTCAGTCAGGAAATTCAATCCGAGCAGGCTTATCAGGATATCTTGAAGGAACTTACAATCCTCAGGGAAAAAATGGAAGCCAATTATATTTATATGGGGGATTTATCTGATGAACGGGGAAATGTGGGAAGTGATATAGAATATATGATGGATGTGGATAATCCCAATGACCAGTTTCCTGCCTTTGTTCCCGGTGATAAAGGAAAAATAAATAAAGATTTTTTGGAAGATGCCAGGTATATCTATGATACCGGAAAACGAAGTGATAACTATTTTTATTCCCACAGTGCCTTTGGATATAATACTTCCGCCATTGTGGCCATCCGAAATGATGAAAATAAGACGGTGGCTTTGTTAGGGGTGGAGCTGGCCATGACTACCCTGCAAAGAGCCAGAAAAGATTTTTTGTTTTCCATGATATTCGTAGGAGTCATCTTGACGGCGGTGATTGTGGCTGCATTTTTCTATTATATCAGGAAGACGATGATTGTTCCGATTGAAATTATAAAAGAAGAGGCGGAAAGCTTTATCAAAAATGAAACGACGATATCAAAGCGTTTAAAAGAAATTTCTACCGGGGATGAAATTCAGAGCTTGTCTGAGAGTCTGTATCAAATGCAGAATGATATCATTTCCTACATTGATAATCTGACGGCGGTAACGGCAGAAAAAGAGAGAATCAGCGCGGAGCTTAATGTGGCAACGCAGATTCAGGCAGATATGCTTCCAAATATTTTTCCGCCGTTTCCTTCCAGAACGGAAATTGATATCATTGCTTCTATGGAGCCGGCAAAAGAGGTGGGAGGAGATTTTTATGATTTCTTTTTGATTGATGAAAACCACCTGGCGCTGGTCATTGCAGATGTTTCCGGAAAAGGTGTGCCGGCCGCCTTGTTTATGGTCATTTCCAAAACCTTATTGAAAAATCAGGCGTTGATGGGACTTAGCCCGAAGGAAATTCTTATGTCGGTCAATAATCAGCTTTGCGAAAATAATGAGGCGGACATGTTTGTCACGGTATGGCTTGGAATTTTGGACTTAAATACGGGTGTGCTGACGGCGTCCAATGCCGGTCATGAATATCCGGCTATTTGCCGTGACGGCGGTTCTTTTGAATTGTTAAAGGACAAGCATGGATTTGTATTGGCAGGCATGGAAGATGTTCCTTATCAGGAATATGAGATAAAACTGGAACCGGGAGATACTCTTTTTGTCTACACCGATGGGGTGGCAGAGGCGACCAATCACGAAAATGAACTATATGGGACGGATAGGATGCTGGCTGCGTTGAATCAGGACAGCAAGGCTTCGCCGCAAAGACTTCTCACAGTGGTCAGAGAGGAAATTGATGCCTTTGTGGGTTCTGCAGAACAATTTGATGATATTACAATGCTGTCTTTAAGATACCATGGAAAAGGAGGAGAACAGAATGAGAACGTTACGAATAAAGATTCCGGCTACGGTGGAGAACTGGGAGGAAGTGTCGAAGTTTCTCAATGAAACGCTGGATGAGGTGAACGCTTCCATGAAAACAAAAATACAGCTTGAAACTGCCGCAGAAGAAATTTATGTCAACATTGCCCATTATGCTTATCCGGAGTACGTCGGAGAGGCGGAAGTGATTTTCTCCATAGATGAAGATGAAGAAGAATGTGAGGCAATGCTTTGTTTTAAGGACAGCGGTATTCCTTACAATCCTTTGGAAAAAGAAGATCCGGATATCACCCTTTCCGCTGAAGAAAGGGAAATCGGCGGTCTGGGCATTTTTATGGTGAAACAATTCATGGATGAGGCAGAGTATAGACATGAAGAAGGAAAAAATATTTTTACGATAAAAAAGAAGCTGCGGTAAAGGTGTTGTGGAGGGCTTGCTGAGAGGCAGGAGAATGCATTCTCAGCAGGCCGTATGGAAAGGGCAGAGCTTTGGTTCGGATCGTGAGCATGAGACTAAAAGGAGAGGAGCAATAGCATGAGTCAATCTATTTTCAGAAAAAAAAGTCTGGACAGAATTTCTTCCCCGGAGAGAATGAATGATTACATAAAATTATCGAATCCTTCTGCATGGATGTGTCTTGCTGCTGTTTTGCTTTTTTTGACTGGAACAGGGATCTGGGCAGGGTTCGGACAGTTGGACGAGAAAATGAGGACAGTGGTGATGGCAGACAAAGGAGAATTGCGGTGCTATGTAAAAGAAGAAGAGGCAGATTCCCTAAAAAAAGGAATGCCATTGTTTTTAAAGGGAGAGGAGTATGTATTGGGAAGGGTGCCGGAGTATCCCATGGAGGTGACGGAAGCGATGCCTTCTTATCTCTGCCATCTGGCTAAATGTAAAAAGGGTGACTGGATTTATGAGATTTCTGTTGGAGCGACTTCGCTGCCCGATGGAATTTATGAGGCGCAGATTGTGGTCGAAAGTGGTTCTCCTCTTTCCTTTGTGATGAAATGAGGTGAGCCGGATGAAAAAAATGAGACAGCCTGTGAAAAAAGGTGTGGCAAAGGTGCCGGTGGTGATGCAGCTGGAGGCTCTGGAATGTGGGGCGGCCTGTCTTACGATGGTCCTTGCTTATTATAATAAATGGATTTCTCTGGAGCAGGTGCGAAAAGAATGTGGGGTTTCGAGAGATGGATCTAAGGCAAAAAATATCGTATTGGCAGCACAAAGATATGGACTTGAAACAAAAGCTTACCGGTATGAACCGGAACAGCTGATAGAAAAGGGAACTTATCCGTGTATCATTCATTGGAACTTTAATCATTTTGTCGTTCTCAATGGATTTAAAAAGGGACAGGCCGTGATTAATGACCCGGCTGAGGGGGAGTACGCCGTATCCATGGAGGAATTTGATCAAGCTTTTACCGGAGTATGTCTGTTTTTTAAACCGGGAGATGAATTTTATCCGTCAGGCGCACAAAAAAGCGTCATATCCTTTGCGGGAAAAAGAATGGCAGGGATGGAAAAAGCCATTGGCTTTATTGTGCTGACGACGGCTCTGCTGTCTTTTGTCAGGATGATTCTCAGCAGTATGGATCGTTTTTTTCTGGACTATCTTTTCGATGGGAAGAATACGGAATGGGTTCCTGCTTTTTTTCTTCTGCTGGCTGCTTTTTCTCTGGTGCAGATTCTGCTGGCGTGGATACAGGCGATCTGTAATCTGAAAATAAAGGGAAAGCTGGCGGTGGAAGGTGCTGCCACTTATTTTTGGAAGGTATTACGGCTGCCGATGGACTTTTTTTCCCAACGTATGGCAGGAGATCTTGTGCAGAGAAAGGAATCCAATGAGAAAGTGGCGCAAACCCTTGTCAGCACCTTTGCTCCCATGATGTTAAATGCCGCCATGATGCTGGTATATTTTGGCGTGATGTTGTCTTACAGTATTCCGCTGGCGCTCATTGGAGGAGGCTCTGTTTTGATGAAACTGGTTGTTTCCCGAAACATAGCGGAGAAGAAGGTGAATGTGACGCGCGTTCAGCTTCGGGATGAGGGAAAGCTGGCCGGGATGACATTCTCCGGGATAGAAATGATAGAAACCATAAAAGCCAGTGGGGCAGAGAATGGTTTTTTTGAAAAATGGTCGGGCTATCAGGCAGGAGTCAACAGACAGAATGTCCGTTATGTCGGATTGACCCAGTATCTGGGACTGGTGCCTTCGGTGATTACGGCGGTGACGGACAGTGTCATTTTGATGCTGGGAGTATGGCTGACTATCAAAGGAGAGTTCAGTGTCGGTATGATTCTTGCTTTTCAGGGATTTTTTATGGCTTTTTCCGAACCGGCACAGACCTTTCTCACGGCGGGGCAGCAGATTCAGGAGATGCGTACCGATATGGAGCGCATTGATGATGTGATGGATTATCCGGCGGATGTGATGCTAAAAGCTCGGGCTGTCCAAAAGGAAGCCGACGAGGATGTGGATAAACTGTCGGGAAATGTGGTGCTTAGGAATGTAACCTTTGGCTATTCTTCTCTGGAGGAACCGTTGATTAAGGATTTTAGTCTGGAGCTGCAGCCCGGAAGTCGCATTGCCATTGTCGGTTCCTCCGGCTGTGGGAAATCTACGCTGGCCAAGCTGATTTCCGGTTTGTATCATCCGTGGGAAGGGGAAATATTATTTGATGGAAAACCGATTTCCGATATCGACAGAAATGTGTTTACCGGTTCGGTGGCAGTGGTGGACCAGGATATCATTCTTTTTGAAGACACCATTGCCAACAACATAAAAATGTGGGATTCTTCCGTAAAGGATTTTGAGGTGATTATGGCAGCCAGGGACGCTCGCATTCACGAGGATATTATACAGCGTCCCGGAGGTTACCAATATAAGATGGCGGAGGGCGGCAGAGATTTTTCCGGCGGGCAAAAGCAGCGCCTGGAGATAGCCAGAGTTCTGGCGCAGGATCCGACGATTCTTATTATGGATGAAGCCACCAGCGCACTGGATGCCAGGACGGAATGTGAGGTGGTAAATTCTATTCAGGACAGGGGAATTACCTGCGTTGTCATTGCTCACCGTCTTTCCACCATTCGGGACTGTGATGAAATTATTGTCATGGACAGAGGAAATGTGGTACAGCGAGGTTCTCATGAGGAATTATATGGGCAGGAGGGCTTGTACAGACAATTAATCAGCAGTGAATAGGAGGGATGGATTTGGGCTGGTTTGATGAACAGATAAAGGAAAGAAAAGAAAATGACGAGGCCGTCTTTTCGGAGACATTCGCCAATCTTGCAAGCTCTGTAATCGGAAAAAAAATAAGTGCTTCCATGGAGGATGACCGGAAACGAATTATGGATGCCATGAATGATATTATGAAGTACTATCATGCAAAGCCCAGAGAGATTCCGGATAATTTGAAAGATAAAGCAGAACAGATGGAGTATTTGCTCCGTCCGTACGGGATTATGCGAAGGACCGTCAGGCTTACCCCCGGATGGTACAAGGATGCCACAGGCGCCATGCTGGGAACTTTGCGGGAAGGTGGTTTTGTGGCGGCACTTATTCCCGGTCGTTACGGAGGGTATCGTTATCGGGATCCGAAAAGCGGTGCTTATGTTAAATTAGACAAAAAAAGAGAGAAGCTTTTCGAGGAGGAGGCGATATGCTTTTATAAGCCGTTTCCCTTAGCCGGGATGGAAGTGGCAGACTTTTTTCGTTTTCTGTGGGAAAGCTTATCTGCTTCGGATTTTGTTCTGTTTTTTTTAGCAGGCCTGCTGGTGGTGCTGCTGGGAATGATTACACCGGTGTGCAACCATATTATTTTTTCCGAAATTTTGGACAGCGGAAAAGCAAGCACAGTTTTGGCCATGGCCGTATTTATGATTTCTGCGTCCGTCAGTAAATTGCTGGCTGAGGCAATGAGGGCATTGTTTTTGATGCGGATTCAGACCAAAATGAAGGTGCCGACCGATGCGGCGGGGATGATGCGTCTTCTCTCCCTGCCCGCAGATTTTTTTAAGAGATATAGTGCAGGAGAGCTGGCCGACCGTATGCAAAAGCTGGGGTTGCTCTGCGAGCTTTTGGCCGGCTCCGTGTTTTCCGTTGGTCTGACGGTAGTCTTTTCTGTGGTTTATATGACGCAGATTGCAGCCTATGCACCAAAACTGGCATTGCCGTCGGCCGGAATCCTGGTAATGACAACAGGGTTTTCGGTTCTTACGGCATTACTTCAGATTCGTATCAGCAAAAAAAGGATTGCCCTTGGCGCCAGGGAAAGCGGGCTTAGTTATTCTTTGATTAGCGGAATACAGAAAATCCGTTTGTCCGGTTC
The DNA here is from genome assembly GCA_030533385.1 of Eubacteriales bacterium. Taxonomy (GTDB): domain Bacteria; phylum Bacillota; class Clostridia; order Lachnospirales; family Lachnospiraceae; genus Anaerobutyricum. The sequence continues at coordinate 8,532 of JAUNJG010000025.1, read as the reverse complement.
CGAAAAAAGAGCGTTTGCCCGCTGGGGAAATCTGTATGCCGAGGAAGCGGCGCTGTTATACAATCCGCCGCTGCTTTTAAAATTGAATCCGGTGCTGCATATGGCAATCACCTTGTCCGGCACCATATTGTTAAACTACCTGGCTTTGTCCGCCGGAATTGCGCTGGCAGATTATTATGCCTTTCATGTGGCCTATGGCATGATTTCCGGCGCTTTTGCTTCTCTGGCTTCCATAGCGCCTGCCGTGGCGGACATTCGGGTGATTTCTGAAATGTCCCGGCCGTTTTTTGAGACGGAACCGGAGATTTCCCAGGAGAAGCCGGTAGTCAGCCGGCTCATGGGCGGTATTGAAATCAATAATGTGTCGTTTCGGTATCGGGAGGAGATGCCGGATGTATTGAAAAATATGAACCTGAAAATCCGTTCCGGAGAATATGTCGCCATTGTAGGCACCACAGGATGCGGGAAGTCTACGTTAATGCGGCTGCTTCTTGGATTTGAAAGGCCGCAAAAGGGAGCGGTGTATTACGATGGCAAAGATTTAAACCGCATGGATTTGAAATCTCTGCGGCAAAAAATCGGTGTGGTGATGCAGGAGGGAAAACTGTTTCAGGGAGATATTTTTTCAAATATTACCATTTCTGTTCCCCATGCGACGCTGGAGGATGCCTGGGAGGCTGCCCGGCTGGCCGGAATTGCCGAAGATATCCAAAGAATGCCCATGGGAATGTTCACCTTGCTTTCGGAAGGCTCGGGAGATATTTCCGGCGGGCAGCGGCAGAGGATTTTGATTGCAAGGGCTTTGGCTGCCAGGCCGAGGATTCTAATGTTTGATGAGGCGACCTCTGCTCTGGATAATGTGACGCAAAAAATTGTATCAGATTCTCTGGAACAACTAAAATGTACCAGAATTGTCATTGCCCACCGGCTGTCCACCATAAAAAACTGTGACAGAATTTTGGTACTTGATCAGGGAAAGGTGGCAGAGGAAGGAACCTACGGGCAGCTAATAGAAAAAAATGGGATATTTGCGGATTTAGTGAAAAAACAAAGACTGGATGTATCATCATGAAAAGAAAGGCAAGAGATCAATCGGAAATGAGGAACCTAAAACAAAACAAAGATTTTATAAGCTATGCGTTTCGGAAAGCTTTATTTCCGTGTATGCTTTCTATTATCAGCAGTAATTTGAATATTCTGGCGGACGGAATCATCATAGGGCAAAAAGCAGGTGTGAACGGTATCGCAGGGATTAATCTGTGTATGCCGGTATTCCTTTTTCTTTGCGTCATCGGTTCTACGATTTCATCGGGAACAGCGGTTTCTGCTTCTGCTGCCATGGGAAGGGGAGAGCGAGACAAGGCGCAGGAATGTTATGAACTTGCCATAGGATGGAGCCTGGTATTGTCCTTTCTGATAACAGTCCTTGGCCTGATTTTTCTCACGCCTCTGTGCCATCTTTTGTGCAAAAATCAACAGCTGTATGAGATTGTGAGGGGATACACCATGATTTCCATAGGAGGTGCCTTCACGAAAATCATGCTGTATATTCCAGTGTGGTTTTTGCGTCTGGACGGCAGGAACCGGGAGGGAACAGAAGTGATGGCATTGATGGGAATCGGAAACGTCATCTTAGATCTCTTTTTCTTGTTTGGATTGGATATGGGAGTGGAAGGAGCTGCCATAGCCAGCGTGATAGCCACCTTTTTGGCCATGCTTCTCGGCTTTTTCTTTTTGAGCGATAAAAAAAGCAGCTTTACATTGGGAATCCGTGTGGTATTGCGTAAAAAAGATGGGTGGATGCTGGTGAAAAACGGAATCCCCTCGGGTTTAAATAATTTGATGCAGACGCTTCGCGTGCTGCTCATCAATGCAATTTTACTTCCTTTTGGCAGCTCCTATGTGGCCGTATTTGCGGCCGTCAACTGCATTTCTGAAATTTCTCTTTGCGTCATCAATGGTGTACCGCAGGCTGCCTTTGCCATGCTGGGCGTGTTTTATGGGGAGCATGACCGGGACAGTATCCGGCTGCTCATGAAGATGCAGAGCCGTTACGGTATCATGGTGTCCTTGCTGTTTGGTGTGTTATGTACCGTCTCCTCAGGAGGAATCGGAAATTTGTATGGACTGGGGGGAAGCTTGATTTTTCCGCTGCTGTCACTTTGCATCAGTGTGTTCCCTGCCTTGCTCAGCGGGATTTTGTCCAGCTATTACAATGTGACGGATCATGTGCGCTGGTCTAACGTAATTATTGCGTGCAGGGTGCTGCTGATACCGATTCCGCTGTTATATCTTCTGTGCCAAAGCTCCGCCAAAGGCTGGTATTGGTTTATGCCGCTGGCTGAGTTTGCAACTATAGGAGTGTGGTTCGTGTGTTTTATGCTGAGAAAAAAATTACGTCATGAAAAGCAGGATATTTTAATGCTTCCGGATGATTTTGACAATGATAAGATTCTGAACTTTTCCGTATTGGGCACGGCGGAAGATATCTGCAAGTCCTGTGAAAGAGTCTCTGAATTTTGTGAGGAGCTGGGAATGAGCCAGAAAAAAATTATGAGAATCAGCCTTTCCATGGAAGAGCTGATGACCATGATTGTGGATGCGAACGATGCCGCCGCCAGCTTTGATTTGAGGCTGTTTGGACGCGCCTCGGAAATAGGAATCCGTATCCGTTACAACGGGATTATGTACAATCCGTTTACCGCTGAGGAAGGAGAAGAGTCGGTAGAATTCATGGGGGTTCGGATGATACGGGATATGGTAAAACGGATTGATTTTCATCGAATTTTTGGTATGAATATGCTGGTAATTCTGATATGAAGGAAAACTTGTCATGGGAACAATAAAAAGTTTGGCTTTTAAAGCTGCTTCAATGGAAGCTGCTCATGGGTCGTGCGGTTCATTCTCCATTGTTCCCGTCGGTTCCCTGTGTTATACTGTAGGCAGGCATGATCAGATGCCGCCTGTCTGCCTGACTGCGGAAGAAGAAGGCTTTTATTGCGACTTCTTTCTGGTGTGTTCGCAGGGAAATTCGCACTGGGATCCATTTCAACCGGGAAACGGGGAGGGAACGAAGCGATGTAGAGGGAAAGGCGAAGACGATGGGAACGGTATTGTCTATCGAAATGAATCGGAAAGAGGGAGCAGATTGGGACTGGCTTGTTGAGAAAGCGCCGGAGCAGATAGGGGAGAAAGAAGGGAGTTTTCATGAATTTACCAAAAGACCCGTTTATGTTATATGGAGTAATCAACACGAAATTGAGAGATTTTTATCCTTCTTTGGAGGCGCTCTGTGAGGATATGGATATCCGGCAGGAGGAGCTGGTTGAGACGCTGGCCTCCGCCGGGTTTGAATATGTGAGAGAAAAGAATCAGTTTTCCTAGGAAAGTGTCAAAATGGCAATCTTTTTGGCTGCATTCGGTAGCGGAGCGCTTCATAGGCAGTATCTGCCAGCATTTCCATGGCCAGCACCGGATGGCGGCCGGAGGCGGTCTCCCCAGTGAGCATCAAAGAAGAAGCGCCGTCTAAAACGGCGTTGAAAATGTCGTTTACTTCCGCTCGTGTGGGAATGGGATGGTCTTCCATGGATGCGAGCAACTGCGTGACGATCATAAATGGTTTCTTTGCCATAAGGCAGGTGCGGGCAATCTCTTTTTGGATAGCCGGAAGTTTCGGGAGAGGGTAAGCGTTTCCCAAATCACCTCTGGCTATGACGATTTCGTCGCAATGAGGCAGGAGAGAGGAGAGATGTTCCACTCCCTGCCGGTTTTCAATTTTGGCAAAAATGCGGATGTGGGGAAGATTCAGCTGTAGGAGAGTGCGCTTTAAATATAGCAAGTCGTCTTCGTCTCTGACGAAAGGGAGCATGACCCCGGTAACGCCATATCGGGAGGCGCAGGAGAGATTCATGATGTCCTGCTTCGTCAGAGTGGGCAGCCGCAAAGAGATGCCGTCCATACTCAGACTCTTTCGAGAGAGAAGGACGCCACCAATCAGCACCCTGGCGATGGCACAGAGGTGGTTCTTATCAACCTGCTCTGTTCGCAGCACAATGTTTCCATCGTCCAGTCGGATGATCTGCCCGACAGAAAGGTGTTGGAAAATTTCGGTCGGAACCGGAATTTTTTTTCGGGTAAAGAAGATGCCGTCAACGGTATACATTCTCCTTTTTCCAGCGTAAGAGGGGAGTCCAGAACACCGATGCGTACTTCCGGTCCTTGCAAATCGATGAGTAAATCAGGAATGATGTGGGTGGCTTGGGCGGCAGAATGAAGATGATGGATCCATTCTTCGCAATGTTCCAGGTTGGAATGTGACAGATTCAGGCGGATGCCGGTCATGCCGAGGCGAAGCATTTCCTGTAAGATTTCTCTGGTATTGTCGGCAGGCCCCAGGGTGCCGTATAGTTTAAGTTTCTGTTTCATGGTGATTTAGACTGCGGCTATCATCCAACCGATAGGGAGGGAGGCCGATCTCCTTTCTTTAACATTTAAAATCAACGCATTTTATAAATTAGAAGCGTAAAATCCACTTTCTCCCACTTCCTTCAGGAGGCGGGATATTAGCGCTTTAGAAGCCCATGACCTTTGGGTCATGGGTAGTTCACAAAGAAAGTATACATCATGGAGGGAGATTTGTCAGTCCTTGATGTTGTTTGAAAAAGATTTGCCGGTCTGTGATTTTCCTTCAGGGAAAATTCGGGAGGGAACAGCAACTAAAATTTTTTGTTACGATAAAAAATGAAAAAAGACTTGACAATTGAAAAGTTATTCAACTATAATAAAGACAGTTGAATGAGTGTTCAATTACATTTATTTGACTACAGGGAGGTAGTTATGGCTACGAAAAAAAGCGATACGACAGCAATATTTCCGGAGCAGATAGAAGATGCTCGAAATCATATGCCAAAGGAGGAGGATCTGGATAAGGTAGTTTCTTTCTACAAAGTTTTGGCAGATAAAACGAGATTACAGATTCTATATGCATTAAAAACACAGGAAATGTGTGCGGGGGATATTGCCGTTTTGCTGGACATGACAAAATCTGCTGTTTCTCATCAGCTGGCTGTGATGCGGAATATGCATCAGATAAAGTCCAGGAGAGATGGGAAAAATGTTTTCTATTCATTGGATGATGAACATATCGTCGATATTCTGGAGGAAGCCATGATACATATGGTTCATGCGGAACAATAGCCGCAGCAGGAGGATCTCCGGGAAATCAGGAAAAAGCGTGGCGTGGCAATACGTCCGTCCGGGCACATTTGTACACTATCCGTCTGCCTGAGTAGAAGATATGTTTGCTTCCAGATTGTAATGTATGATGTAAGAAGGGAATCTGAAGTATGCAAAAAAAAGTTTATATTCTTGAAGGACTTGACTGTGCCAACTGTGCCGCCAAGATTGAGAGAACGCTAAAGAAAATGCCCGAACTTCAAGATGTTTCAGTGACGTATACGACAAAACAGCTTCGGCTTTCTGCGGAAAATCCAGAGGAACTGCTTCCCAAAATTCGGGAGACAGTCCAATCGGTAGAACCGGATGTAGAGGTGGTGGAAAGAAAGAGGTCTGCTCGAACAACACGTTCCAGGGAGAAATCCATGGAGCACAGTCATCATGAGCATCACTACGCCGACGGTCATGAGCATCATCATGACCACGGGGAAGAGTGCAGCTGCGGTCACGAGCATCACGCCGACGGCCATGAGCATCATCATGACCACGGGGAAGAGTGCAGCTGTGGACACGAGCATCACGCCGACGGCCATGAACATCATCACGGCCATGGAGATGGCTGTGGCTGCGGTCACGACCATAAAGAAGGCCCTCATGCCACTCGTTCGCACACGCATTTTGTGGAGGAGGTGCATCATGTAGATGGACATCCGGATGATTGTGATTGTGAGTTGTGCGTGTCTCATGTGGAATACTGCGATGTTTGTGGAGAAAGCCTTGCCAAATGTAATTGTCGGATGCCGGACGAAGATTTGGAAAAAAAGGTATATATTTTGGAAGGCATTGACTGTGCCAACTGTGCGGCGAAAATTGAGGCGAAGATTCGCCAGATGCCGGAGGTGGGATTTGCTTCTGTTGCTTATGCCACCAAGCAGCTTCGGGTTTCTGCCAACAATCAGGAGGAGCTTCTTCCTAAGATGCAGGCGGTAGTCGATTCCATTGAGGATGGCGTGACTATCGTTCCAAGACAAAGAAAGAGGATCACCTTCGTTTCTGATACCAAAATTTATATATTAGAAGGACTGGATTGTGCCAACTGCGCCGCCAAAATTGAGGCAAAGCTGAAAAATATGGACGGCGTGGATGATGTAACTATTACCTATGCCACCAAGCAGATGAAGCTGTCTGCCAAAAATCCTGACCAGATGGTTCCGGCCATTCAGGCAGCCATTGATGCCATAGAAGATGGCGTTACCGTGGTGCCGAAGGAGACAAAGGCAGCGGTGAAGACGGAAGAAAAAGAGCCAATCTGGAAGAAGCCGTTATTTAGTATTGGCGTTGGTGCAGTATTATTTGTTATCGGGGAAGTGTTGGAGCATGTTGGTCTGGTGGGAGAACTGCCGTTGCTGGCGCTGTTCCTTGTGGCCTATCTCATTCTCGGCGGCAAGGTTCTGATGACAGCCGGAAAGAATATTTCCAAGGGTCAGGTATTTGATGAGAACTTTTTGATGAGTATTGCGACCATTGGAGCGTTTCTGATTCAGGAATTCCCGGAAGCAGTAGGCGTGATGTTATTCTACCGAATCGGAGAGTATTTTGAAGACAGGGCAACAGAGCAGAGCCGTACGCAGATTATGGAAGCCGTGGACTTGCGTCCGGAGGTGGTAAATCTGGTTATTGGCGATGAGGTTCGTGTCTTAGATGCGGAGGAAGCAAATGTAGGCGATATCCTGTTAGTTCGACCGGGAGACAGAATTCCTCTGGATGGCTTGATTATTGAGGGAGAAAGCCGCATTGATACTTCTCCAGTAACCGGTGAGCCGGTGCCGGTTATGGCCAAAGTGGGAGACGGCGTAGTCTCCGGCTGTGTAAATACTTCCGGCCAGTTAAAGATTCGTGTGGAAAAGGTTCTGGAAGAATCCATGGTAACAAGAATTCTGGATTCTGTGGAAAATGCAGCGGCCAGCAAGCCGAATATTGATAAATTTATTACCAAATTTGCACGTATTTATACACCGCTGGTGGTGTTCTTCGCTTTATTTGTAGCGTTGATTCTGCCATTTATCCTGCCGGATTCCCTGAACTGGCACTACTTTGTAAATCCATCCTATACCGGTGAGATTTCCACTCTCTATGGAACCAGTGGTACTGCTTCTATTTATACAGCGCTTACCTTCCTGGTAATCAGTTGTCCTTGTGCCCTGGTATTATCTGTGCCGCTGGCCTTCTTCTCCGGTATCGGCGCAGGTTCCAAAAAAGGTATTTTATTCAAGGGTGGTATTGCCATTGAGGCATTAAAGAATGTAAAAGCTGTGATTATGGATAAAACCGGAACAATCACGAAGGGAAACTTTGTAGTGCAAAGAGCGCAGCCTGTGGACGACGGCATGACGACTGAGGAACTTCTTTCCATCAGTGCAAGCTGCGAGCTTTCTTCCACCCATCCGATTGGAAACAGTATTGTGGAAGCAGCCAAGAAAGCCGGTCTAGAAATTGAAAGGCCTTCCAAGGTGGAGGAGGAAGCCGGACACGGCATCCATGCGGTAATCGGCAAGGGCGATGTTCTTTGCGGCAACAGAAAGCTGATGGATGCCAACCGGGTGGATTTGAGCGCCTATAAAAAAGAAGATTTCGGTACAGAGGTACTGGTTGCCTTAAATGGAAAATTTGTCGGCAATATCATAATTTCCGATACCATTAAGGAAGATGCCGTTCCGGCCATTGCCGCAGTTAAGAGCCTGGGCATTAAAACGGTGATGCTGACGGGAGATGCACAGGAAAGTGCGGATAAGGTTGCGGCAGATACCGGTATTGATGAAGTACACGCGAAACTTCTTCCGCAGGATAAATTGTCTGAACTGGAAAAAATCAGGCAGGCCAACGGAGCGGTTATGTTTGTGGGTGACGGTATCAATGATGCACCGGTTTTGGCTGGTGCCGATGTGGGAGCTGCCATGGGAAGCGGCGCTGATGCAGCCATTGAAGCAGCCGATGTCGTCTTTATGAATTCTGAAATGACAGCCATTCCGGAAGCTTTAAAAATCGCAAAAATGACCAGCAGTATTTCCTGGCAGAATGTGGTTTTTGCCCTTGCCATTAAAATCATTGTGATGATTATGGGGCTGTTTGGCTTTGCCAATATGTGGATTGCAGTATTTGCGGATACCGGTGTATCGGTTCTGTGTCTGCTGAATTCCATCCGCATTTTGAAACGAAGGTAAAGAAAAATTTTCATATCGTGTCCAACAAAAACGGAGTCATATCTGGGATATGCGCTCCGTTTTTTAACAGTGTGAAATCGGGTAGGACAATATGAAGTGACCTCACATTTGTAGCAACGTGGATTTACCTGTATAC